>CALELF010000036.1 GCA_937902895.1 uncultured Synergistaceae bacterium | reverse complement strand
CCTAAAAGCCCTGCATAGAATAATACCTGAATTTGTTTCGCCGAAAAGTCCACGTCTCCTATCTCGGAGATAGACTTTCCTAACTTATCCTCTATCGCAACTAGTGCGTTGTGCCCGAAGTTGACTTTATATTCTTTACCATTGATGATAAATTCTCGCATTATTAATCTCCTGTTGGTGGTGTTGGTTGTGGAGTGTTGTCAATATCCGCACCTGCAACATAGCTCAATGACAAAGATACCTTGTCATCTACTGATGCACTGTATGTGTATTTTGAGATATATGCTTGAATTTTCTTCTGTGGCAACCCTGCCCCAGTGCCTTGAAGTCTGATATATATATCAACTAAAAGGTCATTAGCGTGTGCTTCCTCTATAATTGCCTGTGTTTCATCACTTGTATCATAGATAGCTTCAAAGTCGCCTCTTGCCTCACCTTGCCCCGGGACATACTGCTTATTTTTGTCGTAGATACCAGTAGTATCAACTTCAGTCTTGGATTCGTCCAAGCTCCAACTTGAAAGCCCACCTACACAAACAAGTGGTGTGGGTAACGTCGCACCGTGTTCCACAATAATAACCTGTGCATTTTTTGCTAATTGTCTAGCCATTGTTTTTACTTCCTTTCATCAAAATATCTAATTTCAAAAATTCCATGCCACCATACGGAATCTTGACTGTCTCTCTCTGTGTCTGAATTGACTTCAAACATTTCAAAAAGACACCAGTTAGGCAATGCTGCCACTAGCAAATCCCGTATCTCTAGCACTTCCTTTCTGCCTCTATAATTGCTCCATATATGCAATGTAACCACCACAGCTGCACACGAGTTGTCAACTAACTCACCATTGCCCTCATACGTTTCCCCCATTACTATGTAGGGAGCTTGGACATCAGGTAGTGGCTCGTCTGTAATACAACTCACTTTAGCCATAAGTGCTTCATTACTTGTTAATGCTTCATATAGCATTTGATGTTTTAATAAACTCATCACTTTTTACCTTTTTTCAAGCCTCTAGGAGAAACATCGCCCCAATTCACAAAGCCCCCCATTGCACTCTCTACTGCCGAAACTTCCTCTGCTGATAACCTAGACTTGCCATACATTGCCCTATTTATTGCAATCTCAATTCCATTGCTTATCTCGTTCATAACAAAGTTTTCGTTCTTCAAAAGTGCCGGACGTAAAAAAGGGCTTGGTCGTGATGGTGTCTCACGCCAACCCCCTCGTGTCGTTCCATATTCAGGTGCGAATGCGTAGTATTTATCGCCTTTTTGTGTCTCCGTCGGCTTTTTGCCATCAGGATAATAAGCGTAAACACCACCTGCAACGTCGCCTCTTGGCTTGTGCATCATTGCCTTGATACTTTTCTTCAAACGCCCCGGATATACAGTTTTGTAATTCTTCTTGCCTATTTGCACCTTGTAGCTTGACTTTGCAATAGGTGCTAAAGCAATAGCATCATCACGAACTTTATCAACGCATTTTGCAACTTTATTACCAAGAGCTTTGTTTAGCTCCGTTCCTGCTAATCGCCTTAAATCGTTAGCCAACGCCCCAAACGAGGTCGTATTTATGCTAAACTTCATTGACGCACTCCATTACACAAAACATATCCGAATAATCAGGCAAAACAGTCTTTACCGCCAAAGTCTTGCCTCGCCACAAAATCTTGTCGTTTTTCTGTGGCTCAACTGAACTCAACCGGATAATGACTTCGTGTGTCCTTATTTCAAGGTCTCTCCCCGAAACAACACCGTCTTTTGACCGCTTGCCCCTAACTATCGCCATGCAATGCAATTTCGTATTATCAGTTACGATATAACCACCCATGCCATCAGGCGTTTTTACCTTGCTGATAATGTCTATAACCTCTCTAAACTCTCCAGCTCCATACTTCATAACACTTTTCTGTTAAACCACAACAACTGCTTCGCTGCCGTGGGTAACTCTCCTGTCGTGTATTTAGTCTGTATCTGTGTGCTTTCACGGTGTAAATAAAAGTCAGCTACTAACAGCACCATAGCCTGTATTTCCAACTCACTAGGTGTGAAATAATCCTCACCCTCTACATCGTCCTCGCTCTTTTTTACGAGGTTGCGATTTTGAAAATTCTCCGCATACACACGGGCAGCAGATATTAAAGAGGTTATATATTCATCATCTTCGTTGTGATAAACACGGAGATGAGTTTTTGCTTGGTCTAACGTTATTGGCTCAACAATAGTCATCCCCGTATCTCCTTTACTATTGTTTTGGCTTGCGGTAAGGCAAGAACTGCACTACCATTGCACCTAAAATAGTGCCTGTGGCGTGTGTGCCACTAAACATTGCTGTAAGTCTCAAATATCTCCTATTACCAACGTAACCTAGAGCTTTCATTTCTGTTTTCTCTAAATCGTATGTAACAGAGGCGACAATGCCATCATTGACTTCACCATCTGCACCTACTACATCTTTAGCCTCAACACTTGAGTATGTAATGCCATCATCACTTTCTTCAAGTTTGAAATCAATTCTGTTTTCGTCGGTAAAAGAATTTGCACCTATCGCAATGAAAAGTGTTGCGTCTTTTGCATCAATTAAATCTGCACTAGATGATTGCACTGTTTCTGAATATTGCTGTAAATTCAACAACACTGAAACAATAGAATCTTTAGACAAATCTTTCATTGTTAATTACCTATTTTCAAGAATTTGACTGCCTGATTATCAACAAGCATACCGCCAACTCTCTTGGTGGTGTAGAAACCAACGTATGGCTTATTGGTATATGGGTCTCTCGTAACTCTGATACCAACTCTGTCAACAATAGTGTAGGCTCTCTTGAAATCACCGAAAGCTATTGGTGTGTTACCCCCTGCAAGGCTTGGCATATCAGGGTTAATTGTGTAAGAATAACCAAACACAGTAGATGGTGTGCCACCGTTAATTCCTGGCTGCCATATATACTGCTTGTTGTCATCCTTAAACTTTCTAATTGCTGCAAGAGTTGTTGCATTGAACATAAATCTTGCATTTGCGTGGTAACCAGTCTTTACCTTTGTGTAAAGGTCAATAAGGTCATCTGCCTTTAATGCATCACTTGCGATATACTGCAACGTATCAGCTGGTCTTGTTCCATCTTCAAGCAAGCTCATATTGTATGCAAGCAAGCCCTTTGGCTTATTGCTACCATTACCAAGCGTGAAAGCAAGGTTTTCTTTCTCTGCAAACACGTCAACGATTTCATTCTTGATATAGGCTTCTACATCAAAGAACATATCGTCAAGTGCTTTTTGTGTTGCAAACGGATTAGCATACACTTCGCCGAACACTGGCTTTGCCTGTGCGAACATTGGTGCAAGTGTTTCGGGTCTTGCATCTGTTTCACCAACCCAGCCTGCTGCTGCCCCGTGAACACCTATCAACTGTGAATATTCCTCTGTGCTAACCTTGAGACTTTTACACACAGAACGCATTGGTGTAGCTTCACGAAGTAACTGATATACCTGTTTACTCATTTCTTCAGGCACGCCGTAGCCACCCTCTGACCCTGTCTGTGTGTTGATAGATTTCTTTTCCATAACATCGTCAACGACACCTTTACGTAAGAACTTGTCAAAGCTCTGCTCGTATTCGTCCACTGATTTTATGTCAGGCTTTCCCGGCCTTGCTGCCTTTGCCTCAAGCTCGCCACATCTTTTCTCCATTGCAGACATCGCTTCATCCATCTTTGCAAGTTTCTCCTGCAATTCCCCCGTTCCCTCTCCACTTTTGTTTTCTTCAAGAATTGCTAATCTTGCGTCATTAGCTTTTTTGTATTCCTCAAAAGTAGATTTAATTTGCTCCATCAGCCCTTTTAATTCTTCCATTTTGTTATTCCCCTTTCATAATTTGTAGAAGTTTTTTTGCTGATTCTTTTGTCTCATCTACATCCCGTAGATTTTTTATCCGTGAAATCACACCTTTTGCATTAGATGGGGTCAAACCTAAATCCCTTAGGCAGCCCTCAATTTCACGAATTGACATATCTTTTACTCCAGTTACTTCCGCCTTATCATTGGCAGGGAATGTAACAAGAGATATTTCCCACAAGTCAATGCTTTTCAAAATCCTTATGCCATCTTTAATTTCGTAGTCTTTTACGCAAAAGCCTATTGAAATTCCATTGATAGCCTTGACCTTTAACAGCTCGTAAGCCTCTGTCGCTTTCTGCACCTTATCCACGAGTAACTGTGCTTTGAAATAAAGCCCGTGGTCGTCCTCATAAAGGTCTGTAATAGTGCCTATCGGCTGTCTTGTGTCATGCTGCCAAAGAAGAACAGGATTTTTCTTTGCAATACTTGAAACAAAAGCACCTTTAGCAACGACATCGCCATAAGCGTCCTCATTACCAAAAGTGCTTGCATAACCCTCAATTTCACCTGTTTCGCTTAAATTTTTAAGCTCAAATTCAATTTGCCGCTTCATCTTTTTTCTCACTTCCTCCCATATTCAAAGGAATATAATATTCGTCTCCACCCTCACGAGCATTAAGATCTTCAAAAGCCCTCGCTTCGTTAGGTGATAGAAACCCGTTTTGTATACCAAGACCATAGGATTCATAACGTGATTTAGTATCGCCACGCATTAGCCCATCTACACTGAATTTAGCGTAAATATTGGTCTTGTCTGCATCAGGAATTAAAAACTTGCTTATGCAACTCTCCCACCGCTTTATCCACGGCAATAAGCACGTTTGCACAAAGCCTATCCCTAGTTGCTCAATTCCAGAGCCCCACGATGTAGTTTTTTCCGTTGACTGAATCATGTGCAATGGCACACGATAAATTCTTGCTATTTCTTCAACAGTTGCTGAAAAAATAGCATAAATACTATTTTGCGTGATTAATTCAAAAAGCTCTTCACGTTTTTTTTCTGACAATTTTTTGGAATCATCAATTTCTTCAAGTAATTTTACAATTTTAGAA
>CALELF010000035.1 GCA_937902895.1 uncultured Synergistaceae bacterium | reverse complement strand
AGGATTAACTTATGGCACATAAAAAAGGTCAAGGTAGTTCGACAAATGGTCGTGATAGTCAACCTAAATATTTAGGTATTAAGCGTGGCAATGGTTCCTTTGTTAATGCTGGAACTATCATTTTAAGACAAAGAGGAACAAAAATTCGCCCAGGTGTTGGGACTGGTTTGGGACGTGATTACACAGTGTATGCAACTGTTCCAGGAACTGTTCGTTTCATCACTAAGGCTGACCGTAAGTATGCAACGGTTGAGGAATTTACAATAGAGGATTGTGAAGCTTAATTATTGAGCAGACTTTTTTCGAGAGGCCAAGGTCAATGTTTTTTGACTTTGCCTCTTTTGTTTTGTGAAGAATGGAATAACGGATGAAATTTGTAGATAAACTAAAGATAAAGATTGTTGCCGGTCACGGTGGAAACGGGTGTATGAGTTTTCTTCGTGAGCGGTTTAAACCAAATGGTGGTCCTAATGGCGGTAATGGAGGACATGGTGGAAGTGTTTGGTTTACTGCAACTAATAATCTGCAGACACTTGCAGATTTGGAATATATGCATCATATAAAAGGCAACAATGGTGGTCATGGTAAAGGAGCTCAAAGAAATGGAGCTAAGGGAGAGGATATAAATATCCTTGTTCCCTGTGGCACTATAATTTACGATGATAAAACTAACGAGGGACTTGCTGATTTAACGGAAAATGGTGACACATTTATGGCGGCACGTGGTGGTAAAGGCGGACGTGGAAATCGTTATTTTGCCTCCAGCTGCAGAAAAACGCCACGTTTTTGTGAGCAGGGGCGCCCTGGGGAAGAAATTACAGTTAGAATAGAATTAAAATTGATAGCAGATATCGGGCTCGTAGGGCTTCCAAATGTCGGAAAATCTAGCATCTTGGCATCTATTTCATCAGCTCAACCAAAAATAGCTAATTATCCTTTTACAACATTATCTCCAAATTTAGGTGTCTTGAACACTGATGAAGAAAAAATTATTATAGCTGACATTCCAGGCTTGATAGAAGGAGCACACATAAACAAGGGGCTTGGACTTGAATTTTTACGTCACATAGATAGGACACGTCTTTTGTTGCATGTTCTTTCGCTAGAAAACGGCAATTTTGATGAAATAATAAAAAATTATGAGATTGTTAATAGCGAGCTTGCGGAATATGATGTTCGCCTCTCAGAACGACCAACACTTATTGTCTTAAATAAGTCAGATGAAGTTGATGAGGTGGTATTGCCTGAACTTATTGCAAAATTAACTGAGTATTTTAAAACAAAAGGGTTTAATGCTGTAGTTACGAGCGCTTTGACTGATGAGGGAATTGAGTTTTTGACAAAAGAATTGGTAAAGTTTACAAAAATTCATCCGCGTCCTCAGAGTCAGGTTAAACTTTTTGCTTGGGAAAATAGAGATTACGAGAAAGACCCTGTCCGCAAAAGGACAAAAATTCAAGTTATTGCCTTGCATGGTGGAGGGTATCAAATTCTTCATAGTCAACTAGAAGATGCTGCTGTAAAATATGATTTTACGCAAGAAGAGAATGTTGCACGTTTTACTCGTTTACTTAGAAAATATAAAGTAGAAGAATTATTGGAGCGTGCAGGGGCTGTTGCTGGGGATACAATTCGTATAGCGCATAAGGAATTTGTTTTCTATCCAGATTTTTATCCAAATAATGAATTTGAAGATGAAGAAACTGATTCTGATAATTTTGTTGTGAAAGATGAATAATTCAAAAGAGAGTATAGATAGACTAGGAATTATGGGGGGAACTTTTGACCCCATTCATTTAGGGCATCTTTTTGCAGCAGATACTGCATACTACAATTTGCACCTAGATGAGGTGCTGTTTATTCCAAGTGGAAATCCACCTCACAAAACTGAAAATGTCATGGTAGATGCAGAGCGACGTTTGGAAATGGTATATCTCGCTACAAGGGATGTTCCTTATTTTGCCGTGTCTGACTTTGAAGTGAAAAAAGAAGAAAAAAGTTATACCGTAGATACACTTAGTGCTATCAAAAAAATGCCTAGATATGAGAGCTCTCAGTTGTTCTTTATTACAGGCCTTGATGCCGCATGTGGTATAGTGACATGGAGAGAGCCGGAACAAATTCTTGATATGTGTCGTTTTGTTTCTATAACAAGAGCACATACAAGTTTAGCAAAATTTAACTCGCTCCCTAAAAGATTAAGGGAGAAAGTAATTTTGTTACGGGAACCTGAATTGGAAATATCGAGCACAGACATAAAATATCGAATTAAAAATCACAAGAGTGTTCGTTTTATGTTGCCTAGATTGGTGTATGACTTCATAATTTCAAACAGGTTGTATGAAGCTGGAAAGGACGAAGTTTAAAATGGGAAAACATAGATTATTGATTGTGTTATTGTGTGGGATTATTGCATTCCTTGGTGGTATATTTTTACGAATGCAAAATGTTTGGCATCCGACACAAGAAGGCGTGTTAAGTTTTCTGATGCAGGATTCACAGAAAAAAGAAGAGGATGCATATTATCAACTCATAAAGGAGCAAGGACGTTTTTATGTACTTGTTATTGGTGAGGATAATGTAGAAAAATCAAAACGTAGTGACACTATCCTGCTAGCTTCTGTAGATGTTGATGACAAAAATGTAAGAGTTGTTTCGCTCCCTCGTGATCTTAGAGTAATGATTCCTGGTCACGGAACCCAAAAGCTTAATCACGCTTATGCTTTTGGCGGACAAGAGTTGCTAAAAGCCACTATAGAAAGTTACCTCTCAATTCCAATCCTATATTGTGTCATAGTTGATTATGATGGTTTTCCAGCATTTGTTGATGCTTTAGGTGGCGTTGATATAGAAGTAGAACGTAAAATGGTATATCGTGATAGAGCTGGTGACTTAGATATAAACATTATGCCTGGTTTGCAACATTTAGATGGTAGAACTGCAATGCATTATGTGCGTTTTAGGCATGATGCAATGGGGGATATTGGTCGTATTCAACGGCAACAAAAATTTCTAAAAAAAGTTATTACCCAGGTATATGCTCCAACCACACTAACAAAAGTTCCGTCATTAATACGAAGTGCATTACAATTATTTAGAACAGATATGTCGCCTTCCTTTGCTATTGGACTAGCAAATTTTATCCAAAAGGAAATTCCACAAGAAAATATTTTCTTTACAATGTGTCCTGGCGAGCCTGCTATTGTAAGCAAACTTAGCTATTGGATTGGTGATATAGAGGCTGTTAATATGTTTTTATCAGCTCCACTGGCTGACTTGCATGCGGGTAGACTATTTAAGGTTGATTCAAAAGGTAATAAAACAAAAATTCCATTTTCTGCTGTAAAACTTGCAAATTCTATGGGGCAAGGTTCAAATACGGATGACGGTAATGTTAAGCAGATAGACCCAAAGCTTCTAAAAACATTAGTAGAAGGTATAAATACTGATATTGCAGTCTTGAATGGTGATGGTCGTGCAGGGATATGCAAGGAAGCTGCACAAAGGCTACAAAAACTTGGGATAGATATTCGAGAAACAGGTAATGCAAAACATTTTGATTATAATTTTTCAAATATAATTTATCCTGAAAATGCTTCTGTTAGTATGAAGAATACAGCAAAAATGTTGGGAGAATTTTTTGGAGTACCTAACAATTTAATTAGAGCATCTAATCAAGCACATTGCGTCTCTATTGTTCTAGGACACGATTATAAAGCTACTGTTCTTGATACTTTAGATGTTTATTTGAAAAATAGAAAAAAATAACAATGGAGAGAATAATGGCAGAAGAATTTTACATTGAATATTTACCAATAATAAATGGATTACTTGACAAGCATGCTACAGAGGTCACTATATATGATCTTTCTGAAGTTTCTAGTTTTACTGAGATATTTATTGTTGCTATTGCACGTAGCAACATACACAGTCAGACATTAAAAGATCGTGCAGAAGAAATTCTCGACAACATGGGCTTGACATATACCACTGAAGGAGAAAATGGTTCAAAGTGGACATTAATGGATGGTGGGCATATTGTTATCAATATATTGACGAAGGATGGTCAATCGTATTATAATCTTGACGGTCTTTGGGGAGATGTGCCCAACAAAAAGTTTTTTGATCTTGATGATTAACTACTTGATATAAAAAATAAATAATTTACGTTTAGGGGAACAAGGGAATTATCCTTGACGGACGAGCCACTGTGAGCGGTTTACTAGAACCGAAGTCAGAATACCTTGCGTAGATTTTGCTGTTTAATTTGCCCGTGGAATTAAATGGAAGGAAAAGAAAGAACCCGCGGAGGGTTCTTTCTTTATGGTTATTAGATGACGAAAAAAATTACTTTATTGATAATATTTTGTTTTTGTTTTGGGGGTAATTGTGCCTTTGCAACTCCTAAAAGGATAATGTCGCTTTCTCCTGCTGCGACAGAAATCCTTTTTGCACTTAACGAAGGAGAACATGTTGTTGGTGTGACGAGATTTTGTGATTACCCTAAGGAAGCTTTAACAAAGCCTGTATTGTGTGATTTTGCTGAAATAAATTATGAAACAATACTACGAGCCAATGTTGATCTCGTTGTGCTGCAAGATATGCATCAGCAAGCGACAGAAGATCTAGATGCACTTGGCATAAAATACGTTGTTGTGCGGCAGAATAGCATTAAAGACATAATGAATGGGATTATGACACTTGGGCATGTTTGTGCAAAAGAAAGATTAGCAAAAAATATAGTGGATAAGATTCATCAAGGAATAGACGATATAAAAAAAAAGGTGCGTAATACACATCAGAAAAAAACTGTGTTAATATGTGTTTCAAGGGATATTAATGAAGATGCAGTTTATAATTTTTATGCAGCAGGCAGTAATGTTTTTTATAATGAGTTGCTAGAAATTGTTGGAGGGAAAAATGTCCTGTGTGAATTTCCCATTCAATATCCTCTTATGACTATAGATGGTGTAATGAAGCTAAAACCCGACGTTGTCTTTGATTTAGTGGGAGATTTAAAAACACATGATGGCCTCAAAACTAAATCTAGCTTTAATGTTGAACAAATAACACAAAGTTGGAAAAAAAAATTGCCTAATAAGCATTTGAATATAAAAATAATTCCTCTTGTGGGAACAAAGTTTCTTAGACCTGGACCAAGAATTGTAGAGATATTGCAAGTTATGTATAAAGCGCTAAATACTAATTGTGAAAAGAGCCTTTTAATATGGATGTAATTACGGTTGAAAATTTAAATGTTCAAATTTCTGGTCGCAAAATATTAAGTGATATTACCTTTAGTGTAAAACAAGGGGAAGTCCTTGCAGTCATAGGCTCAAGCGGTGTGGGAAAAAGCACATTGTTGAAGTGTCTAGGAGGACTTTTACCGTATACTGGTAATGTTACGATTGATGGAAATGACCTACAAAAATTGTCCTCTCGTGATATAGCATTAAAAATTGCTTGGTTGCATCAAGTGCATACTGCCGAGTTACCCTATACTGCGTTAAACTTTGTTTCAATGTCACGCTTTGCAAAAAAAAAGTTTTTTGAAGGGACGACAAAAAAAGATGTAGAAGTTGCATTGAATGCATTGCGAATGACAGGCGTTGAGCATCTCGCAGATAGACTTATTGCGAGCCTTTCTGGAGGGGAAAAACAACGTGTTTGTCTTGCAGCTACAATTGCTCAAGGAAGCGAAATTTTGTTTTTGGACGAGCCAACAAGTTTTATGGATGTCCAAAACATACAGCAAGTTTTCTCCTTAATTGCGAAAGCTAAAAGTATGGGGAAAACAATAGTAGTTGTGACACATGATATAAATTTTGCTCTGCGTATTGCGGATAGAGTAGTAGCTTTAAAGGATGGTAAAGTTGAAAAATTGGGTTTTGCTGGAAGCTTTTTTGACCTTATTGTCCTAAAAAATATATTTAACGCTGAATTTGAGTTTGCAAAGACAGATAATGGTAAAACTGTCTTGTCATTGTGTTATTGAGGCTTACTATGAAAAAAAATATTTTTATTTCAAGCTTGATAATTTTTTTGTCAATAGTTCTTATTATTTTCTGCCCTTTGTTTGGCGCAAATTTTATATCTCCCGTTGCATTGCTTGCGAGAGATGAAGTTTTACTTAAAATTTTTGTGCTACTCAGGCTTCCAAGGGTTTTGCTTGGTTTTTTCGTTGGTGGAATATTGTCATTATGTGGGTTAGTTTTTCAAGCGTTATTCAGAAATTCTCTGGCAAGTCCAGATATGCTTGGTGTTTCCAGTGGCGCATCGTTTGGTGCAGTTTCCTATATTAAACTTGGAGTTGTCTCATCTTTTCTGTATGGCTTAAAAAATGGTTTGTCGTATTTTGCATTTTTGGGTGCAATTCTTGCAATGGTGATATTATTTTCTGCCGTTGCAGTTAAGAAAGAGGGAGCTTCTACCGCCTTTTTGCTACTACTTGGTATCGTTCTAAATTTTATGTTTTCAGCTTTTACAATGATTGTGCAATATAGTGGCGGTTACATTGACACATTTCGAATGATGCGTTGGACTATGGGGGGATTGCACGCTATAAATTTTTCTCCAATTTTGTTAGTAATGATAACTGCAATTTTTTGTATATTGCTTTGTTTGTTGTTGGCACCAACGCTTGATTTAATTTTGTGTGGTGAGGAATTAGCACAGACACGAGGAGTTAATGTAAAAGGCGTAAAAATTATTTTTCTATTAGTAGTTTCTGTCGCAATTGCTATTGTAGTTTCAATAGCAGGACCAATAGGATTTGTTGGGCTTATGTGCCCGCATATTACAAAGTTAATTCTTCATACTAACCATAGAGCTTTGGCAATAAATTCTTTTTTTATTGGTGGCTCGTTTCTAGTTATTTGTGATACATTGGCACGTGTTGTTACTGCACCACAGGAGTTGCCTGTAGGAGTTGTAACTTCTTGTTTTGGGTCACTATTTTTACTATTTCTTTTGCTCAGAAAATAAATTACTTGTTATGGAGGACTAAAAAATGTTTACTGTAATTCAACAAGGTGGATTCATTATGTGGATTATATTTTCTCTTTCAGTATTATCTTTGGCAGTTATTATTGAAAGACTGCTATTTTTTGCATCATCAAAGTGCAATATAAGTAGTTTGATAGAAAATTTTGGCAAAGAAATTTTTGCCAATAATAGAGAAAAAGCTTGGGCGATAATACAAGAAAGAAACACCTGTTATCACAGAGTCTTTTGTGTTGCGTTGGCTCATTGGGATATTACTACAGAGCAAATGCGTCTTTTAATGCATAGTGTTGTTAGAGAGGAAATATTCAAGTTTCAAAAAAATATAAACATATTGGATATAATTGCAAAAATTGCCCCATTACTTGGATTGCTCGGGACGGTGCTCGGAATGGTAAAAATGTTTCAGTCATTGAATTTGACTGGTGCAATAAATGCTTCCGCTGTTACTGGTGGAATATATGAGGCACTTTTTACAACTGTAGCAGGACTTATTGTTGCAATACCAGTCGTGGCTGTTACAGGTCTATTAAATTCACATATTGACTCTGTTGAAGAAAAAATGCAACAGATAGCTG
This sequence comes from uncultured Synergistaceae bacterium, assembly GCA_937902895.1. Lineage (GTDB taxonomy): Bacteria > Synergistota > Synergistia > Synergistales > Synergistaceae > CALELF01. The sequence goes on along the minus strand of CALELF010000035.1, from coordinate 10,576 downwards.
ACTATATTGTTAGAGAGCACCTCTCAATAAGTTCAAATAGTAAGTAAAAAATAACATAAGGAAAGAACTGATGAGACATAGAAGTAAAATAGCTGAATTAGATATAACATCTTTGATAGATGTGCTATTTATGCTAATAATCTTTTTTGTGCTTACTGCAAGCTTTATTTCTACGAATGTTACTGTGGATTTGCCAAAAAGCTACAATAATGCAAGCAATTCGTTTGATGCATCTAATGTGATAACGCTCAATAAGGATGGAAGCGTATTTTTTAATTCACAAAAAGTAAGCAGAGAAGATGTGTTTAAAAGATTAAATGCTACAAAAGATAAAGGTATTTTGCTTGTTGCTGATAAAAGTTTGCAGTATGGCACAGTTGTTGAATTTTTATCATTGCTACAAAAAAACTGCACCGCTAGAGTAGGATTAGTTACGTCTTTTGCAGAAGAATAAATAAAAAAATGTTTAGTAACATTACAAAAATACTAAAAAATAAAAATTTGTTAGCAATACTCATTTCCTTAATTTTTCATTGTATGCTTTTTGCTTTTATTAGGATGTTGGTGGTTGATCATGCAAAATGTACCTCAGTCCCTGTTCAACTAGTAACAGTAAAACTTTCTAAAAACAAAAGTGTAATTACTGAGCTACATAGCAAGAATTTTGATGCGAGGAAGTCAAGTGAGAGTAGTAAGGGGAAAACCTTGACAAGGGAAGCACTTGTCAACAAAGCTAATGAAAAAAACTTGTCAAAAAACACTGCAACCGATAGCAATACTACTAATATGCAAAGTTACGATAGTGACGCAAGAGGATTAGGAAATTCCACAAGCAGTGAAAGGAAGAGTGATTCTGTTTCACAAGAGAGCAATGGAGTAGCCCATAAAATAAAGGAGTTAGATGCTGTAGTTGTGAAGCATAAAGAAATTCCTCGATACCCTGTTTTTTCCAGAAAAATGAGAGAGGAAGGAACTGTATTATTGCTTCTTACTGTGAAAAATGGCATAGTAAGCAATGTATCCATTGATAAATCCTCCGGATTTTCGCGGTTAGATTCGGCTGCACAAATTGCAGCTAAAAAATGGATATTTGGCAGCGAAGGAAATTTTATAGTAAAAGTTCCATTTTCTTTTAAATTATCAAATTAGCACTTGCAAACAAAAATGTTTTGTATATAATACGAATATAATTTGATGATATATATCCCTGCGGGTTTCGTGCGTAGAGGGATGAGTCTTGAACCTACAAAATATTAGACCCAGTTGGGTGGTCTATGAGGTGATGGTGGAGATGCTTGTTTCATCGACCGATTCTGCTCATTCTGCCCTGAATTATTGTTCAAACTGTGGTCAAGACCTCCCTTGTATCGGATCTGTGGGGATTTTTTTGTTAATAAAGATTGATATTTTATTGACAATTTTAATCAAAAAAAATAAAATGTAATCGTTTCGCATAAATTGGTTGAGAGGAGGTGCTCCCTTATGGGCGAAACAAATGTAAATATGGTGGAGAAGATTAAAGAAGCAGAGAAAACTGCGCAAGAAGCTGTTCAACAAGCTAAAAATTCTGCAACATCTTTAATTGAAGAGGCTAGAATAAAAGCCAACAACCTTGTCAAAAATACGCGGCAAACTTGTTTCAGCGAATGGCGTGACAAGACGAGTGAAACAGAAAAACAAGCAAATGCTCAAAATGCAAAGCTGATCGAGGATGCCACAAAAGAAAAAGACTCGTTTTTTGCTAATGGTCAACAGGCTGTAGCAGATGCAGCAAAATGGTTGGCAAACGAGGTGATTACATCGTATGGCAATTAGTAATATGACACGTGCACGTGTTGCTGTGCACAAATCTGTCGCAACTGACTTGGCCAATGAATTACAAAAGTTGTCTGTATGTGAATTTGTAAAAAGCTCTGATGACACTGCTGACGAATCTGCTATAGACTTAGCCAAAATAAGGGATAAACTGCAAAAACTAAAATCAATATTTAAAATATTGGAGCCTTATGAAACAACTAAGCCTGATTCTTTTGCGATGATGATGGGAGAAATTCCAGAAGAGACATTGGCTCATCTAAAAGAGCTGTCTGCAAGTTTTGACTTAAATGACATTTATACAGCTACATTAGAAGCTGATAGAAATCTCAAAACATCTATTACTGAGCTTCAGAATGTGCAGACAATGGAACAGCAACTTTTGAAGTTTATGGATATACCTTATCCTATGGAAATTTTTATTTCTGGCACAGGATTGACAAAAGGGTATATATATGAAATTTCAAAGGTTAAGTCGCAGGAATTAATGGCAAACATTAACAACAAACTGAATTCACTGTGTGAATGTACTTTGATTAATGGCGATAAAAAATCTCCTAACGACTTGCTTGTTGTCGTTGCACCTACATCAAAAGAAGAAATTCTTCGTGAGGTAGCAAATGAATTTTCTGCGTTTAGTGTTAATGTTGAGACTTGGATGAAGGGGCTAGCGTCTGACGAACTGGCTAATATCAAGGTCAAGATAAAAGCAATAGAGGCTGAAATTCGAGCCAATGAGAATGCTACTGTAATCTTGGCGGATAAAAATTTAGCTGAATTACGCAAAATTTACGATTACTATAACATTTTGCAGGAACGTGAAGAAGCAAAGTTAAGCGGGCAGCCTACGGAAAAAGTTCTTGTCTGGGATCTTTGGATTTTGACTCCTGCACTAGACAAGGTAACAAAAATAATTTCAAAATTTGGTGATAAGGTTGTGTTAGAGGTTGTAGAACCTGAAGAAGGGGAATTACCTCCGACACTTTTATCAAATCCAAATTGGTCAAGCTGTATGGAGCCATTAACCATGATGTATGGTGCTCCTACATATGGCACACCAGACCCATGCACAGTCATGGCTCCGTTTTTCTTTTTAATTCTAGGAACGTGCTTTGGGGATGCAGGTTATGGATTGTTGCTTTCTGGTGTAGTTGGATACTTCCTTATACGTCATAGCATGCCACCTTTATTACGTAAATTTTTTATAGTGTTATTGGTTGGTTTGATTTCTTCTGTAGTGGTAGGGCTTGTTACAGGGACTTGTTTTGGTGATTCCTTTACTGCGTTTAGTTTTCTTTTCCCCATCTCAGTTCATTTGAAAAAACTTCAATTGCTTGATCCTATGAATGATCCTATGACATTTTTAGGGATTTCGCTTGCAATTGGTGTGTTGCAGATTGTTGCTGGACTTGCTATTGCGATGGTTCATGCTTGGAAAAATGGCGAAAAGTTTTCTGCAATATTTGACCAGGGTGCTTGGATTACCTTCCTTCTTGGACTTGTTGGACTTGGAGTTTTTAGTGGTCTAGGTAATTTGCCAATGTATGCCACAATTAGTAAATATGTTGCAATTGCTTCTGCGTTAGCATTAGTGCTAACACAAGGACGAGAAAAGAAAAATATTTTCGTAAAGTTGTTTAGTGGAATCATGAGCCTTTATAACATTACAGGTTATTTTGGCGATATCTTGAGTTATAGCCGATTGTTAGCCTTGGGACTTTCTGGTGCAGCGGTTGGAATGGTTATTAACCTACTAGTGAATATGGTGTTACCTATAAAATATTTTGGCTGGATACTGGCAATATTAATATTTGTTCTCGGACATGGTTTTAGTGTTGCGGTAAATTTGCTAGGGGCATTTGTTCACACTCTTCGTTTGCAGTTTGTAGAGTTCTTTGGTAAATTTTATGAAGCAGGTGGCAGAGAATTCTCTCCACTTAGCATAAAATCAAAATTTTCAAAAATTCAAGCCTAAAGGGCTTTAATTTTAAAAGTAAAAAATTTAGGAGGAAACAGTTATGGAACAGTTATTAGGCTCAATTATGGTGCTCATCGGAGCAAGTTTGGCAGTTGCAATTGCAGGCACAGGTTCGGCAAAAGGAATTGCCTTGGCAAATGAAGCTGCAGCAGGTGTTATGACAGAAGATCCAAATAAATTTGGTTACTGCCTTGTCCTTCTTGCACTTCCTGGCACACAAGGTATTTATGGTCTTTTGATTGCTGTTTTGGCTTTACAAAAGGTTGGTCTTATTGGTGGAACTTTGAGCACTGCTTTGACACTTTGGAAGGGAATTCAAATTGCTGTTGCGTGCTTGCCGATTGCTATTGTTGGATATACATCAGCGGTTAGACAAGGAAAATCTAGTGCTGCAACAATCCTTATGATTAGCAAACACCCAGAGCAGATTGGTAAGGCTGTTATTTTGCCAGCAATGGTCGAAACCTATGCAGTCTTTGGTCTTCTTGTTAGCATACTTATGCTCAACGGGATTACACTATAATGGCACTGGAACAGATTACAAATAAAATCCTTAACGACGCAAAGCAAGAGGCAGAAGCAATCTTAAAGGAAGCTAAAGATAAAGTTGCTGCCATTGAGGCAGAGGCTAATGCTGAATGTGAAAAAATTAAGAATGATTTTGTCGCTCGTTTTAAGGATGAAGAAACAGAAATTTATAAAACATCTGCGATTGTCGGAAAGCTTGATACTGCAAAAATTGAATTACAGGGTAAGCGTGATTTAATAGCAGCAACAAATGAGCTTGCTTTGAAAAATCTACAATCACTTGCGGAAAATGACTATCTTGCATTTGTGAGTAAATTACTTGATAAAATTGATACAGATGGTGTCATTATGTTAGGTAATGGTGAAAAATACATTACACAAACGTGGTTGGATGGTTATTGTAAGCAAAAAAACAAAAAAATTTCTATATCAGAAAATCAAGGCAACTTTGTAGGTGGTTTAATCTTCTACACAGAGAATAAAGCCTATGATTTGTTCTTTGAAATGCTTTTGAAAAACTATAATGAGAAGTGTGAATCAACAGTTGTAAAACATCTTTTTGATAGTTTACAGGCTGTGAAATAGGAAAGGGGGCGGTTTTATGTCCCGTGATGTGTCATACGGTTATGCTGTGGCACGATGTCGGACAATGGAGTTGCGTCTGTTGGACGCTCAAGCCTTTTCGAGATTGTTGGATGCATATGACATCACTTCTTTCTTTAAAATTTTGAGTGAAACTTCCTATGGCAAATATATTGCAAACAAAGAAAATTGTGATATTGATGCGGTATTAGAGCAAGTTTTGCAGGATACGTATGATGAATTTGATTCTTTTATTCCTGATGAAAATCTCACTGCTATTTTAAAGTTGCCCTATGATTTTCATAACATTAAGGTTATTTTAAAGAGCATTTTAGCAGCACAAACGACTTCGGAAAAACGCTGGGGACTCTTAACATATCTCGGTATCATAGCACCAGAGGCTTTTATTGAAGCTTTTGAAACGGAACATTTTACAGATTTGCCTAAATTTTTCGCAAAATTGTGCGAAGAGATTTGGCAGCCTCTGCAGGACTTGAAGGTGGATATGCTAGAACTTGAGCAAAAACTTGATAAAGCAATGTATGCTCAAATGCTAACGTTAGCAGACGCATTGAAATCAAGTGAAATTGTAGAATGGGTAAAGTTAAAAATTGATGTTGAAAATCTACGTTCGCTCCTTCGCCTAAAACGTTTTGCATTTTCAAAGGAAAAAGTGCTTCCGTTCCTTTATGATGGTGGTAATGTGCCAGTCAAGCACATGATTCAGCTTCTTGATGAAGATATTTTGTTATGGGAAGCTTACCTTGAAAATGAAAAAATAGGACGTGTCTTTGAAAAGGTAAAATTGTTAGGCAATTTCAGCAAGGATATTGTGACTTTGGAGTGTGCCATAGACAACTTCTTGCTAGAAACTATCAGACAATCTCGTTACTCTTCTGATAGCCCTGCTAATATACTGGCGTTTCTTTGGGGTAAAGAACTAGAAGTAAAAAATATTCGCGTTATTTATGTATCAAAGTCGCTTGCCCAAAACAGAGAAGAAGTAAGGGGGCTTTTGAGAGATGGATTCTAGTAAAAAGCTAATTGCAGTTGGCAGTTACGAGAGTGTCTTGCCATTCAAGGCGCTTGGTCTTGATGTTTTTGTCGTTACAGATGCCAATGTGGATGATTTAGGAGCGAAAATTTCACAGCTTTCCACGGAAAATTATGCCGCACTGTTTCTAACGGAAGATCTTTGCAAAAGGTTTGCCGATGTAGTGCAGGAGGTTAATTCAACCGAAGCTATCAGTATCATTCCAATTCCGTCACAAGGTGTGTCAACAAGTTATGGTTTACGTGGCATAAGAAGTATTGTTGAGCGAGCAGTTGGAATGGATATATTCAAGCAAGAAGAAGATTAGTTTGTTTTCTTTTTCTAAAATTATAAAGAATTGAGGCGAATAATTTTGCAAAGAGAACTGGTTACAGGCTATATAGAAAAAATTTCTGGTCCACTAGTAATTGCTGGTGGAATGGCTGGTGCAAGTATGTCTGACGTTTGTCAAGTTGGACGTGCAAAGCTAGTTGGAGAAATAATAGAATTAAAGGATGATAAAGCGTCTGTCCAAGTTTATGAGGAAACATCTGGTCTTATGCCAGGTGAACCTGTTGTTTCAACTGGACAGCCTTTGAGTGTTGAATTAGCTCCAGGTATGATTCAGAATTTCTATGACGGAATTCAAAGACCACTTGAAGCAATTGAGACTGCTGCTCAAAGCCCATACATTTTGCGTGGTATTACAGTTCCAGCAGTGGACAGAGCAAAGAAATGGTCATTTATTCCTCTAGTTAAGGCTGGAGACAAAGTTGCACAGGGAGATTTCTTGGGACACGTTCAAGAAACAGACCTTGTTGACCACAAAATAATGGTGCCTTACGGCTTAAGTGGAGTAGTAAAATCCATTAATAACGGTGACTTTACTGTGGAAGAAGTTGTTGCTGTTATTACTGATAATAATGGGCAGGATAGAGAAATCACAATGCTTCAAAAATGGCCAGTCAGACGTCAGAGACCTGTTTTGAAACGTTTGCCACCTGAAGTTCCACTTGTTACGGGGCAAAGAGTAGTTGACACATTTTTCCCAATTGCGCGTGGGGGCACAGCTTGTGTTCCAGGTCCATTTGGAAGCGGAAAAACTGTTATCCAGCACCAGTTAGCAAAGTGGGCAGATGCAGAAATTGTTGTATATATAGGTTGTGGCGAGCGTGGAAATGAAATGACAGACGTTCTTCGTGAATTCCCTGAGTTGGAAGACCCGCGCAGTGGCAAGTCACTTATGCAACGCACCCTCTTGATTGCAAATACATCTAATATGCCTGTTGCAGCTCGTGAAGCATCTGTTTACACTGGAATAACGATAGCGGAATATTTTAGAGATATGGGCTATTCCGTTGCACTTATGGCAGACTCAACATCAAGATGGGCAGAGGCATTGCGTGAAATGTCTGGACGCTTGGAGGAAATGCCAGGTGAAGAAGGTTATCCTGCATATTTAGGGACGAGACTTGCTTCGTTCTATGAAAGAGCAGGACGTGCAATTTGTTTTGGCAATGGTGGTAGAGAAGGTGCTGTTTCTGTTATTGGTGCTGTTTCTCCTCCAGGTGGTGACTTGTCAGAACCAGTTACACAAAACACGCTTCGTGTCGCAAAAGTTTTCTGGGGACTTGATTCAAGCCTTGCCTATCAGAGACACTTCCCTGCAATAAATTGGCTTAACAGTTATTCCCTATACGCACAGAAATTGGGCGAGTATTGGGACGGAATTTATGATGGTGAATGGTCAAAAACTCGTGTGCAGGCAATGTCACTTTTGGAAGATGAAGACAAATTGAAAGAAATTGTTCGTCTTGTTGGTATAGATGCCTTGTCAAAGGATGAAAGAATGATTTTGGAAACGTCTAAATCAATCAGAGAAGACTTCTTGCATCAGAATTCATTTCATGAGATAGATACATACGCTTCAATGGATAAGCAGTTCAAGATGTTACGTAATATTTGTCTTTTCCATAACATGGCGATGCAGGCACTTCGTTCTGGTCAGCCTCTAAAAGCTATTACATCTCTTCCAATCAGAGGAGAAATTACTCGTATGAGATACACAGCTGAGACAGAACTAAACAAGCTTGATGAGCTAGAAGAAAAGATAAAGATTACTTTAGGAAAATATATTTCTGGGAGGGAAAACTAATGAAATTGCCAGAGGTATATAGCACAATTAGTAATATTTCTGGACCTTTGATGGTTGTGAACAAGGTTAATGATGTTGCATATGATGAATTAGCTGAGATTTCACTTCCAAATGGCGAAAAACGTCGTGGAAAGGTTTTGGAAATTTATAATGATAGAGCATTAGTCCAAGTGTTCGAGGGCACAACTGGAATTGACGTCAAATCAACAAATGTTCGTTTCCTAGGAGATGTGTTAAAGCTTCCTGTTTCACGTGATATGCTAGGACGTGTGTTTAATGGTAGGGGAGAGCCAATTGATGGTGGTGCTCCGATAATTGCAGACACAGAGCTAGATGTCAACGGCAACCCTATGAACCCATACAGCCGAGATTATCCGTCAGAATTTATTCAGACAGGTATTTCTACAATTGACGGTATGAATCCACTTGTTCGTGGACAAAAATTGCCGATTTTCTCTGGTTCTGGTATGCCACACAACAGAATGGCAGCACAAATTGCACGTCAAGCAACAGTTATCTCTGGTCACAGTGATTTTGCTGTTGTATTTGCTGCAATGGGTATTACGTTTGAAGAAGCTACATTTTTTATGGAAGACTTTAGAAAAACTGGTGCACTTGAGCGCACAGTTATGTATGTCAACCTTGCAGATGACCCAGCAATTGAGCGTATCTCAACTCCTCGCCTTGCTTTGACAGCAGCGGAATATCTTGCGTTTGAGTGTGGTATGCACGTGTTAGTTATTTTGACAGACCTCACAAACTATGCGGAAGCCTTGCGTGAAATTTCTGCAGCTCGTAAAGAGGTTCCTGGTCGTCGTGGTTACCCTGGTTATCTCTATACAGACCTTGCTACTATGTATGAAAGAGCAGGTCGTTTGCGTGGAAGAGATGGCTCTATAACACAGATTCCTATTCTTACGATGCCAGAAGATGACAAAACCCACCCAATTCCTGACCTTACCGGCTATATAACAGAGGGACAAATTATCCTTGCTCGTTCACTACACAGAAAAGGAATTTATCCGCCTGTTGACGTTATGCCATCCTTGAGCCGTTTGAAGGATAAGGGAATTGGTAAAAATAAAACGAGAGAAGACCATGCAGACCTTATGAACCAACTTTTTGCTGCTTACTCACGAGGTAAAGAAGCAAAAGAGCTTGCAGTCATCTTGGGAGATGGTGCTTTGTCGGAAGAAGACAAGGCATTTGCAAAGTTTGCAGATAAATTTGAAGATACTTATGTCCGCCAAGATGAATATAAAAACAGAACTATAGAAGAGACGCTGCAAATAGGTTGGAATTTGCTAACCTTAGTTCCAATAGAGGAATTGAAGCGTGTGCGTGACGAATATTTAGAGAAGTATCTCAAACCTCTCTTGGAAAATAAAAGCGAGTAAGGGGTGAGCTGGCTTGGCTCGTGCATTGAATGTAAACCCTAATAGAATGGAGTTATCGCGTTTGAAGCGGCTGCTTGCGGTTGCCAAGCGCGGTCACAAACTCTTAAAAGATAAACAGGACGCACTTGTAAAGGAATTCTTGGAAAAAGCTAAGAAAACTTACGAACTTCGTCGAGAGGTTGAGAGTGAGTTGTCAAATTGCTATGGTGGATTTATGACAGCAAGGGCAATGGTTTTGCCAAAGGTTTTGGAACAAACCTTGCTCACATCAAGTGGCGAAATGAAGGTGGATGTTTCATACAAAAATGTTATGAGCGTTAACATTCCTTCCTTTACATGTGAGACATTGAAACCTCAGCTTAATTATGGTCTAGCTTCTTCACCAGGAAGCCTTGACGTTGCGTTGGAAAAATTCTTAAACCTTTTGCCAAAGCTCTTGATGCTTTCCGCTGAAGAAAAAGCAATTTTTCTGATGGGGCAGGAAATTGAGCGCACAAGACGAAGAGTTAATGCTCTTGAGCATGTTATGATTCCGTCCTACACTGATTCAATAAAAATGATTTCCATGAAGCTGGACGAAATGGAGAGAGCAACCTTAAGCCGTCTGATGGTTATAAAAGAAATTGTTCGAAATCACTAAAAATACAAGGCAATTAGCACAAAGATTTGTGTTAATTGCCTTGTTGTTATAGCAAATTTAGGAGATTTTTCACTTTTATTGAAAGAATTATCACTAAAAGTATTTTTAATATCTCAATTGACATTATGTCCAAAATTGTTATACTTACTCCCATAAGTTACGACGCATACGACGTAAGATATAGATATTATGGAGGTGGCATAACGATTATAAGAAGTGAATACCTTAACAAATTAAAAGCGGCGATGTGGGATGGAAACGTTAAAGTTATTACCGGACTCAGAAGAGTGGGAAAATCCACATTGCTCTTTGAATTGTTCTATGATTATCTTGTCTCTTCAGGAGTGAAAGAAGCAAATATTATAAAATTGGAATTGGATAAAAGAAAATTTTTGGTTCTTCACGTTTTTTTAGGGGATTGACATCTGTTACAAGGAAGAGAATTGTA
>CALELF010000034.1 GCA_937902895.1 uncultured Synergistaceae bacterium | reverse complement strand
TAACCCATTATTTCAAGTCATAATCACACTTTTTTATTATTTCAGTGACGACTAATTAAAATTTAGGTAAAAATGCACCTAAATTTTAATTACTAATCACATGTAAAAGCTTGGACAGATGAGGACGGTATTCTTCACCTTGGATTGTTTGAATTTTTGTTGAACGAAAACTCTCTTGAATTGTAGTCATCGGAGTAAGTCAATTTTCAAAATTTTTAAGCGGACAATGTCCGCTTTTTTTTATTGCAAAACCGTTAAATTATGGCGGAAAATTTCACAATATGATAAAATACATGCGACAAAAAATTAGTGGGTGATCTTATGCATATTTCTTTATACAGAAAATATAGACCTCAAACATTTTCAGACATGGTGGGACAGACCACAGCAGTTGACGTGCTTCGCACGGCACTCGAGAATGGAAGCATTGGGCATGCCTATCTTTTCTCTGGTCCTCGTGGTTGTGGAAAGACAACAGTGGCGCGTCTTGTTGCAAAGTCTCTTTGTTGTTTGGACAGAAAAAATTCTGCAGAGCCATGTGACAAATGTGACAACTGTGTTGCTATCGCACGTGGTGAACATCTTGACGTGGTGGAAATTGACGGTGCATCCAACAATGGTGTGGATGCCATCCGTGAATTAAAAAGCCATGTCAGCCTTCGTGCACTTTCGTCACCCTACAAGGTATATATCATAGATGAAGTCCACATGCTTTCCAGTGGTGCTTTTAACGCACTGTTAAAAACACTTGAAGAACCACCGGAAAACGTTATATTTTTGCTTGCAACGACAGAGCCACATAAAGTTCCTGTTACGATTCGTTCTCGTTGTCAACACATACCATTCCACAGGATAAGCGTGCAGGATATTGTCTCTCGCTTGGAATATGTTTGTAACAGCGAAGGAATAACAGCGGATAATGACGCATTGTGGGAAATTGCCCGTATGGCTGATGGTGCATTGCGTGATGCACTTTCTCTCACAGAGCAGGCAATTTCACTTGGACACGGCACTATTACAAGAGAGGCAATTGAAGAAATGACAGGCGGTGCCTCTCGCACAAGGCTTGAAGCTTGGGTAGTATCGCTTATGGCTGAACCAAATGCAGCTGCAAGTGACCTTGCAAAAATAATTTCATCTGGCACATCTTGCGAAAGGCTTTGTGAGCAGATATTTATAATATTCCGTGACCTTTGGTATGCAAAGCTATGGCAAAATAATTTAGAAAATTTATTAGAAGCTTCAGGGGAAGAAATTACCTTCTTAAAAAATGAGGCTCAAAAATGGGATGAGCGTGTGCTTCGTCGTTGTGCCTATGTCACAAATAAGATTATGAGCAGAGCACACAATGGAATTAACGGTGAGTATTTTGCTGGACTTTTGTTTCTTGAGTTGAAAAACGCAATAGATGGTGTTGATAATTCCCCTGCAAAAGCAGAAGCACCAGTAAAAAATCCCCAAGCACAAGTTACGCAACAGCCTATTATCCCCAATGTAAATCAAAATGCAAGCTATGTGCAACCTGAACAGAAAAAAGTCTCTGCCCCTGTTACAGCAAGCTCATTCAATGAGCCAAGCATTAAAGCTACGTCACCTTTTGACGAAAGGGTAGATGCTTTTACCTCTACAAAATCTGAAAAAATTGACACAAGTAACTTTACAAAATCATTTGGCGAAAATGATTTTTCAAAAATAGTTGCCTCTGTTCCACAGGATAACTATGAATTTGCCGCTGCACTTCTGAATGCAAAAATTTTGCAGGATGGCGAGGAAATTACCTTTGACACAGATAATGACTCATTATCTAACGCATTTTTGAAAATTCCATTTAACAAAGAAGTTGCAAGCACTGCTGTAAAAATGGCTTTTGGGTTGATTAAGGAAACACCACCAGAAGAGAAAAATGAAGCACAACCTAGTATTGTTGATGCATTGCAAAATCCTGTTCAACAAAATTCCGCAGGAGTGCCAACGCAGGAAATAAGACAAGGTGCAACTGGCGGTGAGTCACAGGCTATTTCTGCAAATGCTGACAAGATATTAAAACTTGCAGGAGCAGAGCTTCTCTATGTTGAAAAAGATGTTATGGATTTAGAGGAAGAAAACGATGGATAAACCGTTTGTTCATCTTCATGTGCACACTGAATACAGCTTGCTAGATGGTGCCAACACCTGTGCATCTCTTGCAAAAACGACCAAAGAGATGGGAATGAATTCTTGTGCAATAACAGACCATGGTGTTATGTTTGGTTGTGTGGAGTTCTATAACAAGTGTAATGATGCAGGAGTGAAACCTATTCTTGGCTGCGAAGTCTATGTTGATGAACGTGGTCACAGATGTCGCGACGGAAAAAATCAAAATCACTTAATCCTTTTGGCAGAAAATGACGAAGGATATGCCAATCTTGTTAAGCTAGTATCAATAGCAAATACAGATGGATTTTATTATAAACCACGTATTGACCATGAGCTTTTGGCAACCTATTCAAAGGGACTTATTTGTGCTTCTGCTTGTCTTGGAGGAGAAATTCCACAGCTAATAATGGCAGGAGATTTGGAAGGTGCAAAGAAACGTGCCAGCCTATACAATGACATAATGGGGGCTGGTAATTTCTTCCTAGAGGTTCAGGCTAACTCCTTGCCAGAGCAAGCCCTCGTAAATAAAAATTTGATAGCAATGTCAAAGGAAATGAATATTCCACTCATTGCTACAAATGACGCTCACTATTTGAAAAAAGAGGATGCTGCGTGGCATGATGTTCTTCTTTGCATTCAGACTGGAGCGCTTGTAACAGATCCACAGCGTTATCGTTTTACGGGGGATGATTATTATTTCAGAAGCCCTGAAGAAATGTGGGCAATCTTTGGTAACGAATTGCCGGAAAGCTTAACTAATACACAGTTGATAGCTGATAGATGTAATGTCAAATTAAAGACGGGAAAGTATTATCTTCCTGTGTTCCCATTGCCAGAAGGGGAAACTCTTTCTACGCACCTTACAAAGATGGCACATGAAGGTTTACGCCGAAGACTAAAGACAGAAAATCCACCGGAAGAATATCTCAAACGTCTTGAATATGAATTAGGAATTATTATTCAAATGGACTTCCCTGGCTATTTCTGCATAGTGTCTGACATTATAATGGCTTGCAAAAATCAGGGAATTCCAATTGGACCTGGCAGAGGTTCCGCTGCAGGTTCACTTGTTGCCTATTCTCTCGGCATTACAGAACTTGACCCCTTGAAATATAATTTACTTTTTGAAAGATTTTTGAATCCAGAACGCATAAGTATGCCTGATATAGATACTGATGTTTCGGACAAGGGACGCGATAAGTTAATAGCCTATATCGTTCAAAAATATGGAATTGATCATGTGTCACAAATTATTACCTTTGGACGAATGAAGAGCCGTGGAGCAATAAAGGACGTTGCTCGCGCCTTGGATATTCCAATTCCCGAGGCGAATGCAATAGCAAAGTTAATTCCTGCTATGCCAACTCCGGAAATTCCAAACATAAAGGGAGCTCTTGAGCACGTTCCAGAGCTGAAAGATGCCTATGAGAATAAGCCTCACATAAAAAAATTGATAGACATTGCTGTTAATATTGAAGGGCTTGCTCGTCATTGCTCACAGCATGCTGCCGGAGTTGTTATTACACCTAAACCAACAAGTGAGATGGTCCCAGTTAGAAAATTTGCTGAAGGACAAGTTGCAACACAATATCCTATGGAGCCTATTGAAAAATTAGGTTTGGTAAAAATGGATTTCCTTGGGCTTCGCACCTTGTCAGTTTTGGAAGGTGCATTGAAAAACATTGAGCAGAATGGCAAAAAGCCTGTTGCGCTTAATGACATTCCGCTAGACGATAAGAAAACCTATGAAATGCTTATTGCAGGGGAAACGCTTGGTGTGTTTCAGCTTGAATCCTCTGGAATGACTGCCTTAATAAAAAGACTACGCCCAGACTGCTTTGAGGACATAATTGCACTTGTTGCTATGTATCGCCCAGGACCATTGGAAAGTGGAATGGTTGACACCTACGTCAGGTGTAAGCATGGAGAAGAAGACGTGCATTATCTACATCCATTGCTTGAGCCATACATGAAAGACACCTATGGAGTTATCCTATATCAAGAGCAGGTTATGCAAAGTGCACAGGCACTTGCAGGCTACACTCTTGGTGAAGCAGATTTGTTGCGTCGTGCTATGGGAAAGAAGAAAAAAGATGTCATGGCACAAGAGCGAAGCAAATTTGTTGATGGTGCATTAAAGAACAACATTGACGGGGCAAAGGCAGGAGAAATATTTGACATCATAGAAAAATTTGCTGGCTATGGATTTAACAAATCCCACAGTGCCGCTTATGGTTTAGTGTCTTATTGGACTGCATATTTGCGTTGTCATTATGGAGCTGAATATCTTGCGTCGTATCTTTCCAGCTTAATAGGTGGCACAAGAAAAGAAGTTTTTGGTGCATACATCAGAGCTGTGCGTGATGCAGGATTTGAAGTTTTGTCGCCTGATATAAATATTTCTCGTCAAGATTTTACAGTTGACGGTGATGTCATTCGTCTTGGCTTGTCTGCTATTGCACATGTCGGCGATGCTGCTGTTGCGACAATTCTTGAACAGAGGGAAAAATCTCCATTTACGTCATTATGGGATTTCTTAACCAGGATTGACACGCAAAAAGCAAATAAGGCAGTAATTGAAAATTTGATTAAAGCTGGAGCTTTTGACAGTATTGATTCAAACCGTGCAAAACTTCTTAAAAACTTGCCTGATATGTTAGACAAGGTCGGGAAAAAAGACAAAAATATAAATCAGGCTTCACTTTTTGGGGAAGATGAGTTATTGGAAGAACCAAAAATTATTGATTGTCCTGATTTTACAGAGAGAGAAAAATTAGAAAAAGAACGTGACAGCCTTGGGCTTTACATTTCTGGGCACCCGTTTGACCAATATGAAGCCGAGGCAAAACGTTATGCGACATGCCCAATAGCTTCGCTTTCACAATGGACTTCCAAAGCAAAGCCTATTGTTGCAGGGGTGCTTTCTTCTGTAGTTGAAAAATTTAGCAAAAAGACGGGAGATCCTTATGGTGTTGCCGTTTTAGAAGATAATGTTGCAACTGTTGAAGTTATGCTTTTCCGAGACAGGTGGGCAGCGTTAAAACCTGTGCTGCAAAAGGGAGAGTTTTACTTCTTTGAAGGTAATGTTCGTCAGGATAGAGGAGTGTCATTCTTTGTCACAGATGTTTACTCTGAAACTGAATGTAAAGAAAAACTAACACCTCACGTGACAATTGAGGTTGCAACAGAAGGTAAAGAAGAAAGATTTTTTGAAGGAATTTTTAGAATTTTGTCAAGTCATAAAGGGCAAGATGAAGTTTTATTAAAATTAAAAAATGAAGATGAGACATTAGTTGCAAAATTGCGTAGAAATCTGGTAAAGTTTGACGATAGTCTTATAAAAGATATAACAGATTATGGAGCTGGTGCAATAAACATTTATTAAATAAATTTGAGGAGGATTTATAATGCAGGAAGTTTCTCGTGAAAATTTTATATTAGTAAAGGCAAAAGAAAATGGAGTAACAGTTACAGGTGTAACTAGAGGAATTGAGAATAAATTTTTACATACAGAAAAATTGGAAAGTGGAGAAGTGTGGATTTCTCAATTTACAGATAATATTTCCGCAATGAAGATACATGGAAATGCTGAAATATTAACTTCAATTGGCAATATTACTAGCGGTGATTCAAAATAGGGCAATATGTGACAATGAAAAAATTTGCTTTAGAAAATACTCTTGAAGATTGGCAAAACTATATTACTGATATAGGTGAAGCAAAATATCGAGCAACGCAGATAGCAGAGTGGATTTGGAAGAAACATGCTACATCTGTTGAGGAAATGACAAATTTGTCAAAAACCTTGAGAGAAAAATTAAATGAAGACTTTGATTTTTCTTATCCAGAAGTGCTGTTAACACAAAAAAGCAAAGACGGGACAAAAAAATTTCTTTTAAAATTACAAGACGGTGAAACTATAGAAATGGTGCTGATGAAATATGGTGACCGTCTTACACTGTGTCTTTCTACCCAAGTTGGCTGTCCTTTAGGGTGCACTTTTTGTGCAACCGGTGCAAGTGGATTTGCAAGGAATTTGACGGCTGGTGAAATCGCTGCTCAATTTTTATTGGCAGAAAAAATTGCTTCTCGTGACTTGTCAAACGTCGTTTATATGGGGATGGGAGAGCCATTCTTAAATACAGAGGCTGTGCTTAAATCAATTAGGCTTCTAAATAACGAAAAATTACGTGGATTTGGAATTCGCCATTTCACAATTTCTACATCTGGAATTATTAAAGGGATAGAAGCATTGCGTGATGCAACCTTGCCTGTTCGTTTAGCGGTTTCACTCCACGCTGCAGATAATGAATTGCGTAGCTTTTTAATGCCTGTTAACGAGACAAATCCTTTGCCAGAATTACGAAAAGCACTTGTTGATTATCAGGAAAAAACAAATGATAGAATTTCCTTTGAATACGCACTGTTTGGCGAGGTGAATGACACTGTAGAGCGTGCGAGAGAGTTAGTGCATTTTCTGCGTGGTATCCATTCCTTTGTCAATCTCATTCCATATAATTCAACTGGAGGAAGATATAAAGCTCCAACTCCAGAAGCTGTTCTGCGCTTTAAATCTATTTTGGAAACAGCTGGTTTTGAAACAGAAATTAGGTCAAGTATGGGGCAGGATATTGATGCTGCTTGTGGACAATTAAGACGCAAAATGGCAGATGGCGAAGCTGAAAAAATAACTGAATCCTATACAAAGACTGATACGGTTCTACACGCAAATATGTTGCATGATGAAGCAAATATTGCACGTTATGAGAGAAAAGCCAAGTTATTAGAACAAAAATTGATAGGTAAAGTAGCGAAAAAGACTACAACTGGTGGCTTTATAGATAAATTTCGCCGCAAAAAAGACACAAAAATTAGTAATAAAAGCAAAATGTCTGATTCAAAAGTGAAAAGGAATTTTAGAGGAGCAAGAGAAAAGTAATATTTTCTTTTTTTTGTTGGAATCTTTGGTGAGGTATATAAATTGAAATTTTTATTATTCTTATTGATAGGGACATTATTGTTTGGACTTCCTTTTTTAAATGTCGTCTTGTTCTTTTGTCTTTTGCCAGTTTTAATACTATTTATCCTTATTCTAATAGGTCTCATAACTGGACGGGGAACTATAATCATAAATAATGATTTCTTTGGCAACTATAAAAGACGTAGAGAGAAAAAAAAGAAAGAGAAAACTAAAAATATTTACGATGTTCCGCATGATAGAGATGAACATAAAACGCATGCACAAAATCATGCTGTAAGTATTGCAGAGTTGCAAGAATCTAGTGAAGTTGTGGAGCTAGATAGCGATGCTTTGAAGAAAGAATAAAAAAAATCTTGGTGATAAAAATTATCACCAAGGTTTTTTTTATTCATATTTCAGAGCGTCTATCGGATTCATTAAACTTGCTTTCCTAGCGGGATAATAGCCAAACCCAATTCCAACAGCAACGGAAAAGAAGAATGAAACCAAGAGCGATGGTAACGAGAATACTGGACTAACACCAATAAAAGCAGCCAAAATATAACCGAGTAAAAAGCCAACTATTATGCCAAGCACACCACCAAGCATGGAAAGCACACTAGCTTCAACTAGGAATTGGACTTTTATGTCACCTTGCGTTGCGCCAATTGCAAGGCGTATGCCAATTTCTCTTGTTCGTTCGGTAACAGAAACAAGCATAATATTCATAATACCAATACCACCAACTAGAAGAGAAATAAACGCTATAGTATATAAAAGAAACGCCAGTGTGTGATTAGCTTGTCTCCGTGCTTCTAACATTTGGCTGACATTTCTTACAGAGAAATCGTCGTCTTCGCCTTTTTTTATGCGATGCTTTTCCCTCAAGACTAATTCTGTCTCATGTTGAACATAGTTCAAAGCATCCATTGAAACTGCCTTTACATAAATGTAATTGATTCTTCCAGCTGTCGTATAACGAACGAGTCTTTTTTGTGCTGCAGTTAATGGCACCAAAACAAGGTCGTCTTGATCTCGTCCCATAGAAGAAATGCCCTTGTTTTTTAGAACGCCAATTATTCTGAAAGGAACCTTATTTATTCTAATTACCTGTCCTATCGGATTATAGCCAGTATTAAATAACTTTTCTACTACTGTGCTACCTAGAACTGCTACCTTTGCACTTTGTCGAATATCAACTTCAGTTATGTTTCTTCCATAATCGATTTCAAATTCGGTTACCGCCAAGTGATCTGGTCCAACTCCAGATACGGAAGAAGTCCAACTTGTGTTTTTAAATATCAGGTTTGCACTTAGGTCAACAACTGGAGATATTGCCTCAATGCCACTAACTTCACGTTCAATTGCTTGGGCATCATCGTAGGTCAGATAGTTTGCCTTATTTTGTGTAGCAGACCTGCCACTTCTATCTGGAAAGACCATTATAAAGTTGCTACCAAAAGATGATATTTGTTCGTCTATTACTTTATTAGAGCCTTGACCGACGGCGATAGCAGCAATAACGGCAGCGACACCAATTATTATTCCAAGGGATGTGAGCATGGAACGCGTTTTGTTTGTCTTTATTGCCTTTAGTGCAGTTGAAAAAATTTCATAAGATGCAATCATAATATTTCTCCTGCTTATCGCCTGTTAGTATTAATCTTGTCATTTTGTATGACTCCATCTTTGAAAAATAGAATACGTTTGGCATATGCTGCTACATCTGGCTCGTGGGTAACGAGGATAATAGTAATGCCTGAGTCATTTAATTCTTTAAAAAGATTCATAATCTCATCACTAGTCTTTGAATCTAGGTTTCCCGTAGGTTCATCTGCCATCAAAATCGGTGCATTGTTCACGATACCTCTTGCTATTGCAACTCGTTGTTGTTGTCCTCCAGAGAGTTGTGAAGGCTCATGATTAATTCGTTCTAACAATCCCATTTTTTTTAAGGCAGCTTTTGCAAGAGTAACGCGTTCTTGTTTTTGAATTCCAGCGTAAAGTAAAGGCAATGCAACGTTGTCTAATGCGGATGTTTTTGAAAGCAAATTAAAGCCTTGGAACACAAAACCGATTAACTGATTTCTCATATGAGCTAATTGATCACTGGTCAAAGTTGCTACGTTCTTTCCATCAAGAAAGTAGTCACCAGATGTTTGTTTGTCAAGACATCCTAAAATATTCATTGTGGTAGATTTGCCAGAACCAGAAGGCCCCATCATGGCTACAAACTCGCCTTTTTCAACGGAAAGATTTACACCATGAAGTATTTCAAGAGACTCGTCTCCTAGCATAAAGGATTTTCTTATGTCTTTTAATTCTATGATTGGCATTTTATACTCCTTGGAAAATTTATTTCTTTTCTGGTGGTAGGTCAATACCAACAATTACGTCAGAGCCAAGCTCAAGATCGCTTATAAGCTCTGTGTTTATGCCATCCGTTATTCCTGTCTTTACATTGTATTGCACTGGCTTTCCCTTTACTAGTAAATATACTATCGCACCTTCTTCATTATGCTGACTAGAATTTGTCATATTACCTTTACGAGGTCCACGGCCAAAGCCGCCACCGAATCCACCTTCAGATTTTATTTCTGTTTCTTGTGGCTTAAAGCGAAAAGCACTGTTTGGAACGCATTTAACATTTTTTTTCTCTTGACGTATGATGTTGATGTTTGCTGTCATACCTGGTAACAATTTTTTATCTTTATTATTTACGCGAACAACAACGGTGTATGTTACAACATTATTGTTATTTTCAGGAGAAAGACGGAGCTGTGAAACAACACCTTCAAATTTTACTTCTGGATATGCATCAACGTCGAAAATAGCCTTTTGACCTTCTTTTATGTATCCAATATCTGCTTCGTCAACATTTGCTTCTACCTGCATATCTGTGAGGTCTCTTGCAATTTTTGCAATTGATGGAGTTTGGTAACTTGCTGCAACGGTTTGGCCTTTTTCAACATTCTTCATTATGACAACACCGGAGACGGGTGAGTAAATTCTTGTATAACCTAAATTTATTTCTGCCTTGCGCAAGTTCGCACGAGCTTGAGACAACCTTGACTTGGCTTGTGCTAGAGTAGCAATAGCTTTCCTATAAGCTGTTCGATCGTTATCAACGTCAGATTTTGCTATAAGATCCTCTTTGGCAAGTGCCAATGCTCTTTTGTAATCTACGTGAGCATCTTCGAGTGTAGCCTTTGCAGATTCCACCTCAGAAGCACAGGAAGAAACGTTGGCTTGTGCCTCTAATCTATTAGCTTCATAGGTGCTTGAATCCATTAAAGCAATAAGTTGTCCCTTTTCAACCTTGCTGTTGTAGTCAAAATATAATTCTTGAATACGTCCTGAGATTTGTGTTCCGACATCAACTGTTTCAACAGGCTGCACTGTTCCTGTTGCCTGAACCACGGACTGAATATCTCCTAGTTTTACAGGGGCAAGCTTATATTTTATTTTGTTTTTATTGTTTCCAAAAATGAATAACAAGAGGATAATCAATAAAATAATTGTTAGGATAAGAATAAGACGTTTTTTAGTCAGTTTAAAGAATGATTTAATTTGCATTGTATCTTTCTCCTATTGTTCTTAAGTATTCTATTTGTGCTGCTCTAAAGGTATATAGTGCTTTTAACGTATTATATTGTGCATTTGCCAACTTTTCTATCGCGTCTGAGATTTCTAATGAATCTCCAGTGCCAGCCTTATACCTTCCATTTGCAAGTTTTAAGGTTTCTTCAGCAGCTTTTTCCGCTTCTAGCATAGAAAAATATGCCTCATTTGATTTGTTCATTGTTGTTATGGCGACATTGACTTCATATTTTACTGAATTTTCAATGTCCTTTACTTTAGCAGCTGCCATTTCTTTTTTTGCTTGGGCTTCTCTGATTTTACTGTTTGTTATGCCGCCATCAAATAACGGTATTGAGGCTGACAACCGTGCATTCCACTGATCAGAATCAAAGTATGAGTCGCTACCAAAATTATAGCCAACACCTGCAGTAAATGATGGGGAATAGCCTTTTTTTTGCAAGGCTAAATTTTCATTAGATGCAGAAAGAAGCGCCTTTTTTGCGAGTAATTCAGGACGATTTTTTAATGCGTTTTCTATTGCATTTGTTGTGTCAAATTTTGTATCTTGATATGCTAGACTTTCGTCTAATTCTTTTATATCCGAAAGTTCTAAACTAAGAAGTTGTGCTAATTTTTGTTTGCTCTCTTCAAATTCCGCTTGATTTTTCACAAGCTCTGATTTTGAAGTTGCAAGCTCTGATTTTGCCCTTGTTACCTCAATTTTTGCTTTTGTTCCAACCCTATAAAAACTTTCTGCCCATTTCAGTCTATTTTCATAATTTTGATGTTTTTTTTCTGCAATAGTCACACATTCTCTATTCACAAGTGCTGTCCAATATGCAAAAACAGTTTCTACTATAAGGTCGTTTTCTGCTGCCTTAAAATCATATTCAGACGATAAGAAATTAAACTGTGCAGAGCGAATGTTTGCCTCTGTCTTGCCTGAATCAGAAAGCAACTGTTCTAGTGTCAAGCCAGTGTTGTAAGCTCCTGTTTGGTGGATAGACGAAATTCCCTCTGTTCCTCTGCGAACATAAGAAGTATTTGCAGAGACAGTTGGACTTTTTTTCTTTTCTTGCTGTGCTAGAGCTTCCTTTTGAACTTGCACTTGCTTTGACTGCATTTGTAGTGAGGGATTATTTTTTAATGCTGTATCTATTGCCTCTGACAATGTTAAAGCAGATGCTTTGTAGGGAAATTGGCAAAGACAAATACCGAAAATAATTATTATTTGTAATTTTTTGTTCATAATAAACACCGCTTAATTATACAGTTTTTTTACTAACTTAAAGGTAGGGTAGGGTTACGACAAAAGTCGTTCCTTCTCCCTGTTTGCTTTTTGCGATTATTTTACCACCGTGGGCTTCTACTACTGCCTTTACAACGGATAGACCAATTCCCATACCTCCAGACGCTCTTGTTCTGGATTTATCTGTTCTGTAAAATCTCTCAAATATGTTTGGCAAATCTTTTTCTGCAATACCAATGCCTGTATCAGAAATTGAAAGCGTTACAACATTATCTTTTGGTGATGGTGTCAAGAATATGGAAATTGTGCCACCAGAGTCAGTGTATCGGATGGCATTTGTAAGCAGATTGTTTATAGCCTGACGTATTTTTGGAGCGTCTAGTTTGCAAAATATGCCATCGTTAATGTCTGATTTTAGTGTAATACTTTTTGATTTAGCAAGAGGATAGAAGCTTGATATAGAATTTTTCAATAGATCACTAAAATTGCTTTGTTCAAAGGACATTGCGTTGTCCATTCCTTCTATTGTCATTAATCGTTCAACATCTTTTATCAAATTAGAAAGCCTGTCAACTTCTTCCACGGTCAAATGTATTCGCTCTGGTGTTGGCTGCCAAATTCCGTCCTCTATTGCTTCTAAATGTGACTTAATAATTGTTACTGGGTTGCGCAATTCATGCGTAATGTCTCCCATCATACGTTGCCGCAACTTTTCTTGCAGATCAAGTCTTTGACCTAATGTGTCAACACTGTCTATCAACTGTTGGATTTCTGTTATGTTGCTCGTCATTTCTTCTTTTTTAACATAATCGCCCTTGGTTATGGTTTTGGCACGTTCTGTTACTGCCATGATTGGCTTGCTTATTTTGTATGCGATAAAAATTGCCAAGAGTGCACTGAGGAGTAGGAGTGAAGCGACAGTATGAAATAACAAAATATTAAATTTTTTCAAGAATATTCCTTCTGGGCTAGCAGAAAAAGGCAGACAAACAAAGCGAAGTGTGCCAATTTGAGTATTTTTGATATATAGTTTATCCTCATATACCAATAGTTTTTCATGTTTCATATGGTATCTGGCTATACGCTCTTTTTTATATAATTTTACAAGCTTGCCATCTTTATCGAGAAGTTGAACAGAGACAATAGGCCATCTGTAAAAATCAAATTCTGATGTATATTTTACAGCAGTGCTCCAATTTTGATTTTTTTTGTATAAATCTGTGAAATATTCACGAGCAGTGTTTCTATTTTCCTTGAGTTTTTCACTCGCAAATTTTTTGAAGTTCCAATCAAGTAATTGAGAAATGGAAAGTGGAATTACTAGACCACAAATTAGCACTAACAAGAGATATTGAATGATATGCTGTGTTCGTAAGCTTCTCATTATTTTTCCCCGTCTGTTAGCTTATAGCCAAACCCATAAACAGTTTTTATAAAATCATGTTCAGGGTCGTTTAGTTTTTTTCTGATATTTTTAATGTAGCTATCCACAGATCTTTCAAAACCGTCATAATCATCACCGAGAGCATAGGTGATAAGTTCGTCACGTGACCAAGTTTTTTCTGGCCTATTTGCCATGCAGGACAAAATTAAAAACTCATTTTTTGTCATGGGAATTTCTATGTTATCTTTGTAAACAGCATAGTTTTGAGGTTTAATAACCAGGTGGGTGCCGATTTTTATAACTTCAGAGCCTTCGCTAAATTCTGCTCCCGTTTTTCTAAGGTTTGCCCGCACTCTTGCCATTAGCACCTTGGGTGAGAATGGCTTTATTACGTAGTCATCTGCCCCAGCATCTAGCCCTGCAATGATGTCATCTTCACGGCTTTTTGCGGTTACCATTATTATAGGAGTATTTTTTTTAGAACGGATAAAACGACAGACCTCAAGACCAGACATTCCAGGCAACATCAAATCGAGAATTACAAGGTCATAATCAAATTCTTCAAACTTTTCTATTCCAATATTGCTATTTTCAGCGATGTCAGCAGAATATCCTTCTTTTTCTACGTATGCACGCTCCACCTCTGCAATTGCTTTTTCATCTTCTATTATTAGAATTTTCATAAGAGCTCCTCCAATTTCAAGATACCGTATTTTAGAATAGAAATGTGATTATTTTGTGTTATTTTACAGCAGATCTTTTTTGTTTGAAAAATTTTTGAAGAATTTTTCTAGCGTCTTCTTCTAAAACACCGCTTGTAATTTGGCATGTATGATAGAATCTCTCGTCTTGCGGAATATTGTATAGTGAGCCACATCCGCCGCCTTTTACGTCATATGCACCAAACACAATTCTTTTTATGCGTGCTTGCACCAAAGCAGCAGCACACATAACACATGGCTCAAGGGTAACATATATAGTTGCGTCGTCAAATCTCCAGTTATCTATATATTTTGCAGCGTCATTGAGAGCTTCAATTTCTGCATGTGCCAGTGGGGAAGAGCATTCTTTTCTTTTATTTCTGCCTCGTCCTATTATTTTATTATTTTGAACAATGACGGCACCTATCGGAATTTCATTGTGTTCCACTGCTTCTTGTGCCATAGATAATGCTTCCTGCATAAAATTTTTATCAATTTCGTCAGAGTAGTAATTTTCTATCAAGGTTTTTTACCTCCAATTGAATAAAGAAAAAAATTGTGATATACTTCAAAAAATTCGTGTGTCTGTAGCTCAGCTGGATAGAGTGTATGCCTCCGGAGCATAAGGTCAGGGGTTCGAATCCCCTCAGACACGCCATATTGTTTTTATGAGGGTAATATGATGCAAAAATTGTCAAAAAACAAAATTTGGAATCTTCCGAATATTTTAACACTTCTTCGTGTTTTTCTTGTTCCTATTGTAATAGTTTTTTTAACTTTACGCACGCAATTTGGGAATTTTTGTGGTTTTCACGTAGGGGATTTAATAGCTGTTAGCATTTTTGCCATTGCTTCTTTGACAGATGCAATAGATGGCTACCTTGCACGTAAAAATAATCAAATTACAAATTTTGGAAAATTCCTAGACCCATTAGCAGATAAAATTTTAGTAATCGCCGTTTTGATAACGATGGTTGAGCTTGGGCTTTTCCCTTCAATACCAGTTGTGATAATCATCACACGTGAATTTATTGTTTCTGGGCTTCGTATGGTTGCAGCATCAGAAGGTGTTGTTATTGCTGCTTCAACTGGAGGAAAACTAAAAACAATTACACAGCTTATTGGAATTATTATGCTTATGCTTGAATTGCCTTTTGCCATGACAGTTATGTGGATTTCTGTTATCCTGACTGTATGGAGTGGCATTGAATATCTGATTAATGGATTAGATGTAATTTCTAAATAAAGCGGGAAAAGAGGAAATGGGGGAAAAAATGAAAATTTTGCAATATATCTTTTGGGTTTTTCTTGCATACATGGCTGGCAGTATGCCAACTGGCTATATAGTTGCAAAAATTTTTGCAAAACGTGATATCCGCGAATTTGGCAGCAAAAACATTGGCGCAACAAATATAGGCAGGTTAATGGGCAAACCTTGGGCAGTGTTTGTGTCACTAACAGATATGCTAAAGGGTGGCTTGCTTGTTTTGTTAGCATCACGTTTTATTGATAATGACATTCTCCTTGCTACACTAGGTGTTGTGTCTGTCTTGGGTCATAATTATCCTATTTGGCTTTCTTTCAAAGGTGGCAAGGGAGTATCTACAACATTTGGAGTTGTTGCTTTCTACAATTTCTTTAATCCATGGGCAGCACTTTATGCTGGTATCGTTTGGTTTTTTGTAATGTTTGTAACTGGTTATGTTTCTATTGCTTCAATTATTGCAATAGCGTCTATGGCTTTCTTTGCTTGGCATTTTAATATGCCTTTGCCATATATTTGGGCAATAATTTTACTTACTCTTCTTACAATAATTCGACATAAAGAAAATTTATTTAGGGTTTTGAATAAAACAGAGTTGAAAGTTAATATGAGATTATTCAAATAAACATCGGAAGCAAAATTTTTTATTAACTAACGAAGGAGGTGCAGACAATATGAAAATGAAAAGTTTGAATTTTGCTAATGAAGCTTTAGGAATAGCTGAATATAAGCTAAAAAGTTTACATTTGTACTCTATATCTGTTTATGTAAGCACAGTGGTTGACATTTTGCTCTATCACTTGTTAAATGTTAGGGGGGGGGGCAGAGTTTGTAAAAAATTAGTAAAATTTGTTTTTAATTCTGTTTTTGTAACACCTAAGATGAGATGAAACATTTTTTTCGTCTCGTCTTAGGTGTTTTTTGTTTTTTTGGTTTGTAAATAAAAAACACCATAATTTTATTTGAAAGGGGAATTTCACAGATGAAATTCGCAAATGGAAAATGTAGCTTTTACAGTTTGGCACGATTTATCTTGTGCCTTGGGGTATGTGTCATGCTTGGCACATGGAGTTTTTGTGGTGTGGCATTTGGAGGAGAAGAAACCACCGAGCCAGTAACAAATTTCAACGGTGGTCCATATTCAAAAATTGAGGTTACGGGTTTAACAGATTCCTCTTCATTCAGTGGTGCAGTTTATGCTGATTCCGTTGTGGGTACTGGTAACCAACTAAAGCTGGATGATAATTGCACCATATTAACAACAGGTGATGTAAGCTCAAATAAAATGTACGGTATATTCTTTTCATGTTCGGATGCTAGTGCCTCCTACAGTGTAACTATTACTGGAGGTGCGACAATTTCAGTAAATAATTCTTCTAAGTCTGCCATAGGGCTTTATGTAGAAAACCTGACGGTTAATACTTCAAAGAAAATAACTGTTAAGGACATATCGTGTGCAGAAAATGCATCAGGGATTAAGCTTTGTAATGCTACACTTGATGCTAATGCTAGCGATCTTGAGATTAATACTGTGTCTGCCACCAGTGGTAGTGCAAATGGTCTTCATACTGATAAAGGTGTGATTAAGAATGTTAACAATTTAACAATTAAGAACATTTCATCTGCTGGAGATAGTCAGGCATGTGGAATTAACATCGATGATGAAATGAATGTTAATAATCTTGAGATTGATACCGTGTCTGGTGGAGTAATGGCAAGCGGTATTTTTTTGAAAGATGATAGTAGTGCTATAAGTGCTATAATTAATGGAAATTTAAAAATTAAAAATGTTACAGCAAATCCTGATTCTGGACTTGCATTTGCAATATTTAATGGGGGAACTGCTACCTCAATTATTGCTGGCTATAATACAGATGATACCCTAAACGGAGCAACAGTTCAAATTGAGGGAGACATATTATCAGCTTCGGCAGATCCTGATACTTGTGTAAAACTTGCCCTAGCAAGCAAAGACTCATACATCAAGGGTAATTTTATAGATCCGGATTTAGTTGGTAAATATAACATGCAGAGAAATTATTTAACACTTAAAGACGGAGGCACCTGGTATCCGACCGTTAATGCAGATAACGACTTTGTTGATGTGGTCTTTGATTCAGATGGTGTGATTAACCTAAACGATAAAGATTGGGACGGCAAATCAGTTCCTGCAAGAGACTTCAGAACGATAGACATAGTTGGTAATGTGCAAGTCGATGAAGGTAACAAGTTTGAAGCCAAGGGTGGAGTTTTTGTTATAAATACACACCTTAAAGAGGGCAAGGGTGACGTAATAAACCTGCATCATGCAACTGTATTTGGAAATGCAAAAGTTAAGGTTGCCTATGATCCATTCTATCTAACAGGAGCTGCTGGACAGAAGGTAACTGGGGAGCATAAATTTCTTGATCTAGAGTCTGGAAAAATAACGATTACAGCAGTGCAAACAAAATGGACTACTGGTGACAAGACAATTATCTTTACCCCAACCGTTAAAACTGACACGGACGGTCAATCTTGGAAGATTACAGCCCTTACAGGTAGTTCAGACCCAGATCCAAAACCAATTGTTATTGAGGCAAGTGAAACAACTAAGGCAATTTCAGACACGGCAAACGCAATAAACCTAGCATGGTTGGAGAATGTAAATAATTTACAAAAACGCCTTGGTGACCTCAGAGATAGAGAAGAAAGCAATACCGGTTGGGTTCGTTTCCAAAGAAGTATGAATGACTTGAACAATGGCAGAAAGTTGAATGTTTCCGGCAATCTTTACCAGGTTGGTTATGACTTTGCCTTAAAAAATGGGCTCTTCACGGAAAAGTGTGGGATGGTAGAGTGAAGTAACGAATCAAAGTAAAG
>CALELF010000033.1 GCA_937902895.1 uncultured Synergistaceae bacterium | reverse complement strand
CTCCTATATTGTTTACACATCTGGCACAACAGGAAATCCAAAGGGCGTAATGCACGAATATGGGACGCAAAACCTAGCTGTTATGTGCTCAGATTTTAGTAAAATTTATACATATAGTGACAGGTTGCTTTTTTTATCGCCATTGCATTTTACTGCTGCAGTAATAGAGTTTCATATGCTTATAGCAGCTTGCTCTACTATAGTATTGCTTCCTTTGGCTGATGCAAGGAATATTGAACATATTATGGCTGTGATAAACGAATACAAAGTTACGATTGCCTTTTTCACACCATCACTTTTAAGACTAATTTCCAAGCTGCCTGAAAGTATCAAAAAGTTAATAGTTGCAGCTGAAGCTCCAAATAACATTTACTATGAGGGAATTGATATTTATTGCAAATATGGACAGTCAGAATCAGGATTTGAGCTCTTGGTTTTCTGTCCTGACAAAAAATATGAAGCTACACCAGCAGGTAAACCTACGTTGTCCGAAATCAACGTTTGCATACAGGATGAAAACGGAAATTTGGTCGAAGATGGTAAAGTTGGTGAGATTTGTTACCGCAATCCTTATTTTAGAGGCTACTTGAATTTGCCAAAGAAAAATGCAGAAATTTTTCGAAATGGTTATGTGAGAAGCGGAGATATGGCAAAAATTCTGCCAGATGGTAATTTCTTAATACTTGGCCGAAGTGACGACATGGTGAAAATAAACGGCAACAGAGTTGAGCCAGCTGAAATTGAAGTTGCTGTAAAGAAAGTGCTCGGCACGGAGTGGGTGGGCGTTAGAATTTTCACTGAAGGGCAAAAAAGTTTCGTTTGTGCTTACTACATAGGTGAACCAGTCTTACCAATTGAGGATGCAAAGAAGATTATTAGCGAGAAACTTGTGCCCTACATGGTTCCAGCCTTTTACATAAAAATGGATAAAATTCCAGTAAGCTCAAACGGAAAATTCAAAAGAAATGACTTGCCGGCACCGGATTTCAAAAGTTATATAAAGGAATATGTTGCACCGTCAAACGAACTGGAAGAAAAATTGTGCCAGGTTATGGCGTCCGTTCTTTGCATAGAGCGTGTTGGCGTAGAGAATGATTTTTATGAGATAGGTGGTGACTCAATTTGTGTAATAAAAGTTATTACACAAATGAAGCTGGATATGCTTGACGCTAATATGTTTTTAGCAGGGCGCACCGCAAGAAAAATAGCAGCACTTTACAAAGAAGCAGCAAAGAGTAAAACAGAGAGTCTTGAGGAGCAAAATGCTCAAGCACAAAAGAAAGATTTGCCACTTTCTACAGAGCAGATTTTTATGTTTGACTATCAAAGCAGTTATCCAGATTCATTGGCTTGGTATTTGCCGACGCTTCTTAAATTTGGGCGTAATACTGATATGGGGCGTCTTAAAAAAGCACTTGATACCGTGCTCAAAGCTCATCCTGTTTTTTCAACTATGTATGTATGGGGGAAAAATAACGAGCCAGTGCAAAGATTCAATCCTGACAAAATTTTTGATACAAAGATTGAGGAGATTACAGAAGCAGAATTTGAAACGCTGAAAAAAAGCCTTGTCCAGCCATTTGATCTTTTGGAAAAGCCACTTTACAGAATAAGGCTTTTTAAGACAGACCGGGGAGGATATCTTTTCTGCAATTTTCACCATAGTATTTCAGACGGCACTTCAATACATATATTGTTAGATGATATTACTAAGGCATATAATGGAAAAGCAATTGAACCGGATTATTATTTTGCTGTTCGAGATTATTACCAAAGAACGATTCATTCGCCATTGTATGAAGAAGCCAAACAATACTATGACAATCTATTCAAAGGATATGAGACGCTGCCTTATCTCAATGTTGACTTTGATACAGAAGATCATACATTAGGCACCATGAATGTCAAAATTCCAATTGAGGAAAAATGTTATGAAAAAATGCAAAAGGTGCATGGTCTTAATAAAAATGCTTTTTTCATTGTAGCAACCTGTATTGCTGTATCTGCCTATAACGAGAGAGACGAAGTAAGAATGACATGGATCCACAATGGTAGAACAAATTCTATGAATGCACGTGTGTTTGGATTTTTATATAAATGCTTTGGGGTAGGGATGCGTTTCAGCAAGACAAAAACTTTGGAAAATGTATATCTTGATATAATTGAGCAAATACGTAATAATATACATTATTCGTACTATGTGCCGGAGTGGCTACTCATTTCAGCAGACAAAAATGTTAATGTTAACTATCTAGCTGATTTGGAAAACTTTTCGAGTGAAGGTGAACTTTCATATACTCTTTCTGCCTTACCAGTAAACAATGCCCATAGTGATAATTTACTTGATATTGAACTTTCGGACATTGATGACGGTTGCTGCCTTGAATTGAAATACGATGCATGTGCCTATAAAAAGGAATCAATAAATCGATTCAAAAATATGCTTATGAAGACAGCACTTCTTTTGATGGAACATATTGATAACTCTGAAATGAAGGTAACAGAAATTATAAGCACAATCAGTAATGAAAGGTAAAGCAATGGAAGAATTTAGCCTCATTAAAAAATTTAGCGAAAATTGCACGGACTACCCGAATCACACGGCAATAATAGATGTTGCGAAAGACACAGCAATGACATATCACGAGC
>CALELF010000032.1 GCA_937902895.1 uncultured Synergistaceae bacterium | reverse complement strand
TTATCAAGCAACGCATATGCATCCACTTGCCCTGCTTGATACCCCCCTACATTTTTATTCTGGACTATATCTGCCAAGTCATATCCATTATCCTTGGTTATGCTCATATAGCCAACGCCGGTTGCACCTTGAGCAAATATATATTTATAGCCGTCACTTGTTGCAGTCGTGCTACCTGCAGCATCTATCACCAGGGTGCTACCATCTCCGCTCGTGAGATACTGCACTTCCTTTACTTCGCCAATCTTCCAATCATCGTATGTGTTTGTTCCTGTTATGTTGACGCTTCCAAGCTTTATTGTTCCTGTCGCTGCACCCGTCACAACAATTTTATCCACTGATGGGTTTGCATCATCTACGCCAACATTTGCTTCAAAATTGTCGTATATTGCTCCATGTAAAATCAAAGTCGCTACACTGTCCAGATTTGACATGTTAAACTTAACATCTTCTTCAAGCTCTACCACACCGCCACTTATCTTGCCGTTTTCTCCGTTTTCCCCACTTTTCCCAAATGACGCTCCGCTTTCAAGCGTTGTTGTTGCTGTGGTAGTGCTATTTGTTATTGTGCTATTTGTTATTGTGCTATTAATTGCTACTCCACTTTGTGCTATTACAGTTCCGCTATTGCTTAAGTTTTTTGTTAAAGTTGCGATTGTTCCGTCCTCATTTTGGGTGAGTGTAAGCTTACCGTCGATAGAGGTGACAATTGAGTCTTTTGTCACCTTGTTTATTGCTGCTTGGATGTAGCCTGCATTTGCTGTCACTTCTCCTGTAATTTCCAGCGTGCCTGCTCCTGTGACTTTGTCGCTCAATGCTCCATTATAAACTACAAGAGCATTTGACTCACCTTTTATCTCTATACCATCACTAGTCTTTAAGCTATCTGCATCTGCTATAACATAACCTGCAATCTCTACCTTGCCACCCGTAATTGTATAGCCATCAAGTTTGCTTTTTGCACCGGAATCTCCATCGTTGAGCACAACTGTACCATTGTTTGTAATATTGCCCTGTAGATCTTTAGCTGCTATGGTAAGCCTCCTATTACCACTTGTTACCGTTGCATCCTGACCAAGGACTTTTGTCATTACCACTTGTCCATCTATCCGGGTTGTCCCAGCACCCATGATACCACCAAGCTCGCCATGACCTGTAAGAACAAGTCCATTTGTAGCGTCATTGTTAATAACATCAGTAATTATAGGATTACATACATCTATCATTAGACTTGCATTAGGTGAAATTTTTAGACTACTCTGACTTATTGCCTCAAGAATCGTTACAGCTCCTGCAATTGTTGTTACGCCGCTTCCGCTTATGGCATTTGCAAGTGTGCCTCCTCCGAGCTCAAGTATGCCATTATTTGTAATATCACCATTTAAATGTCCTGCTGCAATGGTAAGCCTACTATCATTTGTTATCGTTGCATCCTGAGCAAGGACATATGTCATTACCACTTGACCAGCTATCTGAGTCGTGCCATCTCCTTCAATTTTTGCATCAAGCTCGCCATCTGTAAGAACAAGTCCACTTGCAACATTATTCGTAATTTTTCCAGAGGAAATAGTGAGATTACTTGCATTTGTGGTTAAACTGCCACCAGATATAGTAATATCGTTTTGCTTTATGTTCTTGTCAGAATTTGTAACAGCTCCCATAATTATTGTTTCACCTGTGCCACTAATTGCACTTGCCAAGTTACCCCCTGTAAGGGTTAGATAGCCATTATTTGTCACACCTGTCACACCATCTGTAGCTGTTACACTATTTGCGGCTGTCGTAAGGTATACTCCCGGTGCTATCACAACCTGCTTTTGGCTAATAATTACACCACTTGCAATAGTAGTGTTACCCACATTGAAATTCGTTGTGCCTGTGCCGTCAACTCCCTTGGCAAAGGTTACAGTGCCGTTAATATTGAGGGTTCCGTTGTTCTTTACATCTGAAGTCACTCCTTTAGCTTCTGAAAATGTTACTCCCGTTAGATTGAGCGTTCCGCCATTTGTAACCGCTTGAGTAAATTTTTTCATTGTTACATCTTTGAGCGTAACACTGTCTCCTTCGTTTACAATGTCAAGCCCATCGCCTTTGTCAGCAGTTATGGTGTGTCCTGCTCCGTCTATTGTGAGGTCTCTTGGCGTGTTCTCATCTTTTCTTGCAAGGGTGCCAAGATCTGGGCTGAGCTCGGGATAGTCTTGCTCATCGTCAACAGGATCACCAAGGGTAAGGTCTCCGTCTAATGTAACAGTTGATTCATCAAATACCCCATCTCCCTTGCCCTGTATTATCATTCGCAAGGTGCCTGCACTCAACATCTCAATGATAAGCTTTCCCGTAGGCTTATTTTCAACTAGTTCCGCCTTGATTTGATAGGCTTTGTTTTGTCCAGTAAATGTTCCTTTAGGTATCTTATACGTTCCTGTGATATTAAGTCCACTAAGCTCTCCTTCAGATGAGAACAACGTAACTTTATCCGTCTTCTTATCTTGAAAATCACCATTGAAAACTATATTCATATTGGCACTAGCTAAATTTATTTCTTTATCTGGGTTCCATGCCAAGGCACCGGTTGCCGAAATTGTGTCTGAAGTAGAAGCTGTTGGATCAATAATAATATCAAAGGAAAAAAGACTGTCTGAAGACGCAGAAGAGATATGCAAATCCCCATTTACACTTACTGTGTTTGCCACACCCCTTGACACACTTTCTTTTGCAAGGTCTAGATTAAATTTCCTGCCAGAGTCGATAGTAACACAGCCATTAATTACCGTGTTCGCTTCAAGGGTTAGATTTCCATTAAAGGTTGAAGCGTAAGTAGTATCAGTTGTGTTTATCGTATTATCTTTTTGGCTATCTTCTAGGCTTGTTGCCGTGGAAGTAAAATCCTGTGCAAATCCCGTTAAGCTTGCGTTGTCAAGTGTTAGCTCAAATCCATTTTTGAGTGTTACGGCATTTGATGCACCTGTGAAATTCTCATCAAGCGTCATGCCTGTCAATTTACCATCCGTAAAGGCAACAGGAATTGCCGCATTAAAGTCACTTGCGTAGTCTGTTAGATAATCTCCATTTGCTTCTTCTCCAAAGACAAGCATGTCATAGTTTCCACTCGTAATATTACCAGCTTTTATTATTGCAACGCCAGAATCATCACTTGACGTATTTACAAGCTTTGCATAATTTGCAAAATTGCCACTACCATCTTTTAGCACTGCTGAGACATATTTGTTTGTTCCTGTTGAAGCACCGGAATAGGCAATGGTGGAATTTCCATCTGCACTTGCATCCAAGGTAAAGGCACCAAGCGTTGGGGTCTTTATGCCAGTTGGATTTGACTCACTATACGCATCCAACAAGGTCACCTTCCACCCACTGTCACCAGTATAGCCATTATCCAGCGTAAAGCCGTTGCCAGCCTTGACAAGTTTCTTACCATTCTCGGCGGCGGATAAAAACAAAACCGATTCCCGATTCAGATTTAAAGCCGGACGAACGACACCCTTGCTGAGGTACACATAGGACTCTTTGACCAGGCCGTCACCGTTGACAAAGAACGCATAACCGCCACCAGAGCCAGGCGAGCGCAACCACCAAGAGGTGGTGGCAGTACCGATCGCTTTTCTACTAGTATCATCTGTAGTAAAACCATAGGCACTAGCCTTGCCACCTTGGTTTGGATCCACATCACTACGACTCAACAGAAATAGATGATCTTGCGTTGGGTCTCCTTTTATTCCTTCACTTATTGTTGTTACCGCTATTTGTGCCTTTTCTCTTCCATCAAATGTTACTCCACTACTAGTATCCGTTCCGGCATAAATTTCCCCTAGAAGTGTGCGAACTGTGGAAGTAGACCATACATTGCTACTGTCATGAAACTTCGATGTTGTTAGCACCTTGTCTGACAGTAACAGAACTCCTGTTCCTGTCGTGGTGGTTTCATTCGTTGATAGCACTCTCCATAGAAGTCCATTACCATTCTGTTTACCAAAGTATATTGTCTTGGCTGAGGTCGCTGCTGTTCCGTCACTTTTGCTCGCTCCACCACCTCCGCCTATCTGCTCAAAAGTCGTAAGCCCACTCGCCTTCGCCGGCGTCACAAATGACGCCACATTACTCACCGCTAACATCACTGCTAGCACTGTTGCTAATAACCGCTTAAATTTGAAATTGTGCATTTGTTATGCCCTCCCAATTTTTTTTATTTGCTTTTTGTTTTTTGCCATACGAGCGCCAAGCCGTTGGCTTGGCTAACATAAGCGTCATGACGAGCATGACCCGTCATTCCTAACATAAAAATTATTTTTGCTGGCGTAGCCAGCCTTTATGTTGGGAATGGAGAGCTTGCTCTACATCCCCTTTATGTTAGCGTGGCATCATGATATGCTTCCCTCACGCGCTTATGGCTAAAAAAATCTTTTATGGCTAAAATCTTTTGCCTTACAAAACACAACAACACAAGGCACAGAAAATCAGAAAAACTTTCTATACCTTGTGTTGTTATTTATAAAAAACTCTAACTCTTCGTCTAGTATGTCTCTTTTTATGTGACACAATGGGGGGGGGGCAAAGCGTTGATATCACTGCATTTGTTACACTTTTAGCATTTCTGTTATCGCTATTTTTACCGCAAATTTTCATCGCACTTCCCTCCACCATTTAAAATTTTTAGTGTTAAAGACTGCACCAAAACATTTGTTGACTAGATTATACCCAAAAATAAAATCTTTGCAACCAAAAATTCACCGTAAAACTTACAAAAAATTCACGTAAATTTATTTTTCGCAGAGAACATAGAGTTGTCCGCTTTGCCAACCCAAAAAACAAGGATTAGATGCCTTAGATGCGAAGCGGTTGGGGGCAAAAGGAGCGCAGGCTGGCTCAATAGAATTGAGCCCCTACTTACTAAAGCATCACAAATTATTGCAGTGTAAGGGTTTTACAGGTAGGGGCTCTACTCGTAGAGCCCGAAAAAATAGCGAGAAGTTGTTGGCTTTGCCAACAGCTTCTCGCCTTTATGCTCTTTATGCCCTTTATGGCTTGTTATAAAAGGCAGCAATCAAAAAAGATTGCTGCCCCGTTTAATTCTATTCAGTGGCAACAGAAAGTTTTACAAAATCTCCCTGTAAGTTCCAACTCTTTTCTATTACGTTATCCGTTTCACCTGGTTGCTTCCATGGCAACATATTAGCCATTCCATAGGCATCTATAATTGCAATGAAGCGCGAACCGTCAGGAGCAATGTAAAGATATATTCCTTCTTCTCTTTGCCGCGCCATATTAAAGCTCTTCTTCCACTTTTATTGAAAGTTCGGCTAACTGTGCATCATCTACAGCCCCCGGTGCATCTGTCATTGGGCACTGTGCCTTTTGATTCTTCGGAAATGCCATTGTATCACGTATTGACTTTGCTCCAAGCATAAGCATTACGAGTCTATCTAGCCCCAAGGCAATTCCACCATGTGGTGGTGTGCCAAAAGAAAGTGCATCCATAAGGAAGCCAAATCTATCTTTTATCGCTTCTGGTGTAAAATTCAATGCCTTGAATGCCAATTCCTGAACACGTGGCTCATGGATACGAATTGAACCACCACCAAGCTCCGTGCCATTCAAAACAACGTCGTATGCGCGTGAACGAACACGACCAGGCTCTGTCAACATATAGTCAAGATCTTCATACATTGGTGAAGTGAATGGATGGTGAACAGCTGTGTAACGTCCCTCTTCTTCGCTCCACTCAAAGAGTGGAAATTCTGTTACCCAAAGGAATTTGAATCCGTCTTCAACCTGCCCAAGAGATGCAGAAACTTCCAATCTAATTTGACCTAAAATTTCACAAGCTTTTTTCCAGTTAAGGTCTGCCATAATAAAGAGTGCATCGCCTTCTTCAATTCCAGTTAACTGCTTCAAGAGTGCAACCTTGTCTTCTGACAAGAACTTCATCAATGGACCTTTTAATTCTCCATCTTTTGCAAGGAAATTTGCCATACCGGCTGCACCAAGGTCTTTGGCACGTCCTTCCCAAACAGAAATATCCTTTCTGCTCATTGAAGCTCCACCCTTGACAAGCAAGCCTTTTATTGTGCCACCATTTGCAACAAGTCCTGCAAATGGATTTTCACCACCTTCAAAGACCTTCTCAAGAGCCACCATTGCAGAAGCAATACGGAGATCTGGCTTGTCACTGCCGTATTTGTCCATTGCCTCTTTCCAAGTCAAACGAAGAAATGGCGTTTTCACCTCAACACCAGCAACATCCTTCCAAAGACCTGCAAGGTAATTTTCAAACATGGTCATGATATCTTCTTCTGTGATGAAGCTCATTTCAAAGTCTAACTGTGTAAACTCTGGCTGTCTGTCTGCGCGCAGGTCCTCATCACGGAAACATTTTGAAATTTGCATATAGCGGTCAAGTCCGCTAACCATAAGAAGCTGCTTAAAAATCTGTGGTGACTGTGGCAATGCGTAGAAACAACCTTTATTGACACGAGAAGGCACGAGATAATCTCTAGCCCCTTCTGGAGTTGACTTTGTCAACATTGGAGTTTCAACCTCTGTGAAGCCATTCTTTGCAAAATAATTTCTCGTATATAACGTAACATCGTGGCGGATTTTCAAGTTATGTTGCATTTTTTCACGGCGAAGGTCAAGGTAACGATACTTCATGCGAAGATCTTCATTGACGTTGTCTGTGGTTTCGTCATCAATTTCAAAAGGTGTTAAACGTGCAGGAGACATAATAATAAAATCCTCTGCCAAAAGTTCAACTGCACCTGTTGGAAGCTCTGGATTTTCCGTCCCGTCTGGGCGAATACGAAGGCGACCTTTTACAGACAAGACATATTCACTTCTTAATGAATTTGCTTGCTCGTGTATTTCAGCATTGATTTCAGGATTGAAAACAACCTGTGTTACGCCTGTTTTGTCCCAAAGTTCTATGAAGATAATTCCACCAAGGTCACGCCTTGCACGAAGCCAACCGTTTAGGACTATATCTTTGCCAGCATCTTCCTTGCGTGGCTCACCACATTTCATTGTTCTTTGCCATGATGCATCATAATATCTAGCCATTTTTTTCTCCTTTTAGACACTATAGATTATTTTAATTTTTCTATTAAAGCATCTAGTGACAAGCTCTCTTGCTCACCTGTCGCCATATTTTTCAATGTGTAAAACTTTTTCTCTATTTCATCTTGACCGAGTATAACTGCAAAATCAGAAGTGCCTGCAGCAGCTTTCATCTGAGTTTTCATACTACGAGCCATGTAATCCATATCAGTCGCAATATGATTTGTTCTCAAAATGTTTGCAAGGCTCGCCGCTTCTAACAAAGCATTGTCATCTGCTGTTACAATAAATGCTTTGTTCTTTGGCTCCTTGCCAAAGGTTGCACCTTGACTCTCCATGGTAAGGATTACACGCTCAAGCCCAGAAGCAAACCCCACACCTGGTGTTGGCGCTCCGCCAATCGCCTCGGCAAGATGGTCATATCTTCCACCACCACAAACAGCGTTTTGCGACCCCAAGTCACCGGACAAAATTTCAAAAGCCGTTTTTGTGTAATAGTCAAGTCCACGGACAAGACGCTTGTCAAGCTTTATGTCTGCACCAAGTTTTTCTAAAGCCTTCATAACTGTTGCAAAATGTGATTTACAATCATCACAAAGGTTATCCAAGATTGATGGTGCATTCTCTGTAATTGCCTTACAAGCAGGATTTTTACAATCCAAAATTCTTAATGGGTTTCTGTCAAATCTTCCTTGACAGCTTTCACAAAGTTCTGACATATGTGGTGCAAGATAATCTTGCAACGCCTTTCTATACAAAGGACGACATTCAGGACACCCGACAGAATTCAAGACAACCTGCAAATTTTTTAAGCCGAGCCGCCTGTAAAACTCCATAGACAAGTCTATAATTTCTACATCAAGCAATGGGCTACGCGAGCCAATAGCCTCAATGTCAAGCTGAACAAACTGGCGATAACGCCCCTTTTGTGGTCTTTCATAACGAAACATTGGACCAATACACCAAAACTTCTGTGGTTGACTGCCACGAGCCATATTGTGCTCAAGGTAGCTCCTCATAACAGAAGCCGTAAGTTCAGGCCTCAATGTGATAGACCGGCCACCTTTATCAAGAAATGTATACATTTCTTTTTCCACAACATCTGTCGTTTGCCCAACGCCTCTATGAAACAATTCTGTATGTTCAAATATCGGCAAGGTTATTTCTTTATAACCAAAATCAGAAACAACACCCTGCGCAACGTGGCTGACATAAGCCCATTTCCAGCTTTCGTCTCCGAGTATATCCTTCGTGCCACGCGGTGCTTCTATTTTAGACATTCTATATAACACCTCTTTGTAAAGAAAAAAATCACGGAGCAATGATACCGCAAAATTTCAAATTTAACAAGGTTTTATAAACAAAAACATTTTTCAAAAAAAATATAAGGTGTTGCTTAAGCAACACCTTGTGTAGTCAAAAAAACAAAAAAATGGAGGAGGCACCCAGATTCGAACTGGGGATAAAGGATTTGCAGTCCTCTGCCTTACCACTTGGCTATGCCTCCTCGCAACGAGTTGAAAGTATATCAAAAAAACATAATTCTGTCAATGCCACGGAAATCAATTTTCAAGAATTTTGCCCTAAGCACCAAGCCGTTGGCTTGGTTAACATAAGCAGAATGTAGAGCAAAGCTCGTCATTCTTAACATAAAAATAGTTTTATAAAATCTTCTGAATCTAAGGAAACTCTGATTTGATTATAAAACTTGTGTTGGTGTAGAGGCGCTACTTGTTCCTGCTCTGGCGAAGCCAAAACCTTTATGTTGGGAATGGCAAAGCCATTCCCTTTATGTTAGCGGAGCGCGTATGGCTAAAAAAATAAAAAATTTGGCCACAGGCAAAATGCCTGTGGCTCTAGAGTTTATTCGATTATTCGTTTACATCAATTTTTAAGACGCCCTCGTTAATAAGGGCTTCTTCCGCCTTTTGTATTGCGTCAAAGTCATCTTCTGGCTCTTCTGGTTCGGGATCAAGCATACCGAGGTGCTCCGCAACTTTTTTCAAGACAAGCGACTTCACTTCTTCCATCACATCCGGGTTTTCCTCAAAGAATGTAGAGGCTTTTTCTCTTCCCTGTGCAATTGACTCACCTTTATACGTAATCCAAGAACCTTTCTTCTTCAAGATACCATAGTCAATTCCCATATCAACAACAGCCATAGTCTTTGGCACACCTTTGCCGTAAATCAAGCTACACTTAGCTGTGCGAAATGGTGGAGCCATTTTGTTTTTCACAACCTTTATAGCTAATTCATGACCTATGACCTCGTCACCAACCTTGATTTGACCAATGCGACGGACATCAATGCGAAGTGAGCTGTAAAATTTCAGAGCTCTACCACCGGTAGTTGTCTCTGTTGGCCCCTGATTATAACCAGCGCTAATCTGTGCACGCAACTGGTTTATGAAAATTACTGTCGTTTTGCTCTTGGCAATTACAGCTGTCAATCTCCTCAAAGCATAGCTCATCAAACGTGCATGAAGCCCCATTTGAACAGTATCACCGATGTGACCGTCTATTTCTGCCTGAGGTGTTAGCGCTGCAACAGAGTCAACAACAATTAGGTCAAATGTGCCACTGCGGACAAGTTCATCCACAATATAGAACGCCTGTTCACCACTGTCAGGCTGGGAAAGATAAAGATTTGTCGTATCAACTCCAATTGCTGCTGCAAGGCGAGGATCAAGAGCATGTTCTGCATCCACAAAGGCAACAAGTCCACCTTTTTTCTGTGCTTCTGCTAACGCATGAAGCGCAATAGTGGTTTTACCGCCACCTTCAGGACCGTAGATTTCTACTACCCTTCCACGTGGAATACCACCGATACCGAGGGCAACATCAAGCTGCAAAATCCCCGTTGGGATAACGTCCATTGGTGCCTGCACTTCGTCACCTAGCCTCATAATGGCTCCATCACCAAACTTTTCACGAATGTTTTTTAGAGCTTGTGCTAAAATTTCTTCCTTTGTTGTTGCTTTTGATGTTTTTTCTGATTTTTTTGCCATCACTTTCCTCCGTTCCTGTTACACATTATTTTATCATATCTTTTATTGTTGGATTTTTATGGTTTAAGAAATTAGCATCTGGGGTTGCACGTTCACGCAAAGCAATCAGCAAAGTTCCAGCCACAACTGGTTCTTCCGGCAAATAAGCTTTTGAAATTTCGTCACCTTTTTTACGATATAATGCCGTAATAGCATCAACCAAACCATGAATTTGCTTCATGGTAACTTCCTTTCCCAAACACGGCTTTAATATGGAATTAAGCTCTTCTTTGTTCAGAATGCTTGAATCCTGCACAGAAATTTGTTTTAGAAAATAAACTCGTTCCATATATGGCAACTCTTTATTTTTCTTTTCTCGCTTCTGTTCGTCATAATATTGATCGTAGGCTTTTTGTTCCTGCTGCAACTGATACATCAGTTCTTCCTGCCTTTGAAGCTCCTGCATCCGCTTTAATTCAACAGCAGGATCTCCAAATGGATTGGCAAAAACAGGCATGGCAGCAACAAGACTCGAAACAACAAGTGCAACACAAATAGTTACTTTCTTCATAGCAACGCACCTCCGAGTATTTTTTTATAACATAAGATTACGTTGTTTATATCAAATTTTTTGCAAAACAGCAAGGTAAAAAATTCGCTAAAATTTTAATTTTTTAACGTCTAAAAGAAAGACGTTGATTGTAAAATCAACTTGAACACCCAATAGAAGATCCATAGCGTCTCATGG
>CALELF010000031.1 GCA_937902895.1 uncultured Synergistaceae bacterium | reverse complement strand
GTGGTTAGATAAAATTTGTTCGATTAAAATCTGTCAACTAATATTGACAACTTCAAGGTATTGCATCAGCGTATTCAAACATCTCAAAATTGATGGTTAGAGTCTGTTTTCCCTGTGCTTTTAGTTCATCAGCAATTTGTGAAAGAATGATGGATTTTCCGCATCGGCGAATCCCTGTGATAACCTTAATAAGGTCGCTGTCATAGAATGGTCTCATCTGGCAAATGTAGTGTTCACGAATAATCATAAAAAAGCCTCCTAATGAACTGATAACGTTATTCTACTGAACAAATTGCCAAAAGTCAAACAAATTGTTCAGTAGAAATGAATAAAATTACACAACAGAGTCTTTTTGTTCAATGAATTTCGTTTTTCTATACCTCAATAAAAGACTACACATTCTACAATGCATATAACAGCATATACCGCTATAAATTTTATTACTGCTAGTAATAAATAATATTTCTCTCGATAAGATTTCTTTTAATACATTTTGTTTTTTCACCTTTTTTTCTTTCCAATCTCCTTTGGATTGGTAATTTTTTGTTTTTTGAAATTTCTGTGGAACCATTTTTTCATTTTCCAGAGAATCATTATAATATAGTTGTTTCTATCGTAAATTTAATCTACGATAATTTCCACCATAGTTTTATAGCTTCTGCCACTATCGCCA
Organism: uncultured Synergistaceae bacterium; assembly: GCA_937902895.1. Lineage (GTDB taxonomy): Bacteria > Synergistota > Synergistia > Synergistales > Synergistaceae > CALELF01. The sequence continues at coordinate 20,187 of CALELF010000031.1, read as the reverse complement.
CGTGCTGTTACTGTGAATGACACTGTGCCGCCGCCTTTGGTCGGGATAATTTCAAGGTAACGGTTTCCACCATGGTTGTCTGTATGTTGAGACCAAGAAATATTTGCACTGTTTGTTGACACATTGGAGACAGCAATGTCTGTTACTTTTCTGTCTGCTCCAACACAATTAAAATACAGTGGATAACGCACACGATTTGAAACATCATTGCGAGAAAAATGTATTGTCCGCTCTGCAGGAAAAACATCTGCAAGGACATATTGTGCATTACAACTTAATAAAAGTGTGGAAAAAGCCAGTAATAATACTGCAATAAATTTGTTTTTCATAAAACATACCTCCAATTAAATCTGTCACTAACGTGATAGTATAGATAACATACAAACGACAACTATGAAAGACAAAATGCAAATAATAATCTTTAATAGCAAGAGTTCATTATTGTCGTTTTGTCTGATTGGCACCTCTTGTAATAACTTCTGAGGTGTTTTTTCTTGCTCAATTTTTCTTCGTTTTGTGGGCTCAAAGCCACTGATAATTCCCTTTACCTCAGAAATTGATTTCAACCTATCGTTTAGGGATATTGCGAGCATTTTTTGCACTGCAATTAAAAAATTTTGGCTAAATTTATTGCTGGCACATAGCTTATTCATCATAGGTTTTAGTGGATCTTCTTGTTGTGGAGTTTGAGAAGTCGCATTCATCCTGTCAATTGCACGTGGTGGAATTGTGCCACCAGTCATTGCAAAGAAAATTGTAGCACCAAGAGCATAAATATCTGTCCAGGAGCCTATATGTTTGGCAGTAGTGTCATATTGTTCTGGCGGAGCATAGCCATGCGTCAAGGTTACAGACGTAAAGGCAGAATTACGTGCAGTGATTTGTTTTGCAGCACCAAAATCTATGAGGACAGCGTTTCCATTAGGGCGAATTAAAATATTTTCAGGCTTGACATCTCTGTGTGTCAAGCCTTTTTTATGCACAACGTCCAGTGCATCTATGATTTGACCAAGCCAATTTTTAATTTGTCTCTCTGTCATGCCATTTTTGTATGAGTTTTCTACCAAGTTATGCAGTGTCTCACCAGAAACAAACTCCATAACAATATATGCAGTTCCAAATTGTTCAAAGAAACCAAGCACACGAACAATAGAGGAATGGTTACACATTGCCAAAGTTTTGGCTTCCTGCAAAAAGTCAATTTTGCCCTTTTGAAAATCCGCTACCTCAGCTGGCGATATTGCCTGCACAAATCCATATTGACGTATAGCGATATCTTGCGGAAAATACTCCTTGATTGCTACATCACGCCCTGTGCTTGTGTCTTGTCCCTTATAGGTTACGCCGAAACCTCCACGCCCTAGGATGCCAGTAACGACATAGCCACTAATGTTTGTTCCAAGTGGTAAGGCAAGCATTATTTATTTTTCGCTTTCCACGTTCTTCTGTGCATTACTTTCTTTTGGCTCAATTGACTGTTTTTCGTGTTCTTTTTCGTCGTTTAATTTTTTTTGCTTAGTGGGTTCTTTCGATTTATGCTGCTCGTCTTCTCTCCTATTATCAGAATCTTTATCCACTTTGCTATCTGTCTTGTCATTGGTTGACTTAGACTCTTTAGTAACTTTATTCTCTGTTTTGTTCGTATCGTCGCTCTTTTTCTCGGTTAAAATCTTATCCTTTTTAGAAATATTTTTCTTTTTGCCTTCTGTTCCTTGCTGACACTCAGTGCCATCTGGTTTTCCATGTTTTTCCGATTCTTCTCCCGATTCTATCGGTTCTTCTTCACTACCATTTTGTTGCTTGTTCATATCTTCTACAGTAATTGGCGGTTGAGGCATAGACTCAGAAGTTCTTGATGGAAGCATTAAATACCACGTGGTCACAAGTATTATCACAAAGAGGACAGACATTACGCCTATCAAAACTTTTTTTCTAAATATTTTTTCAGATTCAGTAATTTGTGGCAGGGTGTGGAGCTCCTCCAAGTGAAGTTGTCTCGTGTTTACCTTTGCATTCCCAAACGGTGCACGATAAAGCAATGCTGTGCAATTATCACTATGAGCACCGTTACGAGCCACTGCTGTCTTAACTATTTTTACTGTTATTGCTTCTAAATTTCCTTTTTTCGTAACATTATATAACTCCTTTGCAGGGAAAGCATCCCACACACCATCACTGCAAAGGAACAGAACAGCACCAGCTGGCAAGGTTCCAAAACGTTGCACCTTCATTTCAGGCTCTGTTGCACAAACGCTACGAAACACAAAAGGACGGTCAGGGTGACGACGAGCTTCGTCGTCCGTAAGCTCTCCTTTCAAAACTCGCAAATCTAGCATCGTATGGTCAATACTACGCCACCAGTGGTCTTTATCAGCAAAAATAAAAAGACGTGAATCACCAATTCGTAACCACGAAAGACATGCTTTTTCATCAATAAACGCTAACACACAAGTGCTATGTCCATCGAGATTTTGAGCCGAATTTTCTCTTGCAATCACGCCACAGGACTCACGCACAATTTGTGGCAATAAGGCTTCTGGATTTTGTGCTGGGTTAGCGCGAAACAATCTTTCTGCTGTTTCTATAATTGCTTGGCTTGCCATTGCACCGCCTCTGTGTCCGCCCATGCCATCTGCCAAGACAAGCAGAGTGCGACCATTTAAGGAAAGTGCATAGGCTCTATCTTGATTTTCGTCTCTACCACCGATATCAGTGGCTATTGCAAAAAATGAATTTTTTGTTGCCATAAATAACACCTCTTCTATTGTCTTATTGTAACTCTAAAAACTTCTCCTGCACAAGCTAGCAAGTCACCATTACTTAATCGAGTAGGAACATTTGAGGCTATTTTGCTTCCGTTTATATATGTTCCGTAGGTCGATGAATCTGTAACAGTAAAAACTCCAGCGTTAAATGAAATTGTGCAATGCAACCTACTAACACCCTTTGTGTTTGGTGCAAATTGAACCTTGCAAAGGCTTGTGTCTCGCCCCATCGAAGCTGGAAAAGAGTGGAAAGGAATATTCATTCCAGTAAAACTTCCCTTAACTCCAGTAAGGGTAAAGACTCCATCTGCTACACGAATCCTTCCCCTTGGCACACGTTTTTGCACATTGGGAGTAGAAGAAGATGAAACCTGAATAAGCCTTCTACTTTTGTTTTTTCTATCAAGAGCAATGTATAAACATACTGCAAGAATCAATAATGGAATACAAACAAGCAAAATAACCTTCGCTGCTGTTGTGTTATTACCAGTTCCCTGTCCTTCAAGAGTATTTCCACCAGACGCAGGCAATCCTTCATTTGGTGCAATTTGATTAACTTCTGAGGCATATTGCACTGGAATGTTATTTTGCTCCAGGAAATGTATTATTTCGCTTGATTGCACGGCAAAACCAATTCCTTCAGCAATCTGTTTGTTGATTGTTAGGGTATTAACTCCCATTACATTTCCCTTGGCATCATAAAGTGGCCCACCACTATTTCCGTGGTTTATGTTGGCATTTGTTTGGATGTATTTCGTCCCTTCTATCATTGCATCCTTTTTGCTTACACATCCGTCAGATACAGTTTGATCATTTTGCAAAACTTCAATGTTTGCCGCAAGAGGAAACCCCACAGCAAAAACTCTGCTGCCAACCTTTATTTCTTCATCTCGCAAAAATTTCACTGGCATCACACCAGCGGAAGAGACATTATTTGGAATACTTATCAGGGCTAAATCTTTACCATTAGCTTTGGCAAGCACATTTGAATCAAAAGTGCCAATTTCTGTTCCGTTTTTATCAAAATACTTCACTCGCAAGATATGTTTTATATCAAGAATACTATTATAACTTCCAAAGCCACCATTGACACTTTGCCATGCCTCATTCGTTGCTTTTTCAGTGTTGTCCAAAATCTCAACAACGTGATAATTTGTAATAGCGCAATCCCCATTGCCGACAAGAAAGCATGTTCCGGTGCCACCGGCAATGCCAGTTACCGCACCGCCAGATGTATCAAAAGTAACTTGAACAGCTGCATAGACCAATCCAACAGCACTTTTCATTTCAGCTATTGGAGGCTGATCTTCTGCTGTTGCATAATCCAAATAAAACGATGCAAAACTGCAACAAAATAGCAGCTGTAACAAGATAAAAGTTAGTAAAACCTTACCGCATTTTTTCATTTTTTTTTACTACCTTGTAGCAATGCGTAAAATCTGTTGCGAACTGCCTAATGCAATGTAATCTCCATTGTTAATTTTTACAGGGGTATTGGTGGCAATCTTTTGACCATTCACAAAGGTGCCATAGGTTGAACTATCCACAACAGTAAAGCCATTGTTAGAATTGTAAATTGTGCAGTGGATTCTGCTTACCCCCTCTGTGCCTTCCGGAAATTGAACCTTGCATTGCGTAGTATCTCTGCCAATTTTTGATGGGAAGCGATGGATAGGCATGGTCATACCTTGAAAGCATCCTTTTTCCCCGAGTAAAATAAATTCGGGTTGAGCACCGGCAACAGGTGTCACATAATCCTGTGTCGTTGCTGGAGTTGCATAAGGGGTTGCAACAGATGTGTTAGCACCGTAGTCATCATAACTCTGATTATCATTGTATAAATTTAAGCTAACAAGATATTGTCTGGAAAAATCATCTACAGGGACATACCCCTTGGATAGTAATGATTTAATATAAGTTTGGTTGTAAGAAAAACAGAAAAAAATATGTCCAAAGCCAACCGTGCACAAATCTACAAACAATGTTATAAAAAACCAAGCTATATCTCCTCTAAAAAGTGGAACGAAGGAACTAAAAAAGAACAGTGTCCACGAAAAGCCAACTGGACAAATCTTAAAAGCTCCATTCGTTTTTAAATTTATATTCATCTTGAATATCTTCCCTTATTAAAATTTAATTGGATTTTGAAAGAATAATTTTTGTAGTAACACGGAAAATCTGTTGTGAGCTGCCTAGTGCGATGTAATCTCCATTGTTAATTTTTACAGGCGCATTGACAGCAATCTTTTGACCATTCACAAAGGTACCATAGGTAGAACTGTCTACGACAGTATAACTACCGTTTGAATTATTTATTGTGCAGTGAACTCGGCTTACACCCTCTGTGCCTTCTGGAAATTGAACCTTGCATTGCGTGGTGTCTCTGCCAATTTTTGAAGGAAAGTGGTGGATAGGTATGGTCATACCCTGAAAACAACCTTTTTCCCCACGCAAGATTAATTCAGTCTGCCGTGGAGATGCAGATTCCTGCACTGTGACGGGAGCAGCCTGTGGCATATTTGGGGTTACGGTAGATGTGTTATTCTCATAATATTCGTTCTTTTTTTTCTTGGATTTGTTTGCAGCAGCAACTATCACTATAAATGCAAAAATTCCCAAAAGAATATATATTATGTTGTTTCCACTAAAAATGGAATTGTATTTTTGGTCATAATATTGCTTGACGTATGAATCAATGTCAATGTCACCCTTAGTGATTCCTTCTTTGTCTCTGTCACTACTATCCCATGCGTTTTCGTCATACTGATAATGCTGCGACAATAATGGCAATGCTTCTCCTGCCTCATTATAAAACACTATATCTAAGATTTGAGAGCGAGATATGTCAACTTCCTTGTGGTTTCCAACTGAATTAAGTTTATAAGCAGTAGTTCCAATTACCTTACATTTACCCAAAAGAGGCATTCCATCCACATCAGCTTTTAATCGCACAATACAATGATCACCACAATCTTGAATATCATCATCTAGGTAAAGAGTTGCTTGCATTCCTTCTACATGGTTAGTTCCAACATTTTGCCACTCGGCAAAGGATACGCCAGTAATAACAAACAGACAACAAAGCATCAACAATACAATTTTTGTAAATTTTTTCATTCCTTCTTTCTCCTCCAAAACGATAAAAACTTCTTAGATTTTGTGCAACCACTTGCCAGATTATCTTGACTATTTTTTTCATAGCTAACTTCTTTTGGCACAATCGTTTTTTCTGTTACCTTTGACGTTACGTCAAATTCTCCATCTTCTGCAGAAATTGCAATTGCAGTGCAATTATCTTGATAAGGGTGCGCCAGATCAAAAACGGCATTGAGCATATTACCCGTCCAATTCATTGCATCTTGCTCATGCAAAGACAAAAGTTTTTCGTCTCCCAGAAATTTGTAAAATCCGTCGGAACAGAGCAAAATGTCCATTCCCGTTTTAATAAAATTCTTTTGCACTCCATAGGAAATTTCATGCAATTCTTCAATGCCGATAAAACTGGTAAGGGCTTCCCTCATTGGGTCAAGGTTTGCTTCTTCTTGGCTAATGAGTCCACGTTCGACCTGCTCTTGCAGTTGGTTTGCATAAATATGGTCTTTATTCACCTGCTCCAGCTTGCCATCATGGCAAAGATAAATGTGGCTATCTCCAACAGACACCCAATAAAAGGTATCATTTCGTAACAAAACTGCAATGAGCGTTGTGCCACAATCTGACTCGTGTCCAAGCCTAACTCCCAGTTGTTTCACAACTTCGTTTGCCTCTTGCAAAGCATTTAGCAAAACTGATAAAAACGCATCATCGCTTTCTGCACCAGTAAAGCAGGCACATTGCATACTGTATGAAGTTATAAACTTGTCAACAGCAAGGCGTGATGCTTCTGCACCACCAACAAGTCCTCCCATTCCATCACAAAGGACAGAAAGAAAACCTTCTCGCTCTAATGCATATGGATTGTCATATCCATTGAAGCCAAAATCGTCCTGCTGCTCTTCTCTCTTGCCAATGTTTCGCACATAGCTCAATCTGTATTTTGGCATGAGTTTTTATACTTTCTGTCTTATTGTTGCACCGCCAAGATTAGTTGTCATGCTAGGAGCACTCTGTGGCAATCCTGAAACAATAAGCTCGAGCGTTCCAAGTAAGAGTTTGTCGCCATTGTTTATCTTCGTAGAATTTGTAATATTTACGCCGTTTAATGCCGTTCCGTTTGTAGAACCAAGATCACGAATGTAATACGCTATGCCATCAGTCCTAACCTCGCAATGGTGACCAGAGACAGTTGGCTCATTGTCAAGTCTCAAGCCACAGTCTGGTGCTCTACCTATAACAAGGGCTGTATCAAACTTTGCAGAGAGCTGTCCTGTTGCCATGCCATCTTTCATCACAACAAACGATATTGTGTTTTTGCCGGTATTTTGTTTCTGCATTGCTTGTGTCTTTTGAGCGTTCTTTTCAGCTTCTTCCTTCTGCGCTTCAAATGACTCTATTAGCGTTTCACTTCTAATCAGCTCCTTTTCCAATTCTTCGGAGCGTTTGCGACGTTTTGCAGAAACAATAACAATGGCAATTATTACGAGAATAATGACACCAAGAACCATTCCGCCATAGAGCAAAAGTTTGTCATCCTTCTCTGCATATTGCCTTTCCAGTTCTTCTTTCTCTCTCTCAGCGTTTTCCGCTCTCTGTTTTAATTCTTCCTGTTGACGCTTCAGCTCTTCCTGTTGACGTTTTAATTCTGCCTGTTTTCTTTTACGTTCCTCTCGTGAGAGCTTTTTTTCCCTTGCTTTTAGATTTTTTTCTTTACTTGCTAGTGCCTTTTCCTTTTTTGCCAGTTCTTCCTGTTGCTTCGTAACGGAAACTTCGGCAGGAGTGCCGGTTGTTTCCCCAGTTTCCGCAGCAAAAACTACGCCAGAAAATGCCACACATAACATTGCAACCAAAAGCAATGCACAAGAAATCTTTTTTAATCTCTCCATGAGAATCCCTCCCTGCAAAGTGGTTCAAACAAGAAAATACTTGTCCCCATCTTTATTTTATCGTGATAATTTAATGTGACAGAACCAGTCAAAAGTGCACCATTAACCTTTGTCAAACCATGAACCTGCCCAGACTGCAAAACATAATTGTCGTCCTCAGGATCATAAAACAATGTGGCATGAGCACCGCGAGACACCTGCTCATCCTTCAAGACAATATCTGGTGTGATGTTCCCACCAATTCTGCCAATGGTATTGCCACCGGCAACAATTTTGTAATCCTTCCCCTTTTCCTTGCCATCAATGCAGACAAGCCAACCGACGACAGGAGCAATGTTTTCTTCCTTACCTGCTCCGCTGTGAGATGGCATTCTGATTGTTGCACCACCACCTACTGGAGCTGTCGCACCAAAACCCTGTGGTGTTGGTGAGGCTCCATTTTTCCCGAGAGACACAGTAGCAGCTCCTGGTGTCCATGGCATTGAAGGTGCTCCACCTGCTGAAACAGCACCACCTGGTGTAAAGGCTTGTGTTTCACCAAGCCCACCAGTTGAAGCCCCCGCACCGTTTGGCGTGAAAGCCATTGTCTCTCCCATAGACTGCCCAGGCTGACAAATTGGGCAACTGCTAAACTGCTCTGAATCATACGCGTGTCCTAATGGACAAAAAACTCTTGACATCTCTTTTTCCTCCTGATTTTTTTTACTTTAATCTTTTTAATGCTTCTTTTGCATGAACGGCATATTCGTCATTCTGTGCTGCTAGTTTTTCATACCAACGAATTGCTTCAGATCGGTTGCGTTTTACGCCCCATCCATATTCATAACAGCTAGCTATCATTCCTTGTGCACGGGATACATCTTGCTTGGCCGCATTTAAAAAGTACTTAAATGCTTTTTCATAATTTTTCACTGTTCCCTCACCACCAAAATAACAGAATCCAAGTTGGCATGTCGCTTCAGCATGTCCTTGTTCTGCAGCTTTTTGATACCAATGAAATGCCAGCTTGTAATCTCTTGTTACACCTATTCCTATACGATAACAGTCTGCTAAAAGATACTCCCCCCATGCATTCCCTGCTTCAGCAGCTTTTTGAAACCAATAAACTGCAGATTTTTTATTTTCCTTGACATACATTCCTCCGTCATACATAAATCCTAGCTGCACCATTGCATCAGATTGCCCTTTTTCAGCTGCCTCAGTAAATAATTCAAATGCTTTTTTATAATTTTTTTCTACTCCATTTTGCCCATAATAATATTTACAGCCTTTATCAAATATTTCCTGTGGGGTTGGTCGAGTTTCTAAAAATATGATTAGGAACAGCAACAATACTATGGTAAAGATTGATAAGCTTAATTTTCGTAAATCTACTTTCTCGATGATTTCTAAATTTTTCTGTATCGGATTTGCTCCCCATTTGTTTTCTCCTGGCTGACTGTTCTTTGTAAAGAAGTAAATGACAACTATAAAGACAGCAATTATTGTAGTAAATCCTGAAAAGAGCACAAATAATGAAATTTTTTCTGCAAAAGCCCCTAGACACCATGCAATAACCAATGTCAAGTAAATTATGTAACCTCCCAATGCATCGAACACATCGAAGTGAATCAACAATTTAAATAATCCCCATCCTAGCACAAAACCTACTGCAACAGTCCCAAATATTAGCAAAACTATTTTGCGACTACTGTATCCAATATCATGAGCACGCCGGAAGGTAACCGCTAATAGATGTGGGAAAAACACTACAGAAATTAAGCAGAATGTTCTTAACAAATATATTACTACCCCCAATATACCATAATTAGAAATTACAGTATCTATACGGACCAAACTCATGGCGATGGTAACTAACCAACACCAAAGCATAAAGCTCCAATATTCCTTTCTGCTTGCTCTACCTTTAAAATTGCACCCTTTCAAACACTTACGCACATAAAACCATATTGTATTTCCTTGATTAACTTTTACTTTGCAGGATTTATAAGCCACATTCTTGCTTTGCACACAATCATCAATGCCTCCAAGCTGTTCATGCCAAGAAATGTCATCCTCGTCAACGGCACCATGCTTTGGCATAATGGTTGCATTGTCAATATCTGCAGATTTTTCAGTTTCATTCGAGGTGGGTGTTGTATTATTTGCATTTTCTTTATCAATTAGAGATTTTTTGACATCTGCTATTGTCTTCAAACGCTCTGTTGAGTTCATGGCAAGCATTTCTATAACAGTATCAACGAGCTCTGCACTATACCCAGAATTTATCAGTTTTTCTCTGTCACATAATATGGGGTCAGGTTCATTGTATATCATGGCAGTTGACCGCCCTGGTGCATCCTTCGGTGCTGTTCCTGTCATGGCACACCACACAGTAGCACCAAGTGCATAAACATCTGTCCAAGTTCCCTGCCCTTTACCGTCACTTGAATATTGCTCAATCGGTGCAAAGCCAGGGGTAAGCACGACACTAAGGCTTTTTGTTTTGCCACCTGCATCATGACGTGCCGCACCAAAGTCTATAAGACAGCCTTTACCTGTCTCAGGATTTATCATGATATTATCAGGCTTTATGTCACGATGCATAAACTGTTCCCTGTGCACACATTCAAGCCCGTTCATAACAGAGACAAACCATGTCATAATTTCCTCTTCTGACATAGTCTTGCCCTCTGCCTTCAACTGCTTGATTCTGTGCGACAGAGTATCGCCCTTGACGAACTCCATAACAGTGTAAGCCGTGCCATTTGCTTCAAAATATCCTAGCACCTGCACGATAGCTTCATGCCTGAAACGCCCAAGGTTTTGAGCTTCTTTCAAAAATGATTCCTTACCTTGTGCAAAGTCATTTTCACCACTGACACTATATGGCGTAACCGTGCCAGCTTCGTTCCTCAAAGCAACGCTCGCCGGCAGATACTCCTTTAATGCCACAGCCTTGCTTGTCTGTGTGTCAAAGGCAAGATAAGTTATTCCAAACCCACCCTGCCCAATTACCTTGTTTACAATGTAGCCATTGACATTCGTGCCAACAGCTAACGCTAACGGAAATTGTTCATCCATGTTTTTCTCCTTAATAATGTTGTGGTACAATTTTATTGTAAATTATTATTATCGTTGTTTTTTAATGACATATATTAAACTAATTACTTTATCTCAGATTTTTAAGTTCGTCCTTAGCAGGTTTCCACCCTTGTGCTGCCGATTTTTTTAACCAATATTTTGCTTTCGCTATGTTACGAGTTACACCATCCCCCTCTTGATAGCACCATCCAAGATGACATTGCGCCTGAGCATTTCCTCTGTTAGCAGCAACTTGAAAGAGTTGTACAGCTTTTTGTAAATCTTGATAGGTTCCTTCACCAAATTTATAAAACCATCCAAGGCGAACTATCGCATCTAAATGACCTTGTTCAGCAGCTAAACTACACCACCTGAATGCTTCATACATATCCACAGATACTCCTTCTCCCTTCACATAGCATTCGCATAACAAATACTGTGCTTTAGCATGCCCTGCTACTGCTGCTTGATAATAGTACCCCGCAGCCATGGATCTGTCACGAGGAACCCCCTTTCCATAATAATAACGTTCACCTAGTGCACATGCTTCTTGCGGTGTCATTGCATCAGCTGTAATTGGCACACACACAATGAAACAGAATGACAAAAACAAAACGGATAAAATAACGATATGAATTTTTCTTGTAATATACATTGGTAAATCCTCCTAAAATTGAAATTTTTATATTTTTGCACAACTACAATTTTCTTAGCAAACTTACAAATACAACATCAAGAGCAATGTTCTAAAATTTTTCATGCTAATTTGACATTCTGCAAACACACTACCACCGATAGTGCCAAAATCCTGTGCATCGATAACTTTTTTATATGCCGCGACATCTTTCAACCAGTTTTGCTGACTAATTTTTACATTTTGAAATTTATCTGCAGATATCCTGTTTTTTACTGCCTTGTAGACTTCATTTAGAAGGCTATCAACAGCTTCACGATGTAGGTTGTTGAATTGTGCTATGTCATATGTAGTTTCGCCAGGATTCTCAGCATATGTTCTTTCAATGGTTTCATATTTATCCAGAAAATAATTCCCACCAATATTTTGTTTAACAGCCCTAAATAAATTTGCTAAATCGTAGTTGTCTCTTTCTCTTCCATCATAATTTGCAAGTTGCAAAAACATGTCATTCCTTTTTATAATAGAAAAATACTGTTTTTGATACTTATCAATCTGTTTCAAAATCCCGTCAGGTGCTTGGACATAGCTTTTATATGTCACTCTTCGCTTGTTTGACCTTTTTACAGCTGCCAATACCGGCGTTACATTGCTCACAATGAGCAATCCCATAATAAAAAGTGCTAAAATTTTCTTCATTGCAATACCTCTTTCTTCGAATTTGTATTTTGAGTTTTTTATTTTGTTAATGTGCACATGTATCAGTTACAAAATTAATTTGCTAAAATTCCCATAAAAAAGAATATAACAAAAAAAAGTCCTATCCACCGAATTACATCCCATCCTGTTATTTTTTCTATTTTTTCCCCTTTTTTGTTATTGCTTGCTATTGCATATTGTGCTGTATAAGTTCCAAGGTTCTCATGCCAAGAATCTACACGTTCTTTAAGAATTTTATTGTCCCTATATCTTACTTCAGTTAGCTTATCAATATTTTTAGTTTTTTCAGCTACATTCAAAGGATGATTAGTGGAGTGTCTTATATTATTCACATTTTTTTCAGCAGCTAAAAATTGTTTAACCTTTGCTATTGTTTGCAAACGCTCTGTCGAGTTCAAAGCAAGCATTTTTATTACCGTATCAACGAGCTCCGCACTATACCCAGCATTTATCAGTTTTTCTCTGTCACATGATATAGGGTCAGGTTCATTGTATATCATGGCAGTTGAACGTCCAGGGGCATCTGTAGGTGCTTCGCCTGTCATGGCACACCACACGGTAGCACCAAGTGCATAGACATCCGTCCATGCCCCCTGTCCTTTTCCCGCATTGGAATATTGCTCAATAGGTGCAAAACCAGGAGTCAACACAACACTAAGGCTTTTTGTTTTACCACCTGCGTCATGACGTGCTGCTCCAAAATCTATAAGGCAGCCTTTACCAGTTTCAGGATCTATCATGATATTATCCGGCTTGATATCACGGTGCATAAACTCTCCCTTATGCACACATTCAAGCCCGTCCATCACAGAATTAAACCACATCATAATTTCAGCTTCCGGCATGGTTTTGCCTTCTGACTTCAACTGCTTAATCCTATGAGCCAAGGTATCTCCCTTGACAAACTCCATAACGGTGTAAGCCGTGCCATTTGCCTCAAAATATCCAAGCACCCGCACTATAGATTTATGCCTGAAACGCCCAAGGTTTTGAGCTTCTTTCAAAAATGACTCCTTGCCCTGTGCAAAATCATTCTCACCACTGACACTATATGGCGTAACAGTGCCTGCCTCGTTCCTCAAAGCGACACTAGCTGGCAAATACTCTTTAAGTGCCACTATTCTGCGTGACTCGGTGTCATAGGCAAGATATGTTATGCCAAAGCCACCTTGACCAATTACGTCATTTATCAAGTAACCATTGACATTTGTGCCAGGTGGCAATACTAACGGAAATTGATCATCCATGTTTACGTTCCCCCAATAGTCCTTAATTTAGAGCATTACGCACACAATCAATCGTTTGTAATCTGTCATTAGGTAATAGTGCTAACATCTTTATAACGGTACTTAAGAGCTTTTCACTATGACCATTTTTAATAAGTCTATCCACATCCTCAACGAGCAGATCTGAGCCACAACACTCAAAAGTTCTGTTACGTGCATAGGCATCCATAGGTGTATATCCAGTCAGAGCAAATAAAATTGTTGCTCCTAATGCATATATATCTGTCCAAGCACCTAAATTTTTACCATATATTGTATGTTGCTTTCCTGTTATAGGGCAATTATTTGCTCTGACATAGCTCGGTGTAATACAATCTCGTGGATACAATTCAATCGGTGTAAAACCAGATGATACACTAGGCGACAATAATATATCATTATAATTCGCATCTCTTTGAACATTATATTGATCATATGTTAATGCAAAAAAACCAACAAGACACCCTTTACCAGTTTCTGGATTAATTATTATTTTTTCTGGATTTACATCATTATGCAATATACCTAAGTTATGAACAAATTCAAGCCCATCCATTAATGGATCTAGCCATTTCATGATTTCTTCATCAGACATAATTTGTTTTTCTGACATCAACAAATCGACTCTGTTTGCTAAAGTATTCCCTTTAACAAACTCCATAAGTATATATGTAGTGTCATTTTCATCAAATATATCAAGCACCTTAACGATAGCTTCATTTCTAACTCCTTGGAGTATTTTTGCCTTATCCTTGAAATATTTCGCATACTTACAAAGACTAGGAGTACTAGTGGTACTAGTTCTACGACTACTTTCCTTACCATCATCTAAATTATAACTAATTGAAATAACTTTGTTTGCCACATCTCGCGAAGCTAAACCTACAGGACAATACTCCTTTAACACAAACTCTTTTTTGTGTGTGTCTGAAGCAAGATAAGTTATTCCAAATCCACCCTGCCCAATTACCTTGTTAATTATGTATCCATTGACATTTGTGCCAACTGACAATGCTGACGGAAACGAATTATTCATATATTGTTCTCCTCGTTGACAATGAAATGACCAAATTTTCTTGTCAATTATTATTCTTAAATTTTATCTCACATATTTGGGCAGCAAGTTCTGCAAAATATTCAGACCAAGATCCAGGTGGAACGTCCTGGTACACTACTCCATTAGCAGTTTCATCTATTACATAAACTAAATTGTTATTGGCATCATAGAATTTCATTTTGATTATTCCACAGCTACGCTTATTTATTACACCTATACCCACATCTGGGTTCATATCGAAAGGAAAGGCATATAATTCGGAGCAAATGTAATATTTCATGCCATTGGGTGCTTTTTTAGGTGTATGTAAAATATACTTCACCCACATTGTACAGTAAAAGCTCCAAACATCTATGTCATCACTTGCATACCATGCTTTATACACTTTGTCTTTTCCGTTATCGACTCTGATCCACTTTGCATTCGCTGTGCTACAAAATGATAGCGTTACAGCAAAGAACATAATCAATACGATAAATTTTTTCATTATAGATACCTCTTTCATTTTTGAATCTTTTAAATTTTGAATATACATTATCTACGATGATTAAATTTTGCATCGTAACACTTTGCGGCAATCATTGAAACTCGTTCTATAAATGACCCTACAGGGACAGCTTTCCAATTCAATTCACTGTTGGGGTCTTTATTATAAGCAACAAGATTGTCATAACTATCACAATAATAATCCGCAACGATAGCCATTATATCTGTGTCAACAACTTTTTTCCCTTTGACTTCTTTCAGTGGAAATGCCAATATTTGAATATATTCAGTATACCATCGACCATTTGGAAGATTGCAAGTCATAGGAAAGCCTTGTCTTAACCTAATTGTGCAGTAACTACCTTCATCGTTCATATCATCATCAATGTAAAAAGTTTCAAGAGCTGAATTATGACCAATCTCAACCCACTTTGCACATACAGGATAGCAAAATGACGACAACACCATCAAAGACACCACTAAAATTACTAGTTTTTTCATTTTAAATACCTCTTTCTATATATTCTATATATTTTTTGCTCTTCATAGCTAATTTATCAATTTCAGTGATAAACTTGCCTTTAATCTCCAAACCATAAATTACCTGCCCATACTTGATCTGAATTATTTTCAAAATATTCTTTTGCTGTGCTATGACCGGCTTTTGCAGCTCGAACATAAAGGTCTATAGCAATATTCAAGTATTCACTTATACCTGAATTATAATAATATCCACTTAATGCATAAAGTCCATCTGGATCATTTTGATCGGCTGCTTTGGTATACCATCGAACTGCTGTATCCATATTTTTAGAGACACCCCAACCTAGCTCATATAGTGTCCCTAGCTTTGCTTGTGCCATTGCTAAACCTGCCAAAGCCGCTTTTTCAAGCCATTTAGCAGCTTGTGCATAATCTTGATTTACACCATCTCCACTAAAATAACAACTACCAAGTATATATTGAGCAGGAACATCCCCATTTTCTGCAGGTTTTTGAGATAATTCAACTGCCTTAGAATAGTTTTTGGACACACCATTACCGAAGAAGTAACATTGTGCCAAATATGATTGTGCAATTTCAACGTCCCTTTCTGCTGGTAATTCTAAATATTTCACTGCTAATTCATAATTTTGTTTGACACCTTCAAATTCTCCAGAGTAGTACCCTACGCCCAAAAACAACGATGCAACAGGATCACCATTGTCAGCAGCTTGCTCAAAATACTTTACTGCCGTCTTTACATCTTTTGAAACTACCCAACCGTTGTAATAAAAATATGCAAGCCGTTGTTGTGCCTTTGCATTACCTGCCTGAGCAGCTTGTTTATGCAACTCAAAAGCTTTTGTCATATTCTTTTCAACACCTTCGCCATTTTCATAACAACATCCTAATTCACACTGTGCCCTTGCATCTCCCTTTTCCGCAGCCTTTTGGTAATATTCGACAGCATGTGCATAATCTTTGTTTTGGTAATACTTCACTGCTTCTTGATACAACGCATCAGATGACTGAAATGTACCAGATTTATAGCAATACCAACCACCAAGCACAAGAACTAGCAAAATTGCCACAGCAATAAATATATTCTTATTGCTACCATTACTGTTGGGATAATTTACCTTAACTTCGTTTGACTGATTACCAGCATTTACTGTTGGCTGCGTAGGAAAGACAGGCGAAGCACCACTAGCCATAACAGTTTTGCTAAATTCTGGCTGAGGAGCTACACCACAACGCAACATGTTTTTAACATCGCTGATGGCTCTTACCCTATCTTGTGAATTAACTTCCATCATTCTTATGACAGTGTCAACAAGCTTTTGACTGTAACCTGCAACGATCAATTTGTCTCTGTCGACTACAACTGGATCAGGGTGTTGATACATTATCTCCGTGGAACGCCCAGGTGCATCCTTTGGTGCTTCTCCTGCCATTGCACACCACACAGTAGCACCAAGTGCATAGACATCTGTCCATGTCCCTTGTCCCTTGCCATCACTTGAATATTGCTCAATCGGTGCAAAGCCGGGAGTTAATACTACGCTGAGGCTCTTTGTTTTGCCACCTGCGTCATGACGTGCCGCACCAAAATCTATAAGGCATCCCTTGCCAGTATCTGGGTTTATTATTATGTTTTCAGGCTTAATGTCACGATGCAAAAACTGCTCTCCATGCACACATTCAAGCCCATCCATCACAGAACCAAACCATTTCATTATTTCATCTTCCGGCATAGTTTTGCCTTCTGACTTCAACTGCTTAATTCTGTAAGCCAAGGTGTCTCCCTTAACAAACTCCATAACTGTATATGCCGTGCCATTTGCTTCAAAGTAACCGAGCACCTGCACAATAGATTCATGTTTAAATCGCCCAAGGTTTTGTGCTTCCTTCAAAAATGATCCCTTGCCCTGTGCAAAGTCACTTTCACCACTTACGCTATACGGAGTAACTGTCCCTGCGTCATTTCGTAATGCTACACTAGACGGCAAATACTCCTTCAAAGCCACCTCTCTGTTTGCCTGTGTGTCAAAGGCAAGATATGTTATGCCAAATCCACCTTGACCAATAACCTTGTTGACTACATAGCCATTGACATTTGTGCCAGCAGCTAACGCTAACGGAAATTTTTCATCCATGATTTTCTCCTTTTCTATCTCATTACATTGAAATCAAAAAAATTAAAAAAATATAATACGTTGCAAGAACATAAACTGCGCCAAACAAATAATTGTAATAAACTATATACGAGCTGTAGCAACAGGCAGCTATACCAAAGCACAATACCAATCCTATAAAGATCGAAAATTCTACAAACACGTTTCTGTAAGCAATATCAGAGCCAGATGTTTTTACTGCCTTTGATTGAGAAGGCACTTCATATACCGCCATGGAAGCACAACAAGAACTGGATATCCCCCAATCTTCATTTTGATCTAGCAAGACTCTTACATCATTAATAGTTTGCAATCGTTCCGTAGTATCCATTTCAAGCATTTTAATGACAGTATCAACAAGAGCTACACTATATCCAGCATTTATAAGTTTCTTTCTATCACAGAGTATAGGATCAGGCTGTTTATATATCATGGCAGTTGACCGACCTGGTGCATCCTTTGGTGCTTCTCCTGCCATTGCACACCACACGGTAGCACCAAGTGCATAAACGTCTGTCCAGGTTCCCTGCCCCTTACCGTCACTTGAATATTGTTCAATTGGTGCAAAGCCAGGAGTCAACACAACACTGAGGCTCTTTGTTTTACCACCTGCGTCATGACGTGCCGCACCAAAGTCTATAAGGCACCCCTTGCCAGTATCTGGGTTTATTATTATGTTTTCAGGCTTAATATCACGGTGTAAAAACTGCTCTCCATGCACACATTCAAGCCCATCCATCACAGAACCAAACCATTTCATTATTTCATCTTCCGGCATAGTTTTGCCTTCTGACTTCAACTGCTTAATTCTGTAAGCCAAGGTGTCTCCCTTAACAAACTCCATAACTGTATATGCCGTGCCATTTGCTTCAAAGTAACCGAGCACCTGCACAATAGATTCATGTTTAAATCGCCCAAGGTTTTGTGCTTCCTTCAAAAATGATCCCTTGCCCTGTGCAAAGTCACTTTCACCACTTACGCTATACGGAGTAACTGTCCCTGCGTCATTTCGTAATGCTACACTAGACGGCAAATACTCCTTCAAAGCCACCTCACTGTTTGTCTGTGTGTCAAAGGCAAGATAGGTTATGCCAAATCCACCTTGACCTATAACCTTGTTGACTACATAGCCATTGACATTCGTGCCAGCAGCTAATGCTAACGGAAATTGTTCATCCATGGTTCTCTCCTCTTAACAATTCTTATAAAAAGACTTTTCTTTGAAATTATACCGCAAAAACAATAAAATTAAAATAAAAGAATATGTTTTTTGCCATATTTTGCATTAAGCATCATCAGTTTTTTGCTATTCTTTAATATGCCTTGCTAATATACAATTCCTTTAGGAAGGAGTTGATAAAAATGCTTGGGCAGAACATAAGGAATTTACGAAAAGAACGAGGAATTACACAGGCAGACTTTGCAGAAAAAATTGGCATTTCGTTGGACACAATGTCTCGCTGGGAAAACGAACGGCGTGAACCTCGCTACTCCGACATTCTGAAAATGGCAGAAATTTTACAAGTTCCACCGTCAAAACTTTTAGAAACTTCTGAAGAAAATACCGCCAATAACATAAGTTTGGAACAACATAGAAGTGTAAATTGCACACAGATAATAGAAAGAGTAACAAATAACGACACCAAACCTGAAGCCACGCAAGAAAACCAAGACATTTTTTCCCTCATCCTCACTCTAAAAAACAGAATAAAAAAAGAGGCTCTCTCGCACCACGAATGCGTGGCAGCAAAAGACCTCTTGCAACTTTGCCTACAATCCCTTGAGTCAAAAGACAGTTAAAAGCCCCAAGTTGAAAATTTTTCATTCAACTCGGGGCTTTTTATCCACATAATAGATTGACAAACTGCACATAACGTGCTAAATTTACATAAATTCTACACAGGAGGTATTATCATGGCGAAGGTAAGCACAAACATTAATTTAGATCCTGATTTGAAAAAAGCTGGACAATTACTATTCTCTAACCTTGGAATGGATTTGACTACTGCAGTTACCGTATTCATAAAACAAGCTGTGCGAGAACAAAAGATACCATTTGATATTTCCATGAATACCCCAAATTCAACAACTATCGTTGCACTCAATGAATATGAAGAAATGAAACGCAATCCAACAAAATACAAAAGATACGCTTCTTTTGATGATGCTCTTGAGGATATCCTTTAATGCTTAATGTGGTTTTATCCAACCAAATGAAGCGAGACTTGAAACTTGCACAAAAACGTGGATGTAACATTAACCTATTAAAAGACGTTGTAAATAAACTAGCCAACCAAGAAGTTTTGACAGAGAAATATCAAGATCATCCACTGTCTGGTAACTATGCCAACTTTAGAGAATGTCACATCCAGCCAAATTGGCTACTGATTTACAGAGTAGAGCTTGATGAGCTATTATTGTTACTTTTCAGAACCGGCACACACTCTGATTTGTTTTAACTCGTTTGTACTAAAACACCAAAAGCCTCAAGTTGAAATTTTTTGGTTCATCACGGAAAAGTGTGGGATTAATAAAATAACCTATTGAAAAGAGAGCAC
>CALELF010000030.1 GCA_937902895.1 uncultured Synergistaceae bacterium | reverse complement strand
TTTGTCAGCAGTTATGGTGTGTCCTGCTCCGTCTATTGTGAGGTCTCTTGGCGTGGTCGTATCTTTTCTTGCAAGGGTGCCAAGGTCTAGGCTAATGTTATAATCCTTCTCATCGTCAGTTTTGTCTCCAAGCGTAAGGTTTCCGTCCAATGTAACAGTTGATTCATCAAATGCCCCATCTCCCATGCCCTGTATTATCATTCGCAAGGTGCCTGCACTCAACACCTCGATGTCTATCCATCCAGCCTGTTCGCTTGGGGTAATTTTATATCTCCCCTCTTTTTTCGTTCCTGTTATGGTGTTTGTGGCTACCCCAGTACCAGAAAGCAACTGAAGGCTGTAATTTTTACCAGTCATAGCACTTGAACACGTTATTTTTAGATTTGACAGGTCAAATATTCCGCTACTCCAGGTTGTAGCCTCAATTTTGTCTGCTTCTAGATCATTGCCACCTTTAAGCAACAAGTCCATCATGAGTGTAGCACCGGTAGCGTTCAAGGTACCGACCGTTATCGTGTTCGCAGCATTATTCTGCATACTGAGCGTTGCTCCTGAAGCTAGTTCTATCGTGTTTTGTGTAACAGAGCCATTTACATTAACTGTGCCGTTTTTAATGTACATTCTGCCCATACCTGTAATACCTGTAATGTGTGCAAAGTTGACCGTGCCTGTGTAGTCACCTCCATCATTTATGTAAAGGGCACCTACGTTGTGCACGCTATCCACCACGGCATTGTTTTCGTCACCTACAAAGGTGATGGAATGTTCTGCTGAAGCACATAAATTCATTGTCGAAGATGTTGCATTGTAAATTGCACCACCAAGTGCTTTTGTGGAGTCTGGTGTAGATACATAGTTGCCACTAAAGGTGATGTCCTTTTCTACAAGAATGTTATCATTTGCATCTTTCTGCATTGTAGTGATTGTTATGTTGGCGTCGTAGTTACAAATCGCTCCACCGTAGACCTCGCCGACGTTAGTCGTATTACACGCGTAGTTGCCTATGAAATCTCCTGTGAGAGACTCTATTCGACCGTTCCAGTTACAAATCGCACCACCGTAGACTACGCCATTCGTACCCGTACTCGACGCGTAGTTGCCTATGAAATCTCCTTCGAGAGCCTCTATTGTACCATTATTATAAATCGCACCACCGTAGGCTTTGCCACTCGTATTCGTACTCGATGCGTAGTTGCCTATGAAATCTCCTATGAGAGACTCTATTTTACTATCGCCCCCGTTACGAATCGCTCCACCGTAGCTTGTGCTGGCACCCGACGCGTAGTTGCCTATGAAATCTCCTGTAAGAGTCGTTATTCCTCTCCCGGTATTGTTAATATAAACCGCTCCACCGTTGGCTGTGCCACCCGACGCGTAGTTGCCTATGAAATCTCCTGTAAGAGTCGTTATTCCTCCCCCGTTATAAATCGCACCACCGAGGGAGCCGCTACTACCCGACGCGTAGTTGCCTATGAAATCTCCTATGATAGACTCTATCGTACCACGAGAGGTGTTATATATCGCTCCACCGTAGGCTGTGCTACTAGCCGATGCGTAGTTGCCTATGAAATCTCCTGTAAGAGTCGTTATTCCTCCCCCGTTATATATCGCTCCACCAGAAGAAGAAGCTTTGTTGCCTATAAAATCTCCTGTGAGTGTATCTATTATCGCTGAGTTCTCAATCGCTCCACCAGAAGAAGAAGCTTTGTTGCCTATAAAATCTACTTTGAGTAGTGATATAGAGCCACCACTTGAGAAATTTAATGCCCCCGAAGTACAACCCACAAAAGCGGTCTCATTGTTATAAGCGGTTTTGCGTGCGGTAGCAACATTTGTAGCATCATAATAAACGATAATATCGGCATTACTAAAAGTTACTTCGGTATCATCTAATTTGTTAATGTCACCAGCAACACTCGGATCTGCAGTATGCCAAACATAATACTTTTCACCTTTTGTTTTGTCTTCTATCCAATGTCCCCAGTGTGCATCGCTAGCCGTAACAACCTTTTGATACACCTTCTGCCAAGCTGTTTCGTCAAACACATAATTGATAACATGCCCGTATGCAGCTTGAGTCGGTATCGTCCCTGTAACATTCTCAAGCTTATAACGATGCCCTTCAGCAAATGCCTGCACCGCTCCAAAAATCCCCGTCGTACCAAGCATGCTGACACAAAGCAAAAGGCACAAAGCAACCCGTGCCAATCGCTTAAAACGATTTCTTTTTGTGAATTTTTTCATCATAAAAACCTCCTTATGAAATAAAATTTTGTATTTGTAAAATATCGGCATTACGCCATTATTTCCTGGTTTGTTGCCATAAGCCAGTAGGGGCTTTACTTGTAAAGCCCGCCTTTTTACCTTACAAAACACAACAACACAAGGCATAGAAAATCAGAAAATTTTTCTATACCTCGTGTTGTTATTTATAAAAAACTCTAACTCTTCGCCTAGTGTGTCTCTTTTTATGTGACACAATGGGGGGGGGTAAAGCGTTGATATCACTGCATTTGTTGCACTTTTAGCATTTCTGTTGCCGTTTTCATTACCGTAACAACTCATTGCTCATTCCTCAACCCTTCAAAATTTTTTGTGTAGTAAATTTCGTCTCCACATTTGATGGTTGTATTATAATACACAAAATATAATTTCCGCAAGTTTTTTTGCTTTTGCACACACAATTTTCAATATTTTTTTTTGAAATTTTTATTACAAAATTTAACAACTAGTTTTGTAAACTTTTTTCTACATACCAAAAAACAAAAATATAGTAACAGCAAGGCAAAAACACGCAATGTTCGTAAAAAATTTTGAGAAACTTTTATATATTTGCCTCATTTTTTACGCAACATATTTTTTCTTCATGCTTTTTACTCTGCAACGTAATTTATAAAAATTTACTCTTCACAAATCCAGTTTTTAGTTTATAATTCTCACTGTTGACGGTTAATTGTCAATATATTGATGTAAAATATTGGAGGTGAGACCGAATGAGTATAGACTTTGTTAGCAAGGCAAATGAAGACGTGCCACGAAGTTTTTTAACACTATTCGGCTCACTTTTTTTGTGGTCAATTTTGTGGCACTTCTTTCAATAAAATTTGGAAGGAGATTTTTGTATGACACAGGAAACAATTTTTGCAAGGCTTGACGCCTTGCTTGAAAAAAACCAAATGAACGAAATACATGGGGCACTCCTCATGCTCAATGTTGTAGATATCGCAGAATATATGGAACAATTGGAAGCAAATAGACTCTTGAAATTCTTCCGAATTTTGCCAAAAGATATTGCTTCTGACGTTTTTACCTACCTTGACTATGACAAGCAACAGGAACTCATAGCACTGATCAGCGACGGAGAAATTAACGATCTTATTGATGACATGTTCCTTGACGATACCGTTGACTTCTTGGAAGAACTGCCAGCTGTTGTGGTGAAGCGAATTTTGCAAAACACTAACGCACAAAAACGAGAACTTATAAACAAATTCTTAAAATACCCTGCAAATTCTGCTGGCTCCATCATGACAATTGAGTATGCAGAATTGCGAGAAAATTCCACTGTGGCTCAAGCTATTGCAACATTACGCAAAACAGGGCTTGACAAGGAAACTATTTACACATGCTATGTCATAGGCAAAGGCAGAAAACTTCTTGGTTATGTGGAACTTCGTCGTCTTATTTTGGCAGAGCCAGACACAATAATTGCAGATATTATGGAGCGTCATTTTATCTCCATTAAGACAACAGACGACAGGGAAATGGCAGCAGACATCGTCCGAAAATACGACTTTTTGTCTCTTCCTGTTACAGATAACGAGGGGCGCCTTGTCGGGATTGTAACTGTTGACGACATCATTGACGTTGTCGATGCAGAAAACACGGAAGACATGGAACTCATGCGAGGACTTTTGCCGTCTGATGAAGAATACATGAAAACCCCTGTAACAACGCTTTTTGCAAGACGTATCCCCTGGCTTTTAATACTCATGGTGTCTGCCACCTTTACAGGAATGATAATTACTCACTTTTCCGATGTGTTAAGCACAACAGGTCGCCTTGGCGTGCTTCTCACAGCATGTTTGCCAATGCTTATGGACACTGGCGGTAACTGTGGCAGTCAAAGCTCTACCTTGGTGATACGTAGTATGGCATTGGGACAGATTGATTTTTCCGACCTTGTCTACGTTTGGTGGAGAGAAGTGCGTGTAGCATTCTTGGTCGGGCTTGTTCTCTGTATTGCAAACATTGCAAGACAACTTTTGCTTTACACTTTTACAGACGGAGTAACATTTGACACCGTAACTGTAACCTTTGTTGTGTCTTTTGCTATGTTTCTTACTGTAATCATTGCAAAGTCTATAGGCTGCCTTTTGCCTCTCTTTGCAAAGAAAATAAAGCTTGATCCTGCTATCATGGCTGGTCCAATCATTACAACCATTGTTGACGCGTGTGCACTCACAATATTATTTACAATAGCAACTAAATTTATGTAGTTTTATAACTATTTCCACTAGTATTTCTGATTAAAATAATTCTATGAAGAATAATTAGCTATAAGCACTGAACCTTAAAGAATTGAAAATTGAAAATGGAGAATTGAAAATTAATGTGTGCCACTTCGTGGCACGGATTATAATGGGAGAAATTACACCACTATCGCATTTTTTAAGCGAGGTATTAACCTCACAATGAATTGTTTTTGCTAAGCAAAAACCACCGCAATTCTCAATTTTCAACTCTGTTATGAAGTGACTTTTGTCAAGAGTAAAATTCGTAGAAATTTACCA
>CALELF010000029.1 GCA_937902895.1 uncultured Synergistaceae bacterium | reverse complement strand
TTTTAGAAGCTATTTTCAAAACTTCTGTAAATTTGCTATTATTCAGTGACGACTAGATAGCAAACAATTAAATTATTTTTTTACATAAAAATTACAAGGCGTTGCAAAATTTTATTTGCAATGCCTTGTTTGTTTTTGTCTTACCTTATCAGAGCCATAATTTCTGTCACACGCATATCAGGATTATCGGCATTTTGTGCAAGAAAACAGGCGGTTTTGATGAACATTTTTCTAAAATTATATATGGTTTCTTCCTTGTATGCACAAGCATTGTAATCCATGTAGAGCTTGCATCCTTCATCGGTATCGTGTATTTCCATATTCAAAAGGTTGTTGGCACAATCTGTTTCCGTTGGGATTTTTGCAACGGTAAATTGCAAGGAACCTTCTACGTAAATATTTCTTAAATTTCCTTGGTAAAGAACAGAGGCGTCGTCACTATCTTCACAGAAATGTTCCGGTCCTGGGTAAGGATAGCATAAATAGCGAATATCATTATTGACCTGCTCTGTCACGTTTTTATATAAATCTGCAAGTGTCATTTTTTCGTCAAAACATATGCCAACATACAAATCACGCAAAAATGCAGCTATTACATGTTTTTCACTCAGCATAGCACGTCCGTTATGCACCCAAGACACTCTTATGTTCTTTGTCCCATTATATGCAGCAATTGCTATACATGCCACAGCAATAAAAAATGAATTTTTCCCTATACCATACTGTTTATGCATTTTTTCGTATGACTGCTTATCAAGCGGAATCATAACTTCCATATTTGCATAGCGGTTTTCCTTGGTTTCAAAATCCCTTGTAAGGCATATATCCCAATTTATTCCCTCAAATGTCTTTTTGTAATACTCGCGAGCTTCTTCATACAAGGGAGAATTGATTTGCTTTGCTCTGTCTTCAAGGGCTGCAAAATAATAATTTGGCTCAAGGGGCTTTCCGTCATAGGCTCTGCTTATATCCTCCATGAATATGTGTAGCGAAGTGCCGTCTGCAATACTATTGTATAAATCGAAGAAGAGATAACCACCAATTTCTGTTTTGAAAAGACGAACTCTATAGAGTGGATTGTTTAACAAAACAAAAGGCTTCACAAGCTGTTCACTTTCATCCACAAAGTCCGCTTCAGAAATTTCTTCGAGCTTTATATCAAATACCTTGTCTGGATCATAATTTTGCACAAGCTCCACAGTTTTGCTAAAGGCATATACGGACGAAAAAATCGGATGTGCAGCAAGCACAGTATCTACTGCTTTTTTGAGGCGCTCCATATCCGTGTCACGTCCAAATTTTAACAATACTGGCATATTCCACACAGTGGAGTCAGGATAATTGCATTGATAGTCAAACATAAAAATCTGCTCAGCAGAGAGAGGCAAATTTTGTTTGGGCGCACGTGCGTTACGCTCAGCAAGGCTCTCAGCTTTACCATTGGTCGCCTTTTCATAGAGTTCTGCAATTTTTTTAGGGGTTCTCCCTGCTAAAAATGTATTAACATCAAGCTGTTCCAAATTTAGTTTAGTGATGACCTTTATAGAACTTATAGAATCCCCACCAATTTCATAGAAATCATCTTCAACACCAATTCTTTCAATACCAAGAACCGATGCCATAGCATTGCACAATCTTTCTTCCATTTCGTTTGACGGTGCAACATATTCTTTTATATAACTCTTAAAATCCGGAGCCGGCAGGTCATTTCTTTTGAATTTTCCGTTTGAGCTTACTGGAATTTTATCAATCTTTATGTAAAAGGCTGGCACCATGTAGGGCACAAGTTTCTCGCTAATAATCTTCTTTACTTCCTCAATTGGTAAAACTGGTTCACCTATGTAGTAAGCACAAACGAAACTTTTTTGCCCTTCAGTGAAAATTCTTACCCCAACCCATTCTGTGCCGAGCACTTTCTTTACAGCAACTTCAATTTCGGCTGGTTCAACCCTGTTGCCATTTATTTTTACCATATCGTCAGTTCTGCCAAGAATTAAGAGATTACCATCTGGCAGAATTTTTGCCATATCTCCGCTTCTCACATAACCATTTCTAAAGACGCTTGCATTTTTCTCTGGCAAATTCAAGTAGCCTCTAAAATAAGGGTTACAGTAACAAATTTCCCCAACTTCACCATCTTCTACAGGGAAACCATCTTCATTCATAAGGCAAACTTTAGCTTCCTCGATAGTTGCTCTCCCCGACGGGACAGCTTCATAACTCTTGTCAAGGAGAAAAGCTAGAAGCACGAAACCAGACTCCGACAATGCATACATATTGTAGGAGTCAATTCCCTCAAAGAAAAGTTCCTTTGCAGGCTCACCACCCATAACAAGTTT
Source organism: uncultured Synergistaceae bacterium (assembly GCA_937902895.1). Taxonomy (GTDB): domain Bacteria; phylum Synergistota; class Synergistia; order Synergistales; family Synergistaceae; genus CALELF01. Next base: position 340 of record CALELF010000029.1, on the reverse strand, counting down.
TTTAATGCTCTTCGGCAATTTTTGCATGACACGGATAAGCGATGGTGTAAAAAATCCTGTCGTAATCTGGTATTTATCCATGATATCCACAAGCATATTGGTGTTCGTCATTGTTCCTAGCGTTATAACTACCAAGCTTGCAGCAACATCTATCACAGCATGAAATAATATTACTGTAGCAGTAAAATTAAGCGGTGTTAGCTGGATAACTTTATCGTCATGATTAAAGGTTGCTACCCCCTTGTGTTGCCATGATTTTACCGCAAGAAACTGCGTCCCATATTTGTGCATTACGCCCTTTGGATTTCCTGTTGTGCCAGATGTGTAAACAATATAGGAG
>CALELF010000028.1 GCA_937902895.1 uncultured Synergistaceae bacterium | reverse complement strand
AAATCTATTCGAAAAAATCTGCTTAAGTGTTCAATTTATTATTGCAATTTACGAATTTATTCTCGTCCATAGTATTCTCCTTTTTTTCAGTTGTTCGGTTTTTCCGAACAACTATTTTTTTATCCGTAGATTGTTTTTAATTCTTCTATCTTTGGCACTTTTGCGACTACTTTTCCTATAAGGGTGCAAGGTTCTGATTCTATGGTGATGATGGTAGGCTTGTATTACACCTGCTTCTTTTATTGCTTTATAATCTTATTTTTTCCACCAGTTTTTTATTGCTTCAAGGTTATTTTTTACCTTTTGTTTGACAGCTTTTTTTATGTCTTGATTTGATGGAACAGATTGTGTTTTTGATTTATTTTTTTGTGTCTTTGGTGTTTGAGTTGAAATGCGTGTCTGTAAAAGGTTTATTTCTGTTTCATTTAACCCGACAAAGTTATGCAGATATGACCTCACAGCCTGCTGTAAGGAAACATTGTCACCAGTGCCACTGCGCCAATCTACTGCTTGAGGTGCTTTCATAATGCTTGGTGTGCAAAGAGCTATCAAAAGTCTTGCCACAGTGTATTGCTTTATAGTGTTATATTCTAGGCTTCCCTGTGCTATGTTCAACATATTTTCATAGCTTTTCATGTAATCTTCTGTGACCTCTGTTTTGTCTGCTCCGCCGAGTCCTTCAAGCAACAAGCAGAAGAAGCCTGCCTTCTCATCACCAAATGTGTCATGTATAAGGTATGGCCCGTCGTGCTTGAGCATAAAGCGAAAAGCATTTGCAAAACCTGCTGTGTCCTGCTGGTCAAAGTGAAAACCGCGTATTTTGATAGCACAAACTTGACCGTTTGCCAAGAGTTTTTTGTAATAGTTAGCATTAGCCTGTTTTGCCAATGCCTGTGCCTCTGCGTTGCTTTCAGCAAGGTTGATGACGGTAGCAATGTGAGCTTCATTTGCAAGTTTGTCTGCTGTTTCATACATGGCAGAATTTTTCTTGAAGTCAATGGGGCTTGAACTGCGATACAAAATGCCACGTTTCATATTTCCCTGTGTGATTTCTCTGAAATTTGCAGGTTCACTTGATGTGTGAAGTTTTCTCATCATTGATAAGGTTGTCATATCTGGTGTGTGTGCTTGGTATCTTGCACGGGTGATTTTTATCGGAGCACCGAGATTTGTCTTAAAAATTTTTGCAAAATCTACATTTGCAATCGCTAATGCGAGGTAAGGTGATGCGTGGCTGTCTGCAACTAGCGAAAAACCATAGATGCCGTTTTCCTTAACGGAATTGACAAAAGGAACATAGAAAGCACCAGCGTGAGGCACTTCCACCATAAAAATGTCACCAGCTCTGTAGCCGGCACTTATAAAATCTGATACAGTCAGTGAAAGAACGCCATTGCCAAAGTTGTCAAAAGATTTGATTTTTGCTGTAACTGGCTTGAGGTAGGGAAGCTTTGACTTACTTTGAGCAGCACCTGCCATAGACGTGCCAGAAAAAAATACTGCCAATAACATTGTAAAAACTAAAAACTTGTTCCGTAACATTGTAAAATCCTCCTTTAAGTTTTTTTATTTTACCATAGGCTCCATGACGGACTAACCCTATGATTTATAATTTCTCCCCTTTTGTATGCAAAATATCCTGCCAAAGCAATCATAATTCCATTGTCTGTGCAAAGATGTTTCTGTGGCATATAGAGAGTTATGTCACGCTTGTTACAGAAATCTTGTAATGCAGAACGAATTGCACTGTTTGCTGCCACGCCACCGGAAATTGTGAGAGTTGTGACGCCTGTCTTTTCAAAGGCAAGAGCAAGCTTTGAAGTTAAAATCTTGCACACTGTATTTTGAAAACTTGCTGCAAGGTCATTTAATGGGAAATTCTTGCCAAGCTTGTTGGAATCTTCTTTCAAATTTGTTGCAAGGTTTATTGCTGCGGTTTTTAGTCCGCTAAAGCTAAATTCGATTTCTTTTGTGTCACACAATGGTGTTGGGAGATTATAAATTGCATGTCCTGTTTGTGCCAGTTTGTCAAGGACGGGGCCACCAGGATAGCCAAGATCAAGAAATTTTGAAAGTTTGTCAAAGGCTTCACCCACGGCATCATCTCGAGTTGTTCCGAGCAACTCATAATTGCCAAAATCTTTTACCCAAATAATTTCTGTGTGACCGCCGGATATAATTAGCGAAATGAATGGTGGCGTTATGTTCTTTGCATCTGCCAAGTTTGCAAAAATGTGTCCTTCAAGGTGATTTACAGCGGTAAAGGGGACATTCCACCCAAAGGAAAGTGCGCGGGCTGTCATTGCTCCAACCAAAAGTGAACCCATGAGCCCTGGCCCTGTTGTAGCCGCAATGAGCGATATTTCTTTTGACGGATTTTTTACGCCAGCGGTCGTAAGAACGTCATCAAGAAGTGGCATAATTGCCTCTTGGTGCATTCTGCTTGCAAGCTCGGGGATAACGCCTCCCCAAATTTTATGGCTGTCAATTTGACTTGCCGTTTTTTCAGCTAGGACGTTGAGTTCATCGTCAATGACAGCGATTGACGTGTCATCGCAACTTGATTCAATTCCAAGAGTTAAAAATTTTATTTGATTACTTTCCATGTTACCTTGTTATTTTCATAGGAAATATCTATTGTGTTTTTCCCCTTCAATACCTTGCTAGGTACGCGAAAGACAAAATAGCCGTCCGTGCCTGACGGGAATTCGCCAAAGGGATTTGAGGCAGAGGGGCTCAAAATGTCGTCTTGCTGTATTTGATAATCCCCGACTTTTATTTTTAATGGGTCAAGATTCCAAACCTGATCAAATGTTACGTGGCAGGCAAAACAAACATACTTATCCATGTCAGCATTTGCAAAAGAGAATGATGCATCATAGAACCAATCAGGCAAACTGTTAAAATTTGACAAATTTTCTACGAGCTCATAGTCACTCATCACAAATTCAAGAATTGCTCTGTAGCCCACAATCATATCGTCTAATCGACTCGCATCAATAAAAAGAACAGAGAGTCTATCTTTATACATTTTGTCCTGCTCTTCCAAGCTGTGAGTCATTCCTTCAAATTTAGTATCAGCGTGAGCAATAGAAAGAGAAATGAGTGTCAGAGTGGCAAGCAGGATTATGATTTTACATAGCTTCTTCATTTGTTTTATCTCCTGAATTTTCGTGTCCCTTGCCCTTCCGTAACATAGAGAGCAAGAGTGACCATTCGTCAAATTTAAAGTACAATGTGATTATCGTGTAGCTTGCCATGGAAACTAAACCAGCTACGCAAAGCCACACAATGCGAATTACCATGCTTGTTTTTAAATTAAATGGAATTGCGTATGTGAAAATTGTTGTAATAAGAGCCATAATTACGAGGGCTAACAATTGTTTCATAGTAAAATCTTTTGCAAAAACTTCAAGCTTAAGCCCAAGATTTTTGCGTAATGTTAAGGTTGCGTATGTTGCAGCTGTTGTGAAGGCAATGCATGAAGAAATTGCGAGCCCGTAGAGGCCAAACAGTCTGGAAAAAATTATCCCACAGGCAAGATTTGTGGCAACATTTATTGCCGTAACTTTAACTGCAACCTTGGGCAAACGAATTGCGTATATTGCCCTCATGGTTATTGTTACGCATGACATAGCTGGCAGGGCGAGTGCATAGATGGAAAGTGCACCAGCAGTAGCGACTGCGTTTTCATGAGTAAATGCTCCGTGAAAGAACAAAATTTGCACAATTGGAAATGAGAGAAGTGCGAGGCAAATTGCAACAGGCAAGATGATAAAAAAGTTAAAACGAAGTGAATCCCGCACAAAATCTCTAAAGCCTTCCTTGTCGGAAGGGTCAAGCTTGGAAAGGAGTGGCAATACAGCTTGACTTATTGCAATGACAAATATTCCAAGTGGAAGTTGCAAAACCCTATCTGCGTAGTTCAAAATGGAAATGGAGCCAGCGTGAAGATATGAGCCCAAAATTCTGTTTATAATAGGGTTGAGTTGGTTTAAGGAAAGCCCTGCTGCGTATGGAAGAAAGAGCGTCATCATTGCTTTCAGTTCGTCGTTATCACGGCGTGGAATTGCGGGCACAAAGGCAAAACCTTTCTTTGATGAATAGATGATTTGCAGAAACATTTGTGCAAATCCACCGAGCAAAACAGCGACAGCTAGGTAATAGACTGTTAAATGATGTCTTGTAAAGTAGAGAAAAAGTATAAAAACAGCATTGCTGAAAGCAGGAGCAATTGCAGGAATGAAGAAAGAATTTACACTATTTAATACACCCATTGCAAGAGCTGCAACAGAAATGAGCATAATAAATGGAAACATATATCGAGTTAATGTAATAGCGACAGCTTTTGTTTCTCCTACAAAGCCAGGTGCGATGAATTTTACAAAAAGAGGTGCACCAATAATTCCAAGCAAAGCAACCGAGCCGGAGGCAAGAATAATGACAGTAAGAGCTTGCTTGGCAAGCCTTGCAGCTTTTTCTTCTCCCCCGTGTTGCAACAATCTGGCAAAGACAGGAACAAATGAAGCAGAAAGCGCGCCTTCTGCCAAGAGTTGTCTTACCATATTTGCCAAGGTGTAGGCGACAAAAAAAGCGTCCAACTGCCAAGTTGCACCAAAAAAAGCCGCGACACTCATTTCTCGCATTAGTCCAAGCACGCGACTGATCATGGTGCCGACCATCATAGAAGATGCTCCACCTATCATTTGAGTCATATTTTTGTTTTCACTACTCATAAAAGTTACCTCGAGCAAAGAGAATTATCTTGTAATACGAAGCGTATATTATCCTCATTTTCTTCGCTCGTCAATATGTTTTGTGTAAAAAAAACAATAAAGAGAGATACTCAATGAGCATCTCTCTTTATTGTTAGTTGCTTAGCGATTTACAGCTTCCTTTAAGTGCTTACCAGCACGGAAAACAGGAACTTTTTTCGCTGGGATATCGATAACTTCACTTGGTTTCTGTGGGTTACGTCCCTTGCGTGCAGCCCTCTTTTGCACATCAAACGTACCAAAGCCAACCAACTGAACCTTCTCACCCTTCTTCAATGACTTGAAGATGTCAGCGAAGATTGTGTCCACGACAGCTGTGAGTTTCTTCTTTGTAAGACCGTCAACGTCTTTTGCTACTGCATTAACGAGATCAACTTTCGTCAATTCAAAGCACCTCCAATAATATTTTGTGGGCACGCGCCCACACAAGATAACGAATGAATTTATATACTTTTTTTTAGATTTGTCAAGCAAAATTTTATAATAAATAAAAAAAATATTGATTTTTATACCATTTTGTCAGGATTTACGATTTTGTCAAACTCTTCCGCCGTTACAAGACCGAGGCTTATGGCACTTTCCTTTAAAGTTATGTTCTCTTTGTGTGCTTTTTTTGCAACAAGCGCAGCGTTTTCATAGCCAATTTTAGGACTGAGGGCAGTAACAAGCATTAGCGAATTTTTAACATAATCGGCTAACTTTTCTCTGTTTGGTGTGATGCCTGTCGCACAGCGTTTGTTAAAAGAATTCATTGCGTCAGCAAGAAGGCGGACAGACTGCAAAAAGTTGTAAATGCAAACCGGCATAAAGACATTTAGCTCAAAATTTCCCTGACTTGAGGCAAAACCCACTGCTACGTCGTTTGCCATAACCTGCACACAAACCATTGTGAGTGCTTCGCACTGTGTTGGGTTTACCTTTCCTGGCATAATGGAAGAGCCTGGCTCATTCTCGGGAATGATGAGCTCTCCAAGTCCACAACGAGGACCAGAAGCGAGGAAGCGAACGTCATTTGCAATCTTCATCAGATCTGTTGCAAGAGCCTTTAATGCACCGTGTGCAAAAGCAAGTTCATCTTTGCTTGTTAGTGCATGGAATTTGTTTTCTGCTGTAACAAATTTTTTGCCTATTAAGGAAGAAATTTCTCCTGCTACAAGTGTACCAAAATTTTTCGGTGCGTTCAGTCCAGTGCCGACAGCTGTTCCACCAAGGGCGAGTTGCCGCAAAGGTTCAAGTGATAATTTTATGTATTCTTCGCACCTGGCAAGAGAAGCAGCCCAACCGCTTATTTCTTGCCCCAAGGTTAATGGCGTTGCGTCTTGTAAATGGGTTCTGCCTATCTTTATTATTTCTGCATAGTTTTTAGATAATTTTTCAAAGGTTTTGCGTAAGCTAGCCAAGGCAGGCAAAAGCTTATCTTCAATTTCTGTTACAGCGGCAATGTGCATAGCGGTGGGGAAGGTGTCATTTGAGCTTTGAGATTTATTCACGTCATCGTTGGGGTGGAGAAGTTGTTTTCCTGCTACGTTGTTAGCGCGGTTAGCGATAACCTCGTTTACATTCATATTGCTTTGTGTGCCACTTCCAGTCTGCCAAACAGCAAGAGGAAATTCGTCATTTAATTTCCCCTCTAAAATTTCATCGCAAACAGAGCAAATTGCTTTGCACTTTTCGTCATCAAGCACGCCAAGTTTATTGTTTGCAGTGGCAGCACCCTTTTTCAAATATGCAATGGCACGAATAATTTCTGCTGGCATTTTTTCTGTGCCAATGGGGAAATTTTCAAAGCTACGTTGTGTCTGTGCTCCCCAAAGGTGATTTGAAGGCACACGCACATCGCCCATTGTGTCATGTTCAATTCTATATTCCATGCTAAATTTTCTCCAAAAGAAAAATTTTTTATTTTAGCCATAAAGACATAATGATATGCTCCCCTCATGAGAGACAGTGAAATAAAAAAACAGTCTATCA
>CALELF010000027.1 GCA_937902895.1 uncultured Synergistaceae bacterium | reverse complement strand
TATTTCTGTGCGTGTTGCTTCTGTGCCGATACCTGATGTCTCCTTCAAAATTTCTTTGAATTTTGGATCATCAGTGTATCGTTGCACATTCGCCATAACATCTATAAGACTACCCTCTGTAAATCTATCAGGTGCAGTAGTATTTTTTTCCGTTTGAGTTAATTCTCTCAACCCTGCTGGTTCACTTAATGTCATAACGGGCAACGCATTTGTCTCCGCTTCATCATCTTTTTTATCTGTGTCTGCTTCTTTTGAATACAAAACTTTCCAACCGAGGAAAGAACAACTTTTTGAATGTGCCTTGAAGATTTCATCTTCAAGTCTTACCTCTGCATCAGCTTCATCAAATACTTGTGCTGGTAAAAACTGTGCAATATATCTTGCGACTATTGCATCATAAACAAGTTTTTCAATTTCTGTTAAGTCATTTTCTTTGGGTATTGTTCCTGTCGGAACAATAGCGTGGTGTTCCACCACCTTTTTATCATTAAAAGCCCGTGACTTTTTATCTACTTCAATTATTTCTTTTACAGAATTAGCTGTCGCTTCGCTCAAAGTTTCTAAAACTTTTGGTAAAACCTCGGAATGATTTTCATAAATTGCATCTGTTGCATATTCGCAACGAGTGCGAGGGTAAGTTGTAAACTTTTTCTCATAAAGAGATTGCAAAGCGTTTGTTACATCTTCAACAGAGCAGTTATGTTTTTTTGTAATTTCTGTTTGGCAAGATGACATACAATGAAGTAGAGGGGCGTTAGCTTTTGTTTCTTTTTTCTCATAACTTATTATCTTGCCGATACTTCCGCTATGAAATCTCTGTTTTAACTTTTCTATTACTTCTTTGTCTAAAATTCTACCTTTGTCATCTAAAAATGGACTGTCGTCTTTTGGTTTCCACGTTGCAGTAAATTCACCATTTCTTACTGTGAAAATTCCACTTATTACATAGAAAGGTTTTGGCACAAAATTTTCAATTTCCAAATCTCTTTTAACGACTAATGCAAGTGTTGGTGTAATAACTCGTCCAACTGCAAAAGGTTTTGCATCGTCTTTTGGAATTGTAATAGAAAACAAACGAGTTAAAGACATTCCTATCATCCAGTCGGCTTCTTGTCGTGAAAGTGCGGCATCATATAGTGGAGTGTATTCATCATTTGATTTTATTTCACTTAATGATTTTTTTACGGCACTTTCAGTTGTATCAGATACTAAAACTCTTGTTATCTTTCCTTTATACTTACAGTATTTTAATATCTCATCAATAAGTAATTGTCCTTCACGGTCAGGGTCGCCAGCATTGACTACCTCATCTGCTTTTTTAATAAGCTCTTTCAAATTGTTAAACAAATCTATCTTTGTTTTATCAATTTTTACTTTCCATTCTTCGGGTAATCTTATCGGTAACGTCTCGGCTTTCCACTTTTTATATTTCTCATCATACTCTTCAGGGTCTAATGATTTCATTATATGCCCTGCTGCGTGTGCCACTATCGTGTCGCCAATTTGAATAAAACCGCCTTGGATTTTCTTTTGATTTTTTCCACCTCCATCTGCGATTGCTCTCGCTAGTGATGGTTTTTCTGCAATAATAAGTCGCATTATTTTGCCTCTTCCTCTTGAGTTTCTTCAAACTCCTCATTTTTTTTGTCTGTTTTTTCTTCTTTTGTTTCTGTCTCTGTTACTTCTTCTTTTTGTTCAGTTTCTTTTTTTGCTGTGTCTGTTTGTTTTTCTTTCGTGTTCGGCTTTGGTGAAGCGTCAGCCTCACACTCCGTTTTCCATCCAGCACGCTCATAAAATCTTTTAAGGTCGTCGTGGTTAATCAACTTTGTGTTGGCTTCTTGGTTAATTGCCAAAACAATTTCCTCGTCTGACCAACCTTTTTTTCTAAAGCTGGCAATAACATCTTGCCAACTATCCAGTAATTCATCTTTCGTAAACTTTTGTTTGAGTGGTCGCTTTGTTTTCTTCAATTTTGTGTGCATTTCTGTTTGATACTCTCTTGAATATGTCTTTGACATTTTATCTTCCTCCTAAAAAATTGATACGTAATTATACACACTTTATCAAAATTTTACAATAAATATATTGTGTTTTATAAAAATCTGTTGTATAAAATATAACAAACTTGTTTCAAATATTTTTTAATTTAATTCTTTTTTAATTACAAAATCTTTCAAAAAGCGTTTCACTTTAATTCGGGCGATTTTTCAAATTCGCCTTTTCTCTCTAGGACAAGACGGCACGTTGCAACACAAAACTCCGTTTTTGCATTACAACGTGCATCTTGCTGAATACTCAAAACTTCGTTTTTCGTATATCAGGCGTCAAAAGTTGAAGCATCTTTTGACATTTTTTGAGCGGAAATCTCGCTCAAAAAAGAAAACCAAAACCAACAGACACAAAACAAAAAAACAAAAAATTAAACAAAGGAGCGTTAAAAAATGGCTAGACCATCAACAGAGAAAGTTTTTTTTATTCACATAAGATGTAACAAGGAACAGTATGAACATCTTGGTTACCTTGCAGATATTCATCACAAGAGTAGAAGCGAAGTTGTGCGACAAATGTTAAGGGGAGAAAATGTGAACGACCCAACATACATTTTTCGTGCAACTTATGATGAGCTAATGAGAATAAGAAATGAATTAAGACGACAAGGTGGACTTATTAAAAAACTCTATAATGATAATCCTGATTTTGCTCAAGATACACGGGAAGCGTGGAGAGTATATACACAAGCCCTCAAGACTGCCGAATATGAACTAAAAAAATTTGGCGAAAGGTATGTTTTGTAGAATAGGATAACAAAAATGATTTGCAAATGCCCTGATAAACGAAAAGACTGTGGAAGTAGTTTTAAAAATTTATGTGAATACATTGCAGGGGTAGGAAACGACGAGAAAGTGCTTTTTATAGAGAAAAAAAATTTTGATGATGTTCCAACAAAAAATGTTAATGACATTATTGATAGTTTTAACTTGGTTGCAAATAAATCAGATTCAAGAGCAGGAGACCCAGTGTTTCACGCAATATTGAGTTGGAGCGAAGGGGAAATTCCAACCGAAGAACAAGTAGATGAAGCGGTAAATATATTTTTGGAAGAACAGGGATATGAAGAGCATCAATGTTTTTATGCTTTGCATAAAAATACAGATATTCTTCACGCTCATATTTGTGTTAGTAGAGTGCATCCCGAAAGTAAAAAGACAGTAAGAGCAGGAAACGGAAAAGGCTTTTGGAAAAAAGCTAACGAAAGAGCAGCACGAAGAATTGAAATTACGCAAGGCTGGAAAAGAGCAAACGGAAAATTTTATGAAGTTATTGAAGATAATAAAATTGTTGAAGTAAAGACAAATGAAGTCGTCTTTGAAAAATCTATCAGCACAAAAGCAAAAGATTATGAGAATTTAACAGGAGCAAAAAGTGGAGAACGAATTGCTCGTGAAAAACTTGCACCGATATTATTCAACGCTAAATCTTGGCAAGAATTACATACGCAACTTGCAGAGAACGGAGCAAAATTGCAAAAAAAAGGAGCTGGACTTGTGCTAT
>CALELF010000026.1 GCA_937902895.1 uncultured Synergistaceae bacterium | reverse complement strand
CCTTCATGATAGACTGTTTTTTTATTTCACTGTCTCTCATGAGGGGAGCATATCAATTTCACTTGTGGCTATTTTATTTGTTTAATAATTATTTTTGCTTTATAAACTCTATGTTTTTATGGCAAGAAAATTAGCAAATGCCCTGTGCCATCATTGCATCGGCAACCTTTTTGAAGCCTGCAAGGTTTGCACCTGCAACGAGGTTGTAACCAAGTCCTGCTTCCTCTGCTGCTGCAACGGATGCTGCATGGATGTTCACCATGATGTTGTGAAGCTGTGCATCAACTTCCTCTGCTTTCCATGAAAGGCGCTCGGAGTTCTGGCTCATTTCAAGTCCTGATGTTGCAACGCCACCGGCATTGACTGCCTTTGATGGTGCAACAATCATATTTTTCTGCTCCATGAGGAAGAAGAGAGCATCGTTTGTTGTTGGCATATTGGCAACTTCAATGTAATACTTTGTGCCGTTTGCAAGGATTTTCTTTGCCTCTGTCATATCAACTTCGTTCTGATATGCGCATGGCATGCAAATGTCTGCTTTCTGTCCCCATGGCTTCTGTCCTGCCACGAACTGCACGCCGAATTTGTCTGCATAATCCTGCACTCTGTTTCTGCCACTTGAACGCATCTCAAGCAAGTAGTCAATCTTTTCTTCTGTCACGACACCATCTGGGTCATAGATGTAGCCGTCTGGACCTGCGAGGGTAACAACCTTTGCACCAAGCTGGGCCGCCTTTTTGCAGACGCCCCATGCAACGTTACCAAAGCCGGAAATGGCAAGTGTCTTGCCCTGTATTGTGTCGTTTTCGTGCTTCAAAACTTCGTTAAGATAGTAGATTGCACCAAAGCCAGTTGCTTCTGGTCTGATGAGAGATCCACCGTATGCTCTGCCTTTTCCTGTCAAGACGCCATTCTCAAATGCGCCACGAATGCGTTTGTATTGGCCAAAGAGGAAACCGATTTCTCTTGCACCAACGCCGATGTCGCCCGCTGGAACGTCAACGTCTGGACCAATGTGACGGTAGAGCTCTGTCATGAAGCTCTGGCAGAAACGCATAATTTCTGCATCGCTCTTTCCGTTTGGATCAAAGTCAGATCCCCCTTTTGCGCCACCCATAGGAAGGCTTGTAAGGCTGTTCTTGAAGGTCTGCTCAAAGCCCAAGAACTTCATAACGGAGAGATTAACGTGGCTTGCAAAACGGAGACCGCCTTTGTATGGTCCGATTGCACCGTTGAACTGAACACGGTAACCACGATTAACCTGAACACGGCCTGCATCATCAACCCATGGCACACGGAACATAATTGTGCGCTCTGGCTCAACCATGCGCTCAAGAAGCCCAGCAGCCTCATACTCTGGGTGCTTTGCAACCATTGTTTCGAGGGATCTCAAGACCTCTTCAACTGTCTGAATGAACTCTGGTTCATTTGGATTTTTCTGTTTCACTGAGTCTATGACTCTTTCAATGTAAGCTGACATTTTTTGTCTGCTCCTTTCTAAATAAATTTCAAAATCTATATAAACAACAGCAACACTATATTATAGTGTTGCTGTTATCTGCTATGCTTCACTTGCTATTTTCTTTATAACCTGACGACCTCTGTAAAAGCCGCACGCAGGGCATGCACAATAATTGCGTATCACCTCACCGCAGTTGCTGCACTTGGTAAGGCTAGGCGCATTAAGCTCCCCGAGCCATTGTGCTTTGCGTAAATGTGTACGTGCATGTGAAACTCTACTTTTTGGTGTTGCCATTCTTATTACCTCCCAATGGAGCCAAGCTCCATATATTTTTTATTCTCATACAAACGACGAAAGATTATATCACAAAAATCGCCTTACGGAAAACATTTTTAAAAAAAATTTTTGAAAAATATTAAAAAAGAACCTTGTGCTATAATAGCGATGTTGTTCTCCCCTATACCGAACACGAAAGGGGGTGCATAAGCTGTGAAAAAAGCTGTCGTCACATTCTTAGTGTCTGTTATGGCAGGTGTAGCTACGAAATACATCTGCAAGTGGCTAGACAGACACAACAAGAACAATTAGCCCAACTAAAAAACAGGGAGAGTGCAATCTCCCTGTTTTTGTGCATAAACTGCTAAAAGCCGTTATCACTTCCGTAGTGCCACGAACACTACTTGTAGAATTGTTAGCGAACTAACAAGGTTAGTATACAAGAATAAAAATTTTTGTCAAGTAAGTGTAACGGAAATTTATATAGATGATTTATAAAAAATTTTTCAAAACGGAAAATCTAGGGTCTCCCTGTTCCTCGTGACAGTTGCAAGTTTGCTTGTTCAAATTTGCTCCACAATTTGGACAAAGCCCGCGGCAAGTATCTTTGCACAAAACCGCAACTGGCAAAGCAGTAACAAAGGTCTCCCAAACATAGTCTCCTAGTTCGACATGTTCTTCCCAGCTGTCAAGGGTAACGATTTCATCATACTCCCATTCCTCCCCTTGCTTTTCATCTTCCCTGGTAATGGAGAAAACCCAGCGAAGTGTGGAAGAAATTTTTGTCTGTGCCGGCTCCAAGCAACGGGAGCATGGTGTCTCAATTTCTGCTTCTAGGCAAACAGATGTTAATATCCTTTCACCACTGCGGACTGCCTCCACGTGGACGGAGAGAGGGCTTGTCAATTTATATTCCTGTCCATAGTAAGAAACTGGGGCAGGCACTGAAACGAAAAAATCATCTGTGTAAGCTGTGCCATCGTGCGGAACAGCGGCAAGATGAAGCTTAAAGTTCCAGTCTGATGGACGAGATTTTAATGCTTTCATTTCATCACCTACAAAATCTACAAAAAAATCGGTTCTTGCGAACCGAATATTTTGTCATTAACTATTTGCTGAGTGACTTCATTGCAGTTGCAATGTATGCTTTTCTGCGAGAAGCAGTGTTCTTATGCATAACACCCTTTACAACTGCCTTGTCCAACACGCACTGAGCCTCATTGAACTTTTCCTGTGCCACGCTTGCATCTTTATTTGTTACTGCTTCGATAACTTTCTTAACAGCGTTTTTGCAACGTGTCTTCCAAAAACGGTTGTAAAGACGATTTCTCTCTGCAATTAAGACTCTCTTTTTTGCTGATTTGTTATTAGGCATTAGAGGACACCTCCTTTGTTTCTTTGTGAACGGGAGATATAATACCACAAGAACCCCACTTTTTGCAATAGTTTTTTGAAAAATAATGCAAATTTTCGGTCTAGATTTTTTTTTTCATTTGTGGTATCATACAGTTCGTTAGTTGCGGACATAGCTCAGGGGTAGAGCATTGGCTTCCCAAGCCAAGTGTCGCGGGTTCAAATCCCGTTGTCCGCTCCAATAAAATGCCGACTTAGCTCAGTTGGTAGAGCAACGCACTCGTAATGCGTAGGTCTCCGGTTCGAATCCGGAAGTCGGCTCCATTTTGTTTAAACACGAGGCAATAATGAAAAAATTATTGATTTTGTTTTTGGTATTTATCTTTGCAAATTGTGCGTTTGCAATGAATTCGTATGACAAAAATGGTTCAAAAATTGGTAGCTACAAAAAAACTTCTAGCGGCTACAGTAGTTATGATAAAAATGGCAATAAAATAGGTTCCTATAAAAAGACATCTTCCGGTTATAATGTCTATGATAAATCGGGAGCTAAAACAGGAAGCTACAAGAAAACTTCAAGTGGCTATAATTCTTATGATAAGTATGGCAACAAAACAGGAAGCTATAAAACAAATTCAAGTGGCACAACAACCATTTATGATAAATATGGTAATAAAATCGGTTCTTACAAAACAACTGCTTCAGGCAGGATAATTAAATATGATAAATATGGTAATAGAGTCGGAAGTTATAAATAAGATTTAATAGTAACGAGTCCAAGAGAAAAAATCTCTTGGACTCGTTTCGTTTTGTGATTAAAAAATTTTTGGCAAAAAAAATCCTGCCTCTCGGCAGGTTTCTTTCCGTTTGTTCTTATAGCTGTAGGATTTTCACCTACTAGCTATAATCAAACGTCTGTGTCTTGCAGTTTTTGTTTCTTTTTACATCTCTGTAATTTCTGTTTCTTTCTGCCTACACACCTTTTTGTTGACTTTTGTCTTTCGTTTACTCAAGCTCTCGCTCTTTCTTCTACTCAACTTATTGTTTTTCTTTTACTCAGACTCTCGTCCTTTCTCATACTCAACAAGCACTTTCTAGCTCCCTCTCCTATCTCTAGGTTTGTTCTTCGCTAGCTGCCTTTTCTTCCAAGCTTCTTTGTCCTAGCTCTCTTGGCTATTCACCAATTTCACTATTCCTCCACTTGTCTTACTTCGGCTCTTCCGTTGCTCTTGCATCTCCACTCTCGTTTTAATGCTCCCTCAACGTTCCGTACCGTCAACGATGGGAAGTATATCACTAGGATAAAAAATTGTCAATAGGTTTTTGAAAAAAAATTTACAAAAAAATTTAAATTACAACCTAGACCTATGCTATAAGGCCGCGTGATTTCAGCTCCGCATCAAGCTTTTCCTTATCAAAGCCAACGATATAAACATCGTCAATTTGTGTGACAGGAACTGCCATCTGCCTTGTGTGCTTCAAAAGCTCCATAGCAGTGGCTCTGTCGTTTGTTATGTCTGCCACTTCAAACTTGACATTCAAGGCAGTTAAGTACTCCTTAACTCTTTCGCACCAAGGACATGTTTGTGTTGAATAAACTTTTACCATTTTGTAATCCTCCTATAAAAATATTTTTTATTTTTTGTTTTTGTTGTTCAAATATTCGTCAATTTCTTTTGCTGCAAGTTTTCCGGCTCCCATTGCCAAGATAACGGTTGCAGCGCCTGTAACTATGTCGCCACCAGCAAACACCCACGGCAAATTTGTCTTGCAGGAATTTTCCTGCGTTTTTATGTAACCATATTTTGTAAGCTCCAGGTCTGGGAAGTTGCTTAAAAGCACCTTGTTTGCTCCTTGCCCAATGGCTTCAATTACACAGTCTGCATCAATTGTGAACTCGCTACCTTTCACGGGGACTGGACGGCGACGGCCACTTTCGTCTGGCTCGCCAAGCTCCATTTTTATGCAACGGACTGCGCCAAGCACGCCCTCGTCATTTGCAATGTATTCAACGGGATTTGTAAGCCATGCAAAGTTAATTCCTTCTTCCACTGCGTGATGATATTCTTCCACACGAGCAGGAAGCTCTGCTGCACTTCTTCTGTAAACAACGGTAACATGTTCTGCACCCAGACGCAAGGCGCTCCTTGCAGCGTCCATTGCAACGTTGCCACCGCCAACGACTACAACATTTTTTGCACGCTTTATTGGCGTATCATATTCAGGGAAAAGATACCCCTTCATAAGGTTTATTCTTGTCAAAAATTCTGAAGCAGAATAAACGCCTGGTAGCGAAGTGCCTGGCACGCCTTGAAACTTTGGAGCACCGGCACCAACAGCTATGTAACAAGCGTCAAAGTTTTCTTTTAATTCTTCTGGTGTAACGGTTTGCCCGACAACTGCATTGCATTCAATTTCAACACCAAGTGAAAGCAAATTCTCAATTTCTTTTTTCACTATCGCCTTTGGCAAACGAAATTCTGGAATACCATAAATCAAAACGCCACCGGCTGTGTGAAGTGCTTCAAAAATCTTGACGTAATAGCCAAGCTTTACGAGGTCTCCTGCAACAGTAAGAGCGGACGGACCAGATCCCACAACTGCCACACGCCCTTTGTAATTTTTTTGGGTTTTGTCTGGATTAGTCTTGTCAAGTTTTTTGTTTGCAAGCTTCCAGTCTGCCACGAGCCTTTCAAGTTTTCCAATAGCGACAGGCTGACTGTCTTTTATTCTTCCCACAGTGCAAAGCCCCTCACACTGATTTTCCTGCGGACAAACCCTGCCACAGACGGCAGGAAGACTCGTGTAGCGGGACAATATATTTGACGCTTCTTCCATATTGCCATTTTTTATCTCTGCTATGAAGGCTGGAATATCTATCCCGACGGGGCAACCCTGCACACAGGGCTTTGTTTTGCAATTCAAGCAACGGCTTGCTTCAAGGCGCCCTTCTTCTAGCGAGTAGCCAAGACAAACTTCGTCAAAATTTTTTGCACGGATTTTTGGCTCTTGCTCTTTTATGGGAGTTTTTGTCTTTGAGACAGCCATTTATTTTCCCTCCTTGTAGTTGTTAAAGGAGAGAGTCTCCTCATATTTATACTGTTTGCTTCTTGCCAAAAATTCGTCCCAGTCAACTGCAAGGCCGTCAAATTCTGGTCCATCAACACAGGCGAAGAAAATTTTGTCACCAACAGTTACACGGCAGCAACCGCACATTCCTGTCCCGTCCACCATTAGAGGATTTAGCGAAACTACACATGGCAAGGCAAGCTCACGACACTTCGCTGCGCAAAACTTCATCATGATGGAAGGACCTATTGCCCAGCATTTGTCAATTTTTTGTTCTTCACGTTCTGCAACAAGCTGCATAGCGTCGGTAACAAGTCCCTTCATACCAAGACTGCCGTCATTAGTGGTAAAAATTACTTCGTCGCTATATTCCTTGCATTCTTTCTGCAAAATGATTAAGTCTTTATCCCTGCCGCCAAGGATAGTTATAACCCTGTTTCCTGCTTTTTTCAACGCCTTTATGATTGGGTAGAGTGCAGCAATTCCAACACCGCCACCTACCATGAGGACAGTGCCGTAATTTTCAATTTCGCTAGGCATACCGAGCGGACCTGCAATGTCCGTGATACTGTCTCCTGTGTTCAAACCAGACAGCAAAGCTGTGCTTTTCCCTACAACTTGAAAAATTAAGCGTATTGTTCCTGCTTCTGTATTGAAATCTGCGATTGTGAGGGGAATTCTTTCTCCCGTGTCACCAACACGAAGCACAACAAATTGTCCTGTTTTTGCGTGATTTGCAATTCTTGGGGCTGATACTGTGATATCAAATTCATTGTCTGTTATCTGGTTTTTTGAAATGATTTCAAACACTTTTTTACCTCGTTCTTGAAACCATAAAGAACATAAAGGACATAAAGGCGAACTTCGTTCGCTGAAAAATCAAAAGAACCTTTTGTGGTCTTTATGGCAAATTTTTAATTCTCCCTATAATTTTCCGTGATATGCACCGCGGAATAATTCTATAACCTGTTCTTTAGTTGGTGTTACTGGGTTTGTGGCAAGAGTTCTATCCGCCATTGCAAGGGTTGCCATGGTGTCAAGTTGCGCCTCAAAGTCTTCCTTTGAAATGCCTGCTGCCCTTATAGTTGTTGGAATGCCAATGCGTTCCACAAGCCCCTTTACGGCACGAATGAGAGCAAGTGAACTTTGGCGAACAGATGAGCCTTCTATTCGCAAAACGTGTGCCATAGTTGCATAACGCTGAGCTGTGTCTGTCAATTTTGTTTCACATCCAGCATTGAACTTCATGACGTATGGCAACAAAATTCCGTTTGCTCTGCCATGTGGAATGTGAAACTTTGCGCCTAGTGCATGTGCCATGGCGTGATTTAAGCCGAGTCCTGCATTTGAAAAAGCAATTCCTGCCATGCAAGCTGCATCATGAACAGACTGACGTGCTTCTAAATTTTTTCCGTCTTTATACACTACTGGCAAATTATGACAGATAAGCTGTATTGCCTTCTCTGCCATTGCATCAGAAAAGTCACTGTGCTTTACAGAAACAAAGGCCTCTAATGCGTGTGTGAGGACATCTATTCCTGTGTCTGCTGTTACCTTTGGCGGCACAGAGAGAACGAGAGCTGCATCAAGCACAGCTGCATCAGGCAAAAGTCTGTCACTTATAAGTGGATATTTTGCTCCCTTTTCTTTATCTGTAATGACCGCATAGGCACTAACTTCTGAGCCAGTGCCGGAAGTGGTTGGAATAACTATGAAATGCACAGGGGGTTGTCCAAGTTTCGTTTCCCAAAAGAAACGCACAGCCTTTGCCGTGTCTATTGGGCTACCACCACCCATTGCGATAATGCAGTCAGCATTTTGCTTTTCCATGGCTTCAAGCGCAGCGGTGACGGTTCCTGTGTCTGGATCAGGATGGACGTCGCTAAAAACTGAATATTGCGCAGAGATTTTATCCAGGTGACCTGTTACATATTTTACCATTCCACTATCTGAAATGAACTTATCTGTGATTATAAGGACATTTTTTCTGCCCTCAAGAACTGGATCAAGCGAACATTCAGACATATAAATTTTTGCACCAAGATTAAAGGTATACAAATTTCGTCACATCCTTTCAAAGATTATCTGCAATTATACAACAGTATCAATTTATTTTGGGCAATTTTTGTAAAAATTAGCATAAAAAAAGGAAATGCCTTGGGGCATTTCCTTTGAAAATTTAATTTTATTATTTCTTTGCTGCCTTGTCTTGTTTGATGAGGTCTCTGATTGCCTCAACTGCAATTTCAATTGATTCGGCTGTGTGGTGACCACCTTTACCGCCTGTGAAGGACATAACGGCACCTGCTCTGCACCCACGAATTTGTGAAACAACAAAGAGTGCTGCTGTTTCCATTTCTGTGGTGATAACGTTTGCATCTTTCCACATCTGAATACGTGTCTTTAATGCTGCTCCGTTTGGAAGTGAATCTGGGTCAACCATTCCAAAATAAGAATCTTTGCAATGTGCAATACCTTCAACATAGAGAAGGTTCTTTCTCTTTGCTGCTTGTGCAAGAGCTTCAACGATAAATCTGTTTGCCATTGCTGGATATTCTTTTGGAACATAGTGGCTTGTGAGACCTTCGTCACGGACAGAACCTGTGATGATTGCTCCGTTTATTGCTTCATCTTGAACGGAGTCAGCAAGGCGACCTGCTGTTCCAACTCTGATGAATGTATCTGCACCGCAAGCTATGAGCTCTTCAACTGCGATAGATGCACTCGGGCATCCCATACCGGTTGAGCAAACGGAAACCATTTCACCATCAAGGTAACCTGTCCATGTCTTGTGCTCACGTGCGTGGGCTACAAGGCGTGGCTGGTCAAAATAATCTTTGATAACATCTGTTCTGAAAGGGTCACCTGGCAAAATGACATATTTGCCAACTTCACCTGGCTTTACACGAATGTGATAAAGTGCGCCATCTTCTGGGTTTAAGTAAGGGTTCTTGAGTTTCATAGCAAAAATTCTCCTTTTTTATATTAGTTCGCATGAACTTGATTTTATGTTTATTATTATAAAGTTGTGCGTTTTTTTGTCAATAGATTTATCTATTTAAGTTTGTACAAAATTTGACACAATGTTAATTGAAATGTATACTTATCAACAGATATTTAATAAGAAAGGAATTGCGGACAGACTAAAATACGTTATTTCTGTTTGTGACAAATATAAAAATGAAGGAAACAAAATTTGTAAAAAAAACATTGCAAAAAATACTTTTGATTATGGTTGTGGCGTTTCTTGCCTTTACAGCATGTGATATTAGCTATGCTTCCAGCAAAGTAGGACACACAAGAAGCACAAAAAGTCTGCAAAAGTCACGCAAAACTGGCAAAAAATCTAAAAAGGCAAGAAAAGCTAAAAACGCCAAAAAACTTAAAGCAAGCAAGAAAAACAAAAAATGTAAAAATGTAAAACACGGCAAGAAAGCTAGGCGAGTCAATGGAAAGTACAGAAAACGTGGAAGGCGTCGCGGAAGAGCGAGGTATGTTTCCTCTGCTGAAACTATCTCACAGAAAAAGAAAAATGCAAAAATAGCAGAAACACTTAAGGCAAATCCTGATTTATCTGGAGATGTTGTAGGACTTTCCTCCGATAGTTATGTGTGGCCAATTCGTTATGGCTATATTGCAAGAGGTGTCGGGCGTGGGCATGCAGGGGTGGATATGATGTCACGTGCAGGTGAGCCAATTTATGCTGTTGCTGATGGTGTGGTTACCTTTGTTTCAGTGAATAACCCGAAATACAAAGGCTATGGAAAAATGTGCGTAATATCACATCCTGATAAGGGAACGACATCACTTTATTCGCATTGTGGTGCAATTTATGTTCAGGTAGGGCAAAACGTTCAGCGAGGGCAAAAAATTGCTGTGGTTGGCAGAACAGGGCGTACCACGGCGAATCATCTGCATTTTGAAATGACCAAAAAAGGTAGGCGATTAAACCCTGAGCATGTCCTTCCAAAAATTGGTGCACTGGGACATACATACGTTCCACATTGATGTTTATTATGTGTAATCTAAATATACATTCAGCCTTGACAAGGACAAAAAAATTCTTTAAAATTCCGATGTTGAAATAACAAATTTAGAGAGGTGCATAGATCATGACAAAAAGAAATTGGATTAAATACGTTGCCATTCCCGTTTGGAATGGGTTGCTCGCTTGTTTTTTGCTCTTTGCAAATGACATAATTTGCCCCAATGTGCCAGACGGTCCGCGTCTTAATTTTCCTGGCACAGACAAACCATTCAATGCAAACTACACATGGATGGCATTTGTTAGCTGGACTTACTTTTCCTTTACGCAGGACAGAATTCGCGCAGTTATTGATATTGTCGTTGGTTTCTTTGCAGCATATTTTATGGTTATTGCAGGTGATTTTCTTTATCCATATTTCCCCGTTACCGTCTTTGGTGTGAAGCTTGCTAGCGTGATCGCCGGTGGTTCGGTATCTGGTCTTGCAGTATGGTTTAGTAACTTCCCCAAAACATATTTGAATAACACAACGGCGATCTTCTTTGGTATGGCTATGGCTTTTTCACAGACCATGATAGGCTGGTCATTCACTTCGTTAAAGTTGCTCGGCATAGTTATTGTTTATGGAATTTTGGGTCTTATAACAGCCTACCTAGCTTCTATCGACCTATACAAATTTTTTGGCATAGAAAACGACTAATTATTCGTTAAAAATTAAGCATAAAAAACACGGTATTGCATTTGCAATACCGTGTTTTTGTTTAGGATTAAAGTTATATATTCAAGAGCTCTGCGTAGGCTTTCAAAGCACCGTCCGTGTTATGTGCCAAAACCTTCTTTGCCAAAACCTTGCCAAGCTGAACGCCCTCCTGGTCAAAGCTGTTAAGGTTCCAGATAAAGCCTTGGAACATAATTTTATTTTCAAAGTGAGCGAGGAGAGCACCGAGTGCTTCTGGTGTTAACTGTTCACCGATAATGATGCTTGATGGGCGACCGCCTGCAAAGAATTTATTTTTGTTTTCGTCTTCCTTGCCACAGGCAAAAGCCATAATCTGTGCCACAACATTTGCGCAAAGCTTTGCTTGGCTTGTGCTACCTTCTATTATGACATCCTTTTCAAACTGGCTTTTTTTGAAACCGACAAACTGAAGAGGAATAATGTTTGTTCCCTGATGCAATAACTGATAGAAGGAGTGCTGTCCGTTTGTGCCAGGTTCGCCAAAGATGACAGGACCTGTTACATAATTGACTGGTTCGCCAAAGCGGTTTACGCTCTTTCCGTTTGACTCCATGTCAGCCTGCTGAAGGTGTGCAGGGAAACGGCTCAAAGCCTGCGAATATGGCAGGACAGCAGTTGCAGTGTAGCCAAGGAAGTTTCTCTCATATACGCCGATGAGGGCATCGAGCATAGATGGGTTTTTCATAATATCTTTGTTCTTTGCTGTTTCGTCTTGTGTTGCTGCACCGTCCAAGAAACGTGCAAAGACTTCTGGACCAAAGGCAAGAGAGAGGACAACGCCACCAACGGCAGATGTGGAGGAATAGCGACCACCGATATAGTCATCCATAAAGAATGCAGCCAAATAACCACTGTTCTTTGCAAGTGGGGAAGTTTCACTTGTTACAGCGACCATGTGTTTTGCCGGGTCAAGTCCTTGTTTTGCAAGGGCGTCCTTGACAAAAGATTCATTTGTGAGGGTTTCAAGTGTTGTGCCGGATTTTGAAACAAGGACAAAAAGTGAATGTGCCACGTCAATTGAATCAAGAACGGCGGCTGCATCATCTGGGTCAACATTGCTGATAAATTTTGCTGTCATCTTCAAGTTGCCAGTTGCCTTTGCCCAACTCTCAAGGGCAATATACATAGCACGTGGTCCGAGGTCGCTCCCACCGATACCAATCTGCACAACGGTTGTAAATTTCTCACCGTTTGCGTTCGTAACTTCACCATTGTGGACTTTATTTGCAAATTCTGCTGCACGTTTCTGCTGTGCTACATAAAATTCACGCTTGTTTACGCCATCTGCAATAACATCTTTGCCAAGCTGACCACGGCTTAACTGGTGGAGAACAAGTCTTTTTTCACCTGTGTTTATCACAGCTCCATTGTAGAGCTCTTCATATTTTTCTGTTAATTGTGCTTCATTTGCCAATTCTGCCAAAGCTACAAGGACATCATCATTAACCTGTTTTGCGGCAAAGTTGTAAGATAGTCCGCCTGCCATTGGAACGGAATATTTTTTTACACGGCCTGCACCGTTTTCACCGCTCATTGCCTCTTTTAAGTTTACACTCTTTGTGAGGGAAGCAAGCTTCTTATAGGACTTTAATGTGTCAAAATTGTTCCATGCTACCATCTGTGTTGACTCCTTATTTTATTTTTTAAGATACAAAGACCTCTAGGGCAAAATTATTGTAATCATTTCTATCATGAGTGTCAAGAAAGAAAAATTTAGAAATTTTGTTCATAGAAGAAAATTAAAAGTTATAAATTTTGAAGACTTCCGTCCTACAATTCGTTTCTTTTATCCAATATTATCATTTCTTCAGTTTGTTAACTTTCTTCATCAATTCAAGAATAAGTCTTTTATTTTCTGCATTTTCCTTTTCAATAGCACTGTATTTTTGCTTAATTTCGTTATTCTCTC
>CALELF010000025.1 GCA_937902895.1 uncultured Synergistaceae bacterium | reverse complement strand
GTGTGAGAGGTCGGCTACCCAAATAATGGGTAGCCTCCTACTCGATTGGCTAATGGCTTATCATTCTTTTTTTTCGTTACTTTCTTCTTTTATGTGACAATGACAATCCTTTGCAATTTCATTGGGACAGTCTGCACAACGACAACTGCAATGTCTAAAGCTTCTTATGAGGCTTCTTAATGCATAAAACAAAATGATTACAACTAACGAGCCAACAACTATGTTGCCTAAATTTTGAGTTATAAAATTCATTATTTATTCCTCTCCTTTAATATGCGATAGACTAGATATCCTAGAATTATTGCAGATAGCGTTACCCCTAGTGGATTTGTCCTTGCTCCTGAATAGAATTTGCCGAGCTGAAAAATGATAAAAGAAACACAGTAAGCAAAAACACATTGATAAGAGATGGCAAAAATTGTCCATTTCCAACTGCACATTTCTTTTTTTATTGCTGCCATTGCTGCAATGCAGGGTGCACAAAGTAAATTGAAAATGAGGAAGGAATATCCTGCAAGCATTGTCATTCCTTTTATATCCAGCACACCAAAGACGGCAACAATTTCTTCCTTTGCAAGCAATCCCATAATTGTTGCGGTAACTGCCTGTATATTTCCAAAGCCGAGTGGCTTAAAGAGGAAAACAAAGTATGAAGCAAGATGTCCTAAGAGACTTTTTTCTAGATTAAGACTTGGTGTGTATGAGACCCCGTTAGCACCATAGGAAAAACTTGCTCCAAGCCAAATTATTATAGACGAGATTAAAATAACACTTCCAGCTTTTTTGATGTAAGACCATGTCCTATCTGAAACTGTCCGCCAAAGATTTGACAAATGTGGCAAGTGGTAGTCTGGAAGTTCCATAACAAATGGTGCTACATCACCAGAAAAGTTTTTAGAATTTTTTAATATTAGCCCAGAGATTACAATTGACAGTATACCTGCAAAATAGGCAGAAAGTGCTACCAAAGCTGAGCCCCCAAACAGGGCAGAGGAAATTAACGCTATCATTGGAAGTTTTGCCCCACAGGGGATAAATGTTGTTGTGATTATGGTTAAACGCCTATTATTCATATTTTCTATTGTTCTGCTTGCCATAATTCCTGGAACTCCGCAGCCAGTAGCAACAAGAAACGGAATAAAGGACTTGCCAGACAAACCAAATTTTCTAAAAATTTTGTCTAAAATGAAGGCAATGCGAGACATATAGCCACAATCTTCCAAGAATGTAATGCAGATAAAAAGTGCAAACATTTGTGGCAAGAAGCTGAGAACTGTTCCGCATCCTGCTAAAATTCCATGTATCACAAGCGAGGATAGTGGGGCAGAGACGTTGAATTTTGTAAACAAGTTAGATAACATAACAGGAAGCCCTTGCACCCAATAACTGCCAAGATACCATCCTTTGCCAAGCAGGGCACTGTTAATCCACTGCGTTGTCCATTTTCCAACAACAGAGATTGAAATGTAGTAAACACAAAACATTATTGCAACAAAAATTGGCAAGGCAAAGAAACGGTTGGTGAGAAATTTATCTATTTTATTTGAAACTGTCAAATCATAGTAATCGGATCTCTGATAAGCACCTTGCTTAATTTGCTCTATAAATTGATATCGTTCGTTGGCTATGATGCCCTCGGAGGAGTCATCTAATTCTTTTTCGGCTTCCCTAATATATTCTTCTATTGAATTTAGAGTATCACTATTTATGTTGAGTTTTTCAAAAACATAGCTGTCGCGTTCAAATATTTTTATTGAATACCATCTTTGCATATCATTAGGAACGTTTTTCAATACTGCCTCTTCTATGTGAGCGAGAGCGTGTTCAACAATTCCACAGAAAGGATGCATATTGATAGCTTGCCTTGATTCGTGCGTGGCTAAGATAGCTGCATCTGCTACTTCATCAATACCTTCGCCATTGAGAGCTGAAATTGGAATAACTTTACATCCCAGTCGCTCTGAAAAAAGTTCAAGGTTAATTTTATCGCCACGGTGGCGCACAACATCTATCATATTAACAGCGATTACCACAGGAATATTAAGCTCTAATAGTTGGGTGGTTAAATATAAATTACGTTCCAGATTTGTCCCATCAACAATATTCAAAATTACATCTGGATGTTCATCAATTAAAAAATTTCTTGCTATGATTTCTTCTGGAGAATAAGGGGAAAGTGAGTAAATGCCTGGCAAATCTGTTATAGTGATGTTTTCCTTGTTGCGGAGTTTGCCTTCTATTTTTTCTACTGTGACACCTGGCCAGTTTCCAACATATTGGTTTTCGCCAGTAAGAAAATTAAACAAGGTAGTTTTGCCTGAATTTGGGTTACCTACAAGAGCAATTCGTAATGCCATCTTTTCTCTCCTTAAATATTAAACTGTTAGTGATTGCTAAGTTAATGGAAGCAAACTTCTGTTTCAATTAGGCTTGCGCTTTCATGCCTCAATGTTAATTCATAGCCACGTAACGTTAGCTGCATTGGATCTCCTAGTGGTGCTAATTTTCTTACTGTAATGCAAACACCTTTCGTAATTCCCATATCCATTATACGTCTTCGTAATGCTCCTTGTCCAAGTATTTTCTTTACTCGGACAGTTTGACCGACCTTAGCGTCTGCTAATGTTGATATCAAGTTAACCACCTACTTCAGTTAAATAATACATACAAATTTTATCTATATACCAATCTTTGTCAAGAAATAAAAGTGTATTGAATAAAGCATAATTTTTTGACAAAAAAAAGCAAGTGTCTAAAACACTTGCGTCCTTGAATAAATGTATTATATGGTGGGCGGTATTGGGTTTGAACCAACGACTTCCACCGTGTGAAGG
>CALELF010000024.1 GCA_937902895.1 uncultured Synergistaceae bacterium | reverse complement strand
TACAGGTAAATCCACGAATCTACAATCCCGAGGTCACTTCATATTATCTCAATTTTCAATTCTAACGGCTTGGCGCTTATGGCAAAAAATCAGAATTTGGAAGTAAAATCATGAATTTTATTTTATATAGAAACATAGCAAATGATAAGGTGCTGAATGCCTTTTGGAATTCTTATGGTGGAGAGAGGTCTGACGCGATATACAAAATGATAGAGATTTCTCATCGTTTTGGTTTGCCTGGAAATGTTTTCAAAAATTATCTTGCCTATCTTGTCGCAACTGCAGAAAACGTATTCTCCGTTGCAAACGAAAGAAACACAGTAGATGAGACTTGTTCTCTTTACAAGCTGTTTCAGTCTGATGTTGCAGAATTATTTGCCTTTGCACAAAAGACACCACTTGCGACAAGTTTTGTGGATTTCGGCGATAACCTCGTAAATTTTATCCCAAAGAAAAATGTGCCTTTCAATTTTGAAAGCAAGGCACATGTTTTTGCAGATTTTGCTAAAGAATTTTCAAGTGCAGAAACGGCAATAGAACTTGAGGGAGCAATTGCGAGATTTTATTTAACATGTGGCTGTGGCAAGTTTGCCTTGGCAAATGCTTTCCGTTACAATATTAGCAAAAAAACGCTAGAAGCTGCCTTCCCTGTGCAAGAGGTTCAATTATCTGACATTATTGGTTATGAATCACAGAAATTGCAGATAATCAAAAACACTGAGGACTTTATTGCAGGTCGTCCTGCTAATAACGTTTTGCTCTATGGTGCCGGTGGAACAGGCAAATCAACAACTGTGAAAGCAATATTGAACCGTTATGCCTATGAGGGACTTCGTGTCATAGAAGTTTACAAACAACATTTTCCATACCTTGACGACATTTTAGATGAAGTGAAAAACAGAAATTACCGCTTTATTCTTTTCCTTGACGACCTTTCATTTGAAAATTTTGAAACAGAATATAAATATTTAAAGGCATTTATTGAAGGTGGAATAACTGCTCGCCCTGAGAATGTGCTAATATACGCCACATCAAACAGACGCCACCTTATGAAAGAAACATGGAATGACAGAACGGATAAAGAAGAGGATATGCACATTTCTGAAACAATGCAGGAAAAGTTGTCGCTTGTTGACCGCTTTGGCCTAGCTATTCGTTTTGTTTCACCAGAGCAGGAAGAATATCTAGACATTGCTCGCCAAACTGCCGTAAAGCTTGGAGCAAAGTCCGAAGAAGTTGAAACTGTAGAGTTTGAAAGAGAAGCTGTGCAATGGGAGCTTCGTCATGGTGGCTTTAGCGGACGTTGTGCGGTGCAATTTGCAACAAATTTTGTGAATAAAGAAAAATAACAATTATGAAAAAGCTATCGCAAGAGGCATTAAAGAAATTAAAAGAAAAGCTAGCAACGAAAAATCTTGCTTGCATTGTCGTTAAGCCAAATGGGGCAGAAATTGAAGTTGCAGGAGCAGGAATTGCTCCGACAATTAACCTCTTGGAACAGGGCGAATTTGACGGTGCTATTGTCCTTGACAAAATTATTGGTCGTGCTGCTGCAATGCTTATGACACTAGGACATGTGTGTTATGTGCATGGTGTAGTTATGAGCCAATCTGCAGTAGACTGGCTAACGCAAAAGGGTGTGCCCTTCAGTTATGATACAGTAGTTCAATATATTATAAATAGGACTGGAGCAGGGCTTTGCCCAATGGAAGAGACAGTAAAAGATATAAGAGATGAAAAGACTGCCCTTGAAGCATTAAAAAGAAAAGTGGAAGAGCTCAGGGCAAATAACTAGTCGTCACTGAAATAATAAAAAAGTGTGATTATGACTTGAAATAATGGG
>CALELF010000023.1 GCA_937902895.1 uncultured Synergistaceae bacterium | reverse complement strand
CAATTCTCAATTCTCCACTCTCAATTCTCAATTTATTTCACAGGAAATAATGGCGAAAGCCAATATTTTATAGCAACACAAAAGCAACAAGAAAAAAATTTTAGGAGGGCATTAAAAATGCACAAATTCAAATTCAAGCAGTTATTATCAGTAGTGCTAGCAATGATGTTAGCGGTGAGTAGTGTGGCGTCAAGTGTGACGCCGGTGTTAGCGAGTGGACTGATAACGGTTGATCAGTTGATACCGACTGGGCAGACAGGTGGTGGAGCGAGTAAAGATGATGGAACAGCAGCAAATCTAGCGAAGACGATATACTTTGGTAAAAAGGGTAGTGATGGTCTTCTATGGCGAGTGCTATCGACAGGGGATAAGGTGCTGTTATTGTCAGACAAGGTGCTAACAACATCAAAGTTTGATGCGAGTGTTGATAAAAGCAATGTATGGTCTAGTTCCACAGTTCGCGGACTTCTAACGGACATTTATGACAGAGCAGATACAGCAGATCCTAGCAGTGGAATCACATTTGATGGAAGAGAAAAGGCACAAATAGCGAAAACAACAATAAGTGAAGATATTGCAGGAGACTCAACGCAAGATCATCTATTTCTGTTGAGCGAAGGTGATGTGAAAAACAGTGCCTATGGTTTTACAGGTAATACTAGTAGAAAAGCGACCGGAGATGACTCCTTTTGGTGGCTGCGCTCGCCTTCCGGTGACGGTTTTGCGTTCTATGTCCACCCTGACGGCTATGTCCTCTCCAACGACGTGGACTATTCTCTTGGTGTTCGTGCGGCTTTAAATCTGAATCCGAGCAAGGTTGTGTTTTTATCCGCCGCAACTGGTGGTAAAAAGGATGTCGGTGTAGCTAGTGGTTTTAAACTGGACAATACCTACACTGGTGCAAACGGCTGGAAGGTGACCTTGAAGAGTGCAGATATAAAGAAGCCAAAGCTTGGTGCATTTACCTTGGATAAAACTGGAGATTCAACCATTGCATATTCAGGTGCTTCAACTGGCACAAACAAATATGTTTCAGCTGTGCTAAAGGATAACAGTAACAATTTTATAAATTATGCAAAGCTCGTAGATACGTCAAGTGACGCTTCTGGCACAATGACAATTAAGGCGGGGAACGCTACATCAGGCTCCATGCTTATCTTTGGCGAAGAAGCAAATGAAGATTACCTAACAGACTATGCCAGTGAGTTTAATGAACCAATTCCTGTTACCTTTACAAGCGGTAAACTTACGGGGATGACACTTGGTTCAGCTTTTACAGATGCGTCAAACGCGGTAACACTCAAAAACGGATTTGAGCTTACCTTGGCTAATGCGACATACAATCAAGATTTTACATCAGACACAGGAAGCAATACTTTGATAGCAGACGCAAACGGCACAACTCTTGCAGGTAACGTTAATGTAGCCAATGGTGCGACACTTACAACGGTAAACGAATTTACATTAAAAGGGACAAACACAATAGATGGAACTCTTGCTGGTGCTCCTATAACAATAGCAGGACAGACAACTGTTGGAGCTAGTGGAACGGTATCAAACTCCGGTCTCAATTTTAACCTAGATGGACACAAGCCAAATGATGTGTTCATTAGAGTCAATAGTGCAAATCCCATTAACCTTTCTGGAAAAACGATTGGTCTTGTTCAAACAGATTCAGATTACAAGCTTTCTGAAGGCGAAACAATGACCCTCATAACAAAGGCTGAAAATTACGAGGGAGAAGAAGAAGTTGAAACAACAAAGGGAGTAAAGAAATATCTTTATAGCGTGGGACTTGAAGGTGATGCTCTCATGCTTGGCTGCATTGACACGGCAGCAGCAGACCAGACAAAATCCTTCAACGAAGCAAGACTTGGCGTTTCTGCTGCACTCAATAGTGCAAGTGACCTTATTGCTTCATCTGTGATAGACAGTGCAAATACTGTAACAGACAAATGGGAAACATTTGTTACCCTCGGTGGAAGCCATAGCAGATATGAAACAGGAAGCCATGTTGACCTCAATATGTTCAATGTTGCAGCAGGACTTTCCAAGGTTGTGTTTGACAATCTCACCCTTGGCATTTTTGCAGAAGGTGGAAACGGACGTTATAACACAGAGAATAACTTTGCAGAGGGTCTTGTAACAGCAAGCGGAGACATTAACTACTTCGGTGGCGGTCTCTTTGCAAAGGTTGAAGGAAAGAAGACAGAGCTAGGGCAGCTCCACGCAGAAGCAAGCTTCAGAGCCGGTTACATAAACAGCAAATACAGCAGTGATAATTTTGAGCCAGGCACAAACACAAGCTTCAACATGGGAAGTCCATACCTCGGAGCCCACGCTGGATTTGGTTACAAGTGGGCACTGGGCAAAGATAGTAAATCTAACATTGATACATATATAAAATACTTGTGGAACAGACAAAACAGCGACAGTGTAACAGTTGACAGTGAAAATTTTGACTTTGATGCAATAAACAGCCACAGACTCCGTGTAGGATTCCGTTACAATGGCAAGGAAGACAAAAACGGGTTTAACTTCTTTGGCGGTCTTGCCTATGAATATGAATTTGACGGCAAGGCAAAGGGGCACATGGGAGAATATGCTTTGCTTGAGCCAGACTTCAAGGGCGGAAGCGGAATGGCGGAACTTGGTTTCAGATACCACAATGCAACAAGCCCATGGAAAGTAGAACTTGCACTTCAAGGTTTCACAGGCAAACGCGACAGCATAGGAGCTAACCTCAGCGTTTGGTATATGTTTGGGAAATAGTTTTTAGCCATAAGCGCCAATGCCTTAAGGCATTGGCTAACATAAAAGACATAAAGGCAAGAAGTCGTTGGTTACACCAACGGCTCCTTGTTTTTTCTTTGCAAGCGTAGATGCCCTCTATGGTAAAATAGTCGTCACTGAAATAATAAAAAAGTGTGATTATGACTTGAAATAATGGGT
>CALELF010000022.1 GCA_937902895.1 uncultured Synergistaceae bacterium | reverse complement strand
TAAAGATTGGATTATCCATCTCTTGCACACAATTCATTACCATTTTTGTATCACCAAGAAATAACCCAATCTTTCTTTTGAGCTCTAGGACATCTTGAAGCAAGTCAAGATTCTTGTTACGGCAAATGGTTTCAGACGTGCTAAGGTATCTTTTTGCATTATCAAGATACTGTGCTCCCTGGTTATATATGGAGCTAACAACATAATAAAGAACGTTGGCTAGGCTACTCAGTAAAATGCTATATCGCAAGGCTCTTGTCGCTAATGTATCCAGTGCATTTACAAGCCATGATTTTTGTGATGATGTTATTTTTTGGTTTTCTAAAATTTCCCTTTGTGCCAAAAGGTTCTCTATATACTTTTCACACACGCTTGTGTCATTCTTAACTATTTCCACTGCAATTTCCGTAATAATCGGGTGTAGTGTAAATTTTGTCTCTTCTTCCGTGAGCCAACCTTCGTCTAGCAAGTCATTTATTGCATCAAAATTATCTAGCCCACATAGCTCACTAAATAGTTCTTCATCTATTCCAATTTGTGGGACAAGTGCCATGTTACCGAGTATATATTTAGCTGCTTCACTTAAATTAGCAATATCAAATAATGCCTTTGTGTGTTCATAAACATTAGCTTGTGTTGCTTCGTCGTCTTTAGTGTTAGTTATTTTCTCTCTTCCAGCATTAGAAAGACCATGTTCCCTGAGTCTTTCTAACATTTTGCTTGGTGATACAATACGACCTGCGTTAATCTGCCTCGCAATAAGCTCAACAAGCAAGGTATGAGAATTTACGTAATCTATTAATTCTTCAACTGCCTGTTTTTCGCTATCAAAATAATTCTCGTATTTTTTGCACCACCTTGCAAATATGCACCTTATATTCTCTCTCTCCTGTAGTGCCTTTACTTCCATAGATTCAAATTCATCAAAGTTAGTTAATCTCGTGGTAAAAAGCATTTTGCAATTAATTTTCTTTAAGCTTTTCCAAATTTCCTTTTCTTCAATGGAGAAATTTGCCAAAGATTTATTAAAGTTGTCAATGACAAATAAAATCCGTGATTTCGGATATTCCGCACAAAGCTCCGTTAATTTTGCTACTTTTCTTTTACAAAAATCGTCTAGCTTTTCGTCTTTTTCTTTGTCAAAATTTGAAATAGGAAACATAGCATCATCTGAAATCATGGCAGAGAGATTGCCCTGATACATTGCAAAGACAATTATGTCATAATCTGCTTCGTGAATTTTTGCGTAGTTTTTAACAAGTTCACTCTTACCAATGCCACCAATGCCAGAGATAAATAGCTTGTCCATATTTTGCAATTTTTCATGTATTTCTGCTAACTCATTCTCACGACCAACGAAAAATTCTTCTGGCGTTACAACTGCATTTATGAGCCGTGGCTCTTTTGGGTCAGATAACTCGATAAGTTTGTCCAAATGTGGTAAAAGTTCTCCCACCTTTTGAAATCTGTTTGTTGGGAAAGCTGTGAGCGTCTTGTGAAATATCTCTGCCAACAACTCATAGACCTTCCCCGATACGTTCTGTAAAAATTCAGCCTTGGATTGTTTTACTTCCGAAAAGTCATAACGACATGTAAAACGTTGCTCTTTTTTTGTTGAATGACGTTCAAAAATCTTCTCAAAAATAATTTCGCCCATAGAAAATATGTCTGTTGCTTCAGAGATTTTGTTGATTTTCATTGTCTTGAGCTCTGGTGCTGCCCAAGATTGCGTATAGGAAAGTGTGGGAAAATTTTCCCCTTGGATTAACTCATCCTTGCTTATTACGCTGTCAAAGTCAAAAAGCATAACAAGTTCTTCTGTTTCAGGAATGGTAAATACATTTTCAGGCTTTATGTCAAGGTGCAAAAGTCCCTGCTTGTGATACTCTCCTACAACCCTTGCCAAAGCTTTTACTGTCTTGGCTAGTTCATGCAAATGTGATGGTTTAACTCCATCGTAAGACTCTCCATTTGAGAGGGTCATATCAATATAACAAGTGCCATAGCCTTCATACCAACTTTGCACATTCACTGTTGAATTGGTCAGTCCGCTGTTTTGACGGATTTTGCTCTGTTGCTTAAATCCATCTTCAAAGCGGACTTTGCCTGCTGCAAATTTTTCCTTATACTTTTCTGCATACACAAGGTTTAAATCTGCATCACGCTCAATATAAATAGAGCTTGGATTATACTCTTTCAATACATGGAGCAATGGAGCACCATTGCTGTATGAAATTGCCTTATATACAACAGAAGATGCTCCAGCTCCTAAAATTTTTTGTATTGTAAATTCCTTGCCTTCCAGTGTTATTTTTTGATTAGGTTGTAGGACTCTATCCATGAAAGTAACCTCACAATTTGGTATCAATGTTTAATTATACACTATCCTTAGCCTTATGCCAATTTATCACCATATTCATTCCAAATTTTGTCCACTGCATTTCCAGTGCTTTCTACAAAAGCATTACAGAATTTCTCTGAAAGATTTGGTGCGTCACTCTTGACTGCAAAATAACCTGCCACAGCTGCCACACTCAGTCCTCCAACAACCCAACCTATTGGACCAGCAAGAGATGCTCCAGTGAAAAACACTATTACTGTATGAATCATTCCTGCACCCCAACCGAGTGCTGTTCCAATTCCAGTTATCACCATTCCAATTCCGGCAACACCACCGCCAATTCCAACAGCTTTCTTTACTAATTTGCGACGCACTTCCTTGTTTGGTGCAAGAATTGCACAGCTTGTAAGACAAGCCGCTTCCACAAGCTTTGGAACTGTGCCAAGCTTATCCCTAAAAACCTTTCTCACAAATAACGCCACATCCTCTGCTCCCATGTAAGTAATACTGCCTGTTCCACTCGCTTTCAATACCTCTTGATACTTACCTTTTATTGCATAAGCAAGATTGGACTTAAAAAGCTCCTTTTTACCAAATTGTGTCTCTTCTAGTTTGTTAAATTCCATTGTTATCTTCCTCCTATTAATCAGCTAATTTTTCACCATACTCATCCCAAATCACGTCTATTGCCTGACCAACAGATTCAATAAGGGACTTGCGAAAACGCTCTGTTTGCTCTGGAGCATCACCCTTAAATGCAAAATAACCTGCAATTGCCGCCAGTGAAACTCCACCAAGAACCCAGCCAATTGGTCCTGCAAGAGACGCACCAGTAAAGAACACTACCATTGTGTGCATAACACCTGCACCCCAACCTAATGCTGCACCTAAGCCACCAAGAATCATTGCCATTCCTGTTGCACCACCTGCCAAACCTTTAGCTTTTCTAATCTTGTCACGTCTTGTCGCTGCATCTGGAGCAAGAATTGCTTCGCTTAGATTACAAGCAACCTCTACGCTTGGTGGCACAATTCCTAACTTTTGCCTAAAAATTCCTCTTACGTAACTTGTAACAGAACATGCTCCAATGTAAGGAAGTGAATCCTTACCAGTCTGTTCCATTACCTGCTGAATTTTCTCCCTGATTGAATTCTCAATCTGTCCCTTAAAAGCGTCTTTTTTTGAAAAATCTGTCATTTCTGTTTTCTCCTTTTATTTTTTTTGTTTTGGATAAATTTTGAACCATTATGCGGCTAAATTTTCGCCATACTCATCCCACATCACATCTATTGCTTGACCAACAGACTCAATGAGTGACCTACGGAAACGCTCTGTCTGCTCTGGAGCATCATTCTTAACTGCAAAATAACCTGCAATTGCCAGGATTGAGGCTCCACCAAGAGCCCAACCAATTGGTCCAGCAAGAGATGCACCTGTGAAGAACACCATTATTGTGTGCATGATACCTGCACCCCAACCTAATGCACCGCCTAAACCATTTAAAATCATTGCCATTCCTGTTACACCACCTGCCAAACCTTTGGCTTTTCTAATTTTGTCACGTCTTGTTGCTGCATCTGGAGCAAGAATCGCTTCGCTTAGATTGCAAGCAACCTCAATGCTTGGTGGCACAATTCCAAGTTTTTTTCTAAAAACACCTCTTACATAAGTGGTAACCGAACAGGCTCCAATGTAAGAAAGTGAATCCTTACCTGTTTGTTCCATAACTTGCTGAATTGTTCCTCTGATTGAATTTTCAATCTCTCCCTTAAAAACATCTTTTTTCGCAAAATTTGTCATAGTTTTCTTCTCCTTTTATTGTTTTGATTTTTGATAAATTTTGACTTTCTAAAGTAGCTATTTCTAATTTATCAGCCATTGCAAAATATGCTTGACTGATTTTCCAAGCACAAACAATGTTTGTGCTCCTCATTGCCTCTTTTCCCTTTAGTCTGCACCATTTAGCACATTCTAAAAGTGCCGCGTTGTCGATGTTCTTGGCATCACTCCTTTCTTTTTCCTTCTCAATAAATTTTTTGAGAACTGCTTTTACCTCTTCCATTGTAAGATTTACCGTGTTTTTTTTCTCCAACTTATCACAACCTTTCTTTTGCGTTTTTTTAACCTAATGCAGCTTTGATTAATTGCTTTACTGCAAATGTTAATACAAATGAAATAATCGCTTCACCCATAGTGTTTGCCTCCTTACCAAACTAAATTTTGCAACTTCAATCTTGTCTAAAAAATACCATGTTAAAAACTCTTAACCGAAATAACGTTTTCTTGCTGTTGCGTTTGTCTTAAAAGAATACTATTTTGACTATTGCTGATGATATAAGATTTAATGCAACATCTACCAATATGCCTGTCATTATGTGATTTTCTCCTTTCGTTTTTACGTCTTCGCGTTTACGATTGCCATTGCCTTCATCGTCGCCGTTACTATCTGTTGTGATTGTATTATGATTTAAATTTCAATCCGAAATACTGTTTTTAAGCTGTTCGCTCTCTGCTTTTCACCTTCCTTCATTTTTATGTGCTTGTTGTTACCTTTGTTTTGCCGTCATCGTTTCTGTTGTTAATAGTATTATAATTTTAATTCCAATCCGAAATACCGTTTTACGTGCTTTTCCTATGCCTATCACCTTCAATCATAAGTTTTTGTCTGTTTGTTACATACACATTTCCTATTTCTGGGGTAATTTTCTCATTTGCTAATTTCTTAACCGAAATAGCGTTTTAATAGCAGCTGACACATCTCGTTCTTGTTGGCAAGTCATATTCTTTTGCCAAATATGGCGCAAGATATTTAGCATATTTGACCAAATTCATAATTTCTTTGTTACTGCTTTTGAATGTTAATAACTTGTTGAATGAAATTTTTGATTTACAGAGTTTGTAAATTTGTCTTGAGAACGTTTTTGTAAACGCGTAGATTTTTTGATTGGCAACACAGATATAAAAATCTATTGTTGACATCTGTCCATCTTCAACAACTTCATTCTTAACACCAACTACCTTGACTTCTTCTCTGAAATAAACTTTTTTCATTTTGTTTGCCTCCGAAATTTGATTTAATTTGAATGATTGAATTATATTGATTCCAATATTCGCATCCGAAATACTGTTTTTCGTTTATGCTCTCCTACAAGAATCTATATAAAATTTTGATTTTGGCTCCGTCGCCCTCATCACACTATGGAGTATATAAAAAACAAACGCTAACTCCGAAAGGCCGTTTTTATGGCAAAAAAAAAGAAACTACATTTGTAGTTTCTTTTTCACGCTTCATTTCAACAAATTTCACTAAAAAAATGGAGCCTGCAATCTGCAGGCTCCACTTACAAGTAAGCGATATTCTACGCAAAGCACCCCGTCGCTTGCGGAAGTTAAACATTCACGTGCATTATATTCTAACCGTAATGCCCGATAGGCTATTGTATTGGCAATTAAGTATTTTGTCAAAGTAAATTCAGTTGAAAGATTTTTGATTTTTGAACTTACCCGTAAAAGTCTCAATTTACAATAATTTTATCGGTATATATTCATATAAACAGTTGATTTTTTAGAGGTTTTATGTATACTGTATACATTGGAATTTTAGGAGGAGCGCTTATTATGATTTATAGAAAATTATACATGGATAAAATTCTTCCTTACGTGGATACACCTTTTATCAAAATTTTGACTGGTGTTAGGCGTTGCGGAAAGTCTACTGTTCTTAATATGCTTCAAGACGATTTAATGCATAAAGGTGTGGATAAAAAACAAATTTTATGCTATCGGTTTGATTCGTTGCAATATGAAGAAATAAAAACCGCATCGAGACTCTATAATGAAGTCAAACAAAATCTTGCTGACGGAAAAAAGACCTATATTTTTTTAGATGAAGTGCAGGAAATAGATAATTGGGAAAAAGCGGTAAATTCCATCGTGACTGACTTCAATGTGGATGTTTTTGTTACCGGCTCTAACTCAAGAATGATGTCTTCTGAAATTTCTACGTATCTTACTGGCAGATACGTTTCGTTTCGCATTTTTCCTTTGTCATTCTCAGAATATCTTGATTTTAGGAAAGAATATGCTACCGTTACTAACAATTACGAGGAATTTCGTAGATACATGCGTATTGGTGGTTTTCCTGCCCTTTCGCAAAAGGACTATACTTTTGATGAAGCTTATACAGTTGTCCGCGACATTTATAATTCTACAATTTTTACGGATATTGTAAAAAGAAACCAAATTAGAAAAGTTGATCAACTGGAAAGAGTTATTAAATACGTTTTTGACAATATGGGGCAAACATTTTCTGCATTGACGCTTTCAAAATATCTAAAGAATGAGCATCGAAAGTTGGACACAGAAACGGTTTACAATTACCTGAAGAAACTGGAAAGTGCATATATTCTTCATAGATGTTCAAGATATGATATCAAGGGTAAAGAAATATTAAAAACTCAAGAAAAATTTTATCTTGCAGATGTTGCGTTTAGATTTGCTGTTCTAGGATATAACGAAGATATGATTGCTTCTGCTCTGGAAAACATTGTTTACCTTGAGCTATTACGAAAGGGCTATGAAGTCTATGTCGGAAAATTTGACCAGACAGAAATTGACTTTGTGGCAACAAAACAAGGTGAAAAACTTTATATCCAAATAGCACAAAGAATTGCATCGAAAGAAACAAAAGACAGAGAGTATGGAAGACTTTTAAGCATTTCAGATAATTACCCCAAATATGTGCTTCATGCAGATGAATTTTCTGGAGGAAATTACGAGGGCATCAGGACAATGCATGTGGTAGATTTTCTTCTTATGTTGCAATAAGAAAGAACTATTTCAATATATGTATTATTCTTGCTCTTCAAAAATCAACAGCACTGTTGTTTCTTTTTCTATTCTGCTGATTGTTCTTTTGCAGAGATAAGTTGTAGGAAGAGAACATGGCAAGGAAAATTACACACCATCAATATTAAAATAATTCCACTCTATTCATTAAAAAGTCAAGCAAACTGCAATGCAGAATTCCATTGTCATCATAAAAATGATGCGGAATGTCATTTCTAACAATTATCTTTTTATAGAAATCTCCAGTTAAAACAAAAGAATCCAATTCTGAAGATTTCTTTTCCTCCTTGCTCAATTCATAGGCACATTGGATATAGATTCTTCTGTCCATATCATTAACAATAAAGTCAATTTCTTTTTGCAGATTCTTTCCTTTTCTCCTATCATGCACAACGCCAACATCGACCTTAAATCCTCGCCTTATAAGATCGTTATACATAATGTTTTCCATAATATGCCCTAGATCATATTGACGATAGTTTAATCTTGCATTTCTCAGCCCGACATCCGAATAATAGTATTTATTTGGATAGGAAAAATATGTTTTGCCCTTAACATCATACCTTTTCGCTTCTAACAAAATGAAAGCATCTTTCAATTTTTCAATATATGAACTAACAAGGTTATTATCAATTTTTTCATGCTTCGTGTTGCTAATAGCATTGGCAACATTGGTTGGATTTGTCAGAGAACTTATTGCTGAGGCTAGATAATCAAGTATGTTGGAGAGGACATCTTCTCTTTGAATTCTTCCATGCTCTTTCAAATCCTTTATATATGTTTCAGCAAATAAGGAACTCAAATATTCCATTTTTTCGTGATCCGTTTTCTTCTTCGTAAGCTCCGGCATTCCACCAAAAAGCATATATTGCTCTAGCACATCCTTTTCATTTCCACCGTAAAAAGAAAATGCCTCTTGGAATGACAGAGGAAAAACATGGATTTGCGTTGACCTGCCTCTAAACTCGGTAGCAATATCACTCGAAAGCATTTTTGAATTACTTCCTGTCACATATACATCTAGGTTCTTATATCCTCTGAGCTCATTAAGCATATCATAGACGGAAACTTCATCCATTCCATATTCATTCTTGATAGTTGTTTTTTTTGCCATCTGGACTTCGTCGATAAATAGAAAGAAATTTTCATCGCTACAAGTTATTTTTTTTTCGACAAAATCGCATAACGCCACAGGATTCCTCAAGGCAAAAAATTTGGTTCTTCACGTTTTTTTAGGGGATTTGAGGAAAAGGGTAAATTTTAATTGAGAG
>CALELF010000021.1 GCA_937902895.1 uncultured Synergistaceae bacterium | reverse complement strand
GAGACTGGTTAAAAGAGGGGGTTGAGTTACCTATGGATTTACACCTCTCTCAAACTTGCACGGGCAGTATGGAAATCTGGTTCTGTTTGAGTTACCTATGGATTTACACCTCTCTCAAACGTATCTTTGCCATCTCCTTGCAAACGTGCGTTTGAGTTACCTATGGATTTACACCTCTCTCAAACCAAGCTTTAACAAGCAAGCGGGAAAGGTTAGTTTGAGTTACCTATGGATTTACACCTCTCTCAAACGAGTGCCACATTTCTGCCAACACCCACGCTGTTTGAGTTACCTATGGATTTACACCTCTCTCAAACAAGATTTCTATTCGTTCTGGTCACGGCACGGTTTGAGTTACCTATGGATTTACACCTCTCTCAAACGTA
Organism: uncultured Synergistaceae bacterium; assembly: GCA_937902895.1. Lineage (GTDB taxonomy): Bacteria > Synergistota > Synergistia > Synergistales > Synergistaceae > CALELF01. The sequence continues at coordinate 8,067 of CALELF010000021.1, read as the reverse complement.
TAAAATGCGAGACTGGTTAAAAGAGGGGGTTGAGTTACCTATGGATTTACACCTCTCTCAAACCATTACCTCAACACCAAGAAACACGAACGAGTTTGAGTTACCTATGGATTTACACCTCTCTCAAACGTGTACGAGAGGGGTCTGAACAAACTAAACGTTTGAGTTACCTATGGATTTACACCTCTCTCAAACCTGATTTCGTTAATCCTATGGATGTTCGCTGTTTGAGTTACCTATGGATTTACACCTCTCTCAAACTTCGCACACATTGCAAATATCGATTTCGGGTTTGAGTTACCTATGGATTTACACCTCTCTCAAACTAAATGCTTGAGCTATCACCAGATTTGATTGTTTGAGTTACCTATGGATTTACACCTCTCTCAAACGAATTTATTGGAAGGAGAAAGAAAGACATGGTTTGAGTTACCTATGGATTTACACCTCTCTCAAACGCTTTGTGGTATACGCAAGCGAGGATTTTGGTTTGAGTTACCTATGGATTTACACCTCTCTCAAACCAAAAATCATGGACTTCAAAAAAGATTATAGTTTGAGTTACCTATGGATTTACACCTCTCTCAAACTGAGTTGCCATTGTATTTTCTCCTTTCTTTGTTTGAGTTACCTATGGATTTACACCTCTCTCAAACAGGGTAATGATGTACGTGACCCTGAAGATGGTTTGAGTTACCTATGGATTTACACCTCTCTCAAACCTCAAATTTGAGTTAACAGTTCCTTAAGCTGCGGGTGAAATCCATAGTCTTGACTAGATTTCGCAAAGGTCTTTGTCTATGATTAGCTTTGTTTCGTCCTCCAATAAAGGATATTCTCTATTCTCCAAAAGCAACACTTGAAAATCATGGCTTTTAACCGTATGAAAAAAGCTTTGAAGTTCTTCCATTGTCACAAAACTACGTAAATTTACAAAGACAAATAGCTTATCTGTGTCAAATTCTCGCACTAACTTCATGTATGAGTATAATAACTCAAGAAGTGAATTTTGGCAAACTTCTGCCTTTATACCACTTGCTTTTATTATTGCAAGCATTGAGAGCTTATCACAGTAAAAATCTGCATCCATATCAAGCAGAATATCATACAAAAATTTTTCAAAGTTCGCCAAAATTTTCTGACTCTGTTCAAAATGTGTTTCGTCCATTGCAATGGAATTGACTCTGGCTGCAACTTTATTCAAAAGACTTGTAGTGTTTATGTCAAAATCAACAGGGTCAGTGATCAATTCCATTTTCTTTTGTATGCTTAATTCTTTGTCCTTTTCGGAAAGAATAACATCTCCATCAAAACCTGCAAGCTGTTGTTTTATGTCATGCAAGAGATGAAAAAAGAGCAAAGGGCTCTCTACGGTCAAGGTAAAAATTGGATGCTCATCTAGGTCTATCACGGAATTTAATGCTTTATAAGCAATTTTCACAATATTACTATCCTTTCGTCTGTGTCAAGGACATCACTTTTAGCTTCTCCTACAATATACTCCATTCTTGCAAATTGCTTCTCTGTGACCGGAAGAAGTTGCACGAGCCCTGTCGGTGGTTTTATACGCCTTATTTGTTCTGTTGCAATATAGAGAGCTGTTTGGTTTAGCAACATTCTGCAATATACAGATTCCTGTATCATATAAAACCCCAAGCGGATTAAATCTTTCCTAAAATGACGATAATTCCTCTTGTCTTCCATTGTCTTTACAGGAAGGTCAAAAAATACAATTAGTCTCATAAAACGATAGCTCATAACATCGGAAATTCCATAATGGAAGGATCGTTATTTCCTATAGCGTCAAAGAATATTTGAACAAAACGTTTTATTGCATTTGGCAAAAGTTGATTAGTTCCCTCTATTTGCACTTGACATTCCAATATTGGTAATAACTCTCTTTTTGTTTCTGTTGTAAATTCATTGGGGATATTCTCCGCAACTACCTTATCTACAAGTGGTCTGAATGGTTCCATCAAGTCACAGGAAAGATTAAATTGATTAAATGTATTGTCGTGAAAAATGCCTAACTGAGTTAAATATCCACAGCTTGTAACTTCTCTGTTTACACAAGACAAAATTAGCGAGTATCCGTAATTCAAAGCTGAGTTGATTGCATTCTCTTGATTTCTGCTAAATTGCATTCCAAAAAGGGCATTGAAATATACCTTAGCAGCGTGACCTTCTCTGTTTGTTTCGTCGCCATCTGTTACCTCTCTTGCATAGTCATAGAGCATCTTCGCTTCTGTTAACTTGCTAAATTGCTCCAAGATTAACGCTTGATTAGTAATCTTTTGTTGCACGATGAGTTTCCAAATATTTCTTTTGGTTTCTTCCTCCCAAGCTAGTTGAAAACGGAGTTTTCTCACACAATCGTGACTGCCATAGAGAGGCGAAAGTTCAGAAATTGGGTTATGCTTGCTATCGCAAAATACCACCCTAACCTTTGCATTAACAAGGGCTTCCAATAGACAACCAGTGATAGAAATAGCGGGATTTTCCACCAGTAAAAGCGTTATATCATCAAGGCGGATTCTTTGAGTGTGCTCCTCCGTCCTAATGACAAGGTAATTCATGCTAAAGTCTAGTTTTGACCTCTGTGAAACAACCACTGTGCGAAAGCTCATAGATAATTCCGCAAATCTTCCGTTTTATTTTCAAATAAACCGCTTGCAGATGTATCAATAATTTTTATCTCCTTGAATTTTTTGAATAGATTAGATAATTTTGTGCTCTTTGCAAATTCAGCGGCTCTTGCAACGCCTTTTAAAGCTGTCAAATCGCATCCTCTCGATCTATTTGTCATAAAGAGTGAAATGATATTTGACAAAACTTTTAGCTGGTCTTTTAAGTCTAATTTGAGAAAGTATGTATCAAATCCATTTTCCAAAACAGACTTTTGCTCCTCCAATATTTTTATAAATGGAAAATAGGAAATTTTACTTAACAGAAATTTATATAATTCCTCGTTTTTCCCTCTTGTTATTTTATCATGCTCACCATCCACAAATATGGTATCGCTTCCCTCATTCTTTTCTAGGAAACGTTCAATTTTTCTAATATAAGTTTCATTTTCTTTAGACAATAATAGAGGCATTAGAGATACTATTCCAATCTTCTTCCCACCACTACCTTTACCAGTAATTGCAAATTTGCAACTATCAAGGGAAAGAATAGAGTTTATCTTTATCGGTCTCGTGCCAAGAGGTAATGAAATATTCTTAATTTCCGCTATATTGAAGATTCTTTTTATTTCTTGCTCGACGTATTGCAGGGCAAAGTTTGTATCCTTTTTTACTCGTTCTGCTACCATCAATTCTATTGGGACAAGCATCATATCTCTTTTGTCTTTTTTGCCACATTCCGTGTAGGCAACAAGCATAAAGAAAGAGCAGGTAGTTTTTGCATAACCACCGTATTTTTCTGTGTCTAATCCCTTCTTGCGTGGAAGCAAGCCTGCCGAGGCAGAAAGAGGCATTTGGTCAAAAAGACCACCTTTTCTTTCAAAGGCAAAGCGTGTCAAGTGAATGTTGTTTTTGCTTAAGGTTTTTACTGTTTTTGCTACATCATCTGCACCACGCCAAACAAGCCTATTACCAAGTTTGACTTCATTTCCAAACACAGTGCCTGTCTTTATGCTATACCTTGTATCTCCATGACGAGTTTTTATAAAGTTTTTGGTGAAGCGTGAGTTATAAACATCACCACACACTATGTTTAGGTAGGCGTCCTTTGCATGGTGCAGGTCATTTATTGTTCTTGCCTTTGGCAAGTTATATTCATGGCGGAAATCTGAAACGAGTCCTGCTTTAACATAAACAATTTCAGGAAATTTTTCTTCAGACAGCTTTCCATCTGCAATTTGTTTTTCGTAGCGAGAACGCAAAATTTCTGCAACCGCTTTTGTTGATTGACGTGTTTCCACAAGTTGCCTATTGATAAATCCTTCTCTTTCTGCATCCGTAAAAGGCGTTGACCTAGTCAGTCTTTCATATTTCTTTTTAGTGATGAGATTCTTATCGAACAGATTTTTCCAAAAGCCAAACATTTTACTGCGAATTTCATCTTTAATTGGATAGGTGTCACTTTTTTGACCATTTAGACGGCTATTCACCAAAACAATATTGTCAAAACTATCATCCTTGACATAGCACTGTGGAAATATATGCTCTATGTCATATTCTTTTGACTTTAGTTCTGCCAAGTTTATAGCTTCGCCGGAATACATACATTTGCCAAGTTGCATGAAATAAAGAAACAATTTTCTGCTTTGGAGCTCATTATTTGTCACCCCATTCAACTCATTTATCAAATGGTCAAGTTGCTTTACTTCACTCTTTGGGAAAGTTTTATAGTAGGCTTTTATTTGGTCTAGTCTTGATGTCGTGCGTTTTTTTTCTATTTGCCCACCGCGTGCCATTTCCACAAATATTTTGCTTGGTGCGTGCCCCATAGCTTTTTCTATATCTTTTACAATATCTAGCGTGCGGAAAATTGGTCGTTTTACGGCATTGGAAATGTAGAGCTCCTCCATAATGGAGTTTACCGTTGCAGGGTGGCTTGCATAATATTCTTTTCTGTGTTGCTCTAGCTCTTTTCCAAAGGTAAAGGTCTCAAGGTGTATCAGCTCCATAAGGTTATAAGTTGTATTCCAAAGAGCTCCTATTATGCTTGTCTTTTGTCCGTTCTCGTCCTGTGCAAATTTTTCTGCAAGAAATTTTTTTGATAATCTGCCAAAATCTGCATAGTGAAGTTTTGAAATGTAGTTTATGTCCTCTTGTGACAAGAATGAAAATGTTTCTGCTAACCATCTTTTTAATCTTACCTTGTCACTAGCATAGGTGATATGTTCAATAATTTGCTCAATTTGTTCTTCACTCAAAATCTTTGCGTCGATAAATCTCTTGAAATCGTGGTAAGACGAGAGAGAAGAATTTATTTTATATTCAATGTCAACTCCGGTGAGGACATCGTCCTTTTGCTTCATTCCATTACTTATCATAAAACTTTCAAGCATTTTTGGTGTTACCTTGCGTCTTTGGCAGAACAAATCTTCAAAAATTTTCTGCTTCGCTTCAACTGTTATTGGCACACCGTTAATCTTGAGCTTATTGATTTCATTCAAAACAGTATATTTTTCATATAGCATGGAGTGTTTTGGCAAGACATTTTCTCCGACCATATAGGTGCAGATGCAGGTCATTCTGTTTATAAAATCTTGCTCACACTGCTCCAAATCCACTTTGTCCATAAAATTCCATGGGCGAATCTGCCCTGTTGTCTTTTTCGTTATCCAAGCAAATTTGCTCTTTTTATCCCTGTGCAGAGGTCCAACATAATAAGGAATACGAAATTCCATTATGCTCAATAGCTTTTCCATTGGCGTGTAACCGTCCTCGTCTTTTTCTGTCAAAAACGGCAAATAGCTAGACGCATTTTGTAAAATTTCCTTTAGCTCAGCGTAATACAGCTGATATGGAATAACTCTGTTATCTCCATTTACCTGCTTTGGTATAAAGTTATTGGCTTCAACTTTATCTTTTATATTGTCATATAGCACTTTATCTTCAGGATTTGGTGTAATTTTTGAAATGATTTCTTTCTTTACAAAAGCACAAAAATCTTCCTTTGTCGCTTTTCCAACTTTATTTTTTTCTTCAGCTGAAAGACTTTTCAAATTATACGAATAGCAAACATAGTTGTTTTGCGTGACACTCTTAAAAACTTTCTTGTAACCATCTTTGCCCAGATATTTAAGCACCAACTTTTTCAAATTTTCTAAATCTTTGCTATGCTCATCATAGATTTTTTTCTTGGCTAATGAAATAAAGTTTTCACCTGCTAAAGCCTCACTCAAAAGAGACCATTCATATATTGCACGTAAACGACGCAAAATCTCTGCATTTGCGTCATCAAGTGTGGCGAGGAGTGAAATAAATTCTTCTTCATTCTTGACAAGAGAAACACTCTGTTTGTCTTCATCATCTATGCTTGGGAATAATTTTGAGGTATCTGTCTGTCCACCTGCAAGTAAGGTTATTAGCTCTTTCTGTGAAATAAATGTTTCTTCGGTTGGTTTTTCTTCTTTGCCGTCAAATAAGCTTTCCTTTATCTTGGTTTTCTTTAAGGTTACCCCAATCTTGAGTAATAGAATTTCCTTTAGCGCCTCTGCCATATCCCTTGTAAGATAGATCTCAAGGTCGTTATTTTCAGCATAATCTATGAGATCATTATACACAGTGTTAAAATTCAATATTGACTTTATATCATCTTTTGAAACTTCACATAAAAAATGTCCTCTGTGTGCAACAAGCCAAGCGGTAGCCAAATAGACCAAGCGTGGGTCATGATATGATTTGTCTTCAATTAAGCTCATTATGAGGTGATGTATTGTGGGGTATTTGCGGTGAAAATCTTTGTCGGTAAAGTCATTATCTACAAAGTAAGAAAAAAGGTCTTTGTTTGTCTTATCTTCTGTGAAAAGTGCAGACTCCTTTAACCTAACAAAGAAATTTTCATCAACCTTGGCAATTTCCCTTGCAAAAATTTCTTGCACAAGGCGGACACGTTGTTTTCTTCTTGCAGTGCGACGGCGTGCAGTGCGAAAGCCTCTGCGCTCTGCACATTGTTTTGCTTCTTCAAAAATGTGGCTTCCCCACATAGCCTCGCCTTTGAATTTTAGCAAGTTGTGGTCTTCATCTGTTACAGCATACCCAACAGAATTTGTGCCAATGTCTAGTCCAATAAAATAATTTTGATTTTTCACTTGCATTTCCTCCAAGTTTGTATTATTATATTGGCGTAGGTCATATTACCTATGGATTTACACCTTGAGTTCAAATATTGCCATTATGGCGAAATCGTCGGCTTAGCCGATCGCACAGTGAGTGCATTGAGTCCTTTCGGGGACTCTTTTTTATTTGGCAAAAATTATACAACAGAATTGCCAAATGCAACTATATATTTTTTCACTACAACAAACAGAATTTATGCAAAAATTATTTCCGAAAAAAAACAAAAACCTGCGCAGACTTTTTTCTGCACAGGCAAAACGTATAATGCAGTATTACCATAGTAAAATTATGCAAAAAACGCAAAAAATTTTGAGAAATTTCTAGCAAAAACAGATAGCCTTCGGGGAGATAAACTGCACAAATGTTTTGGTTAAAAATCAAATACGCAAGAAACAAAAATGTATTGGCACTGGCCAAGACGTTCAGACTGACCAGTTTTGTGATGGGTCTAGGTCTCCACCACGCCAATAGTTTACTCAAAATTCCCCTGTGGGGAGTTTTGAGTAAAAAACAAGTCTTTTTTTGCTAATAGAAGTACCACTATTACGACTTTGCTAGGTGAAAAAGGAAAGATAAAGGCAAAGCACATATTAGCTTTGTGTTAATTGCCTTGTTATTTTCTTCACGTTGTTTTGCTTCAATAATCGTTTTCATCTAATTTAATAACTGTAATAATACCATCTTTTCGACAAACAAAAATATTTTCTGCTACTTCGTTAATTTTTTCATACTCCATCGGAAGTATGAAAAATTCCTTGGGAGAATACAATCCATACATAAATACACGCTCATACTTTTTCCCATTTGCTGTTATGTACCTAGAAGGATTTCCCGTTAGTTCAGTAAACTTTGCCACTGAAACAATCGATACCAACAATTTATTAGGTCTCTCGACTATTGCAAAACCTTTATTGTTTAGCCAAGGGTAGATTTTTTCTCCCCTGCTATTTATGAAGTAGTCTCGAAAATCTCCCGTACCATATTTCCCAGTAAGTTCACTGACAAGTATTTCATCTTCTGACCACTGGATAACAAAATAAGCCGAAGGTTCTAAGATTACTTTTCTTTCTTTTGTGTCATATAATCCTATAGGTAATTCATCTTCGTCTTCATAGTCATTGTCATCATCTTTCCAGGAAAATTCAAAAAAACGGTCATCATATTCGTAAAGGTGACTAAATGAAAGATTTTCAGTTCCAGGAATTGTTTTTCCACTTGTGATGTAGTACAATTTTTGTTGACAAGTTTTCCTCGAACGATTAAAAATATTTTT
>CALELF010000020.1 GCA_937902895.1 uncultured Synergistaceae bacterium | reverse complement strand
GCCTAGTAACCAGGGCTTATAGCCCTAGTGCAAACCACCCTTTTGAAGGGTGGTTCTGATTAACTTTTATTTCAAAATTTCTTTTATTTTTCTTATTGCATTTGCGCGGTGGGAGATTTTGTCTTTTATGTCAATACCTAGCTCTGCAAAGGTTTTGTCGTATCCATTGGGAACAAAAACAGGATCATAGCCAAAGCCACTTGTGCCACACGGTTCGGTGATAATTTCCCCTTGGCATGTACCACGGACAGTTTGTGTCGCACCGTTTGGCTCAACAAGTGCTATGGCACACACAAATTGTGCAGTCCTGTCCTTTTGAGAGGCAAGAGAAGTCAAAAGCCAGTTGAGTCGCTCCTCGTCTGTGTTTCCCATTCTTGCCGAATATATGCCAGGTCTTCCGCCAAGGGTGGCGACTTCAAGTCCACTGTCGTCTGCTAATGCGGTAAGCCCAAGAGATTCGACATAGGCTTTTGCTTTCAAAATTGCGTTCTCTTCGTAGCTTGAGCCGGTTTCTTCCACGTCAATTTTTTTTTTGCTGTCAAAATCCCCAGCAAAAAGAAATTCAACGGGAAGTCCCGCAAAACTTTTTTTGAATTCTTCGTATTTGCCCCTATTTGTACTCGCAAAAACTATTTGTCGCATTTTGGCTACTCCATTACACAAATAATTTAGCTTCATTCTCTGTTAGGCAAAGACATTCTCTTTGCATTTTCAAAATTTCTGCTGTTCCTGTCTGTGCTAGTTCAAGCAAACTTGCCATATCTGTATAGTTTATAGTGCCACCTTCGCCAGTGCCTTGAAACTCTACAAACTCACCCTTGCCCGTCATTACAAAATTTGCATCAGCCTCCGCTGTGCTGTCTTCCTCATAACAGAGGTCAAGCAAAATTTCTCCCTTAACCTTGCCAACACTTACAGCTGCAACTTGATTTATGAGAGGGATTTTTGTTAAATATTTTTCTTTGGTTAAAAAGCGGAATGCGTCAAAGAGTGCGACAAAGCCTGCGGAGATAGAGGCGGTTCTCGTTCCACCGTCTGCTTGGAGCACATCACAGTCAATTGTGATCGTGCGTTCGCCAAGGTTTGTAAGGTCTGTTGCGGCACGGAGTGATCTGCCGATGAGGCGGGAAATTTCGCTGGAGCGAGAGTTTGGCTTTCCCTTGGTGATTTCACGAACGGTTCTTGTCTTTGTGGCACGTGGCAGCATTGAATATTCAGCTGTTACCCAGCCCGTGCCAACTCCACGCAAAAATGGTGGCACCTTTTCTTCAACGCTTGCTGTGCAAAGGACGATCGTGTTGCCCCAAGTTACTCGGCAAGAGCCTTCGGCGTAGCGGTTGATTTGTCTTTCAAATTTTATTGGGCGTAATGCGTTAAAAGTTCTTCCGTCAAAGCGAGTCATTACATTGCCTCCCATACTCTGGTAAGGTCTATTGGCTGTGTAATTGCGATTTCCTGTGAATCTATAAAGACCTTTAGTTTTTTCACGCTGGACATATTTGTATTTATCGTGCGTAGAAAACCGCGCATTAAAAGTGTAGCACTTTGGGCGCTAAGCCTACGCAGGTCAGACATAAAATTTTGGTTCATTGATAGATATAAAGTGTCTCCGCCAATCCAAATTTCTGTCAATTCTGTGGCTGTGGATAGTAGCCCGATTTCTTTCACGCTGTCAAGGTAAACACCGAGAATTCCCTTTAGCATTTGCTCGTTTGAGGAAGCTTCCTTTTGTTCAATAGTGATAGAAACGAGAGAGCCACCTTTTGGCACAAATATTGTGGTGGATTTAACATTGGCGGTGGTCTGTGTGGATGCAGTAGTGTCGCTTTTTGTTTCTTGTGGCTGCTCTGGTAAAGAAGCATTATCAGTTGTTTGTTGCTCCACCTGAACTTCACTACTTGGTTGAACATTCATTATGCGAAGCACTCCACCACAAATGTAATATCCACCCAAAAAGGCCAACATAATAAATGCAAAGAAAGCAAGCCAACGGATTGGGCGAGGTGTCTTGGGCTTTTGTAATTCGTTGTATGAATGCAGGTCCGTGCGTCTGCCCTGTAAGCTTGAAGCTTCTTTTTGTCTGCGTCTTTCGTCTGCTTCTATTTGACGCAGGGTTTTTTTTCTTTTAATGGGCTGTGGTTGATAATCTTTTGGCAAATCTAGAGAGGCTGTATCGTCCTCCTCTTTTGCTTCATCGTTATCGAAGTCAAAATCGTCAAGGTAGTCATTCTCGTAAGATTCAGTTTCCAGTTCATCTGCTTCATCTTGATTGATTGGTTTTTCCTCGAGGACTTCTTCTTGAATTTCTTCAGTCAATTCTTCTGGTTCTGATGAAGCAGGTACATTTTTGCGTTGTGTAGGAGCCGTTAAATGGCGTGGCTCGACAAAATCTTTTGGCTCTTCTGGTATAATTTCTTCCCTTTGATAATCCTGCATATAATTTTGTCTTTCGTCAAAATCTGGATCGTCATAATCACGCAAGATGTTCCTAAAAGTTCTAGCTTTGTATTTTGGCACGTGCGGAGCAAAGCGACTACCTTCGTTTTCTGCATCTTCTTCGCTAGAATCATCATTATTATCATAAGAAAGTCCACGGCTCATTTTGCCGAGTCTTTCTTCTTCTTTCAAATATTTTTGTCTTAATAGGCGACGACGTCTTGTGTCCATATTCTATTCACCTCATCATTATCAACTATGCATGTGTAAGTAATGTAAATGACTAATTCAGAGAATTTCTAGGTTCATAATGTAACAAACCGCAAAAAATCCATTTTGTTATTCTAGCAGGAAAATTTATTTTTACAAGATATAATTCTAGTTTTTTACCTTTTACCTTTGTCTTTTTACCTTTTTGTCTTGTTTTTTATACGGTTAAAAGATAAAATACGGACGAATAAAAATTTAGCAGAGGAATTAACCATGTTTTCATTAACCCAAATACTTATTTTTTCAGTAACCTTTCTTTGTTTGATAATTTGCGGTTTGCTCATATATCTTGTTGCAATCTACAAAAATTCAAATGGTGACGTCAATGGAGAGTTGGAATTTTTCTCCCGTGAGCAGAAGGAACAGTTAAAATCTTTCTCCTGTGAGCAGAAGGAACAGCAAATAACTTTAAACGACCAGAACGTAAAACTTCTTCGTGAAATATCCTCACATCAAGATAAAGCGTTAGACGATTTTGGTAAGCGACTTTTTACCATTACTAAGATAAATGATTCACGTCTTGAAGGAATTGACAAAACATTAAAAGAAAACCTTGAAAAGCTCCAAAAGTCTAACGAAGAAAAGCTGGAAAAAATGCGCCAAACAGTAGATGAGCAACTTTCCAAAAATTTGGAAAAACGCTTAAGCGATTCTTTTAATAGCATTGCGGAGCGTCTTGAACAGGTGCATAAAGGGCTTGGTGAGATGAACAAGCTTGGAGAAGAAGTCGGTGGGCTAAAGAAGATTTTTGCCAATGTAAAGACGCGTGGCATTTGGGGCGAAACACTACTACGCACAATTTTGGAGCAATTTCTTGCCCCAGAGCAATATTTGGAAAATGTGCAGATAAAGAAAAATTCAAACGACAGGGTAGAATTTGCAATAAAACTTCCGTCAAAAATCGATGACGAATTTGTTTTGCTCCCAATAGACTCAAAATTCCCCTTGGATCTTTACAACAAGGTGGCGGAAGTGGCAAACGAAGGCGACGCTGAAAAACTGGCAGAAGCCAGAAAGGAACTTCGCCAAAGATTTTTAACCGAAGCGAAAAAAATTGCAGAAAAATATATAGACACCCCTGCAACAACGGACTTTGCAATTCTTTTTGTGCCAACGGAAGGGCTCTATGCGGAAGCGCTCAACATTACAGGACTTGCAGAAGAACTTTCACAAAAATACAGAATAATTGTAACGGGACCGACTAACCTGACGGCGTTGTTAAATTCTTTGCAGATAGGTTTCCGCTCGCTTGCTATTCAAAAACATTCAAAGGAAATTTTGAAACTCTTGGAAGACGTGAAGAAACAATTTGCAACCTTTGGCAATTACATTGAAAAGGCAAGAAAAAAGATGGAAGAAGCACAAAAGGAGCTGGAATCTACAGGAGCAAGCACAAAAAAGATTACAAAAAGCCTAGAAAAAGCCTCTAAATATGATTTTGACGATACCTCCTCTGAATTAGGACAAAACACACTTGCATTAGAGGATGACGATGAGTAGTATTCTAGATAACTTGAACAAGGAACAGCGTGAGGCTGTCCTTCAGTGTGAGCAAAATCAGTTTGTCTTGGCAGGAGCAGGAAGTGGCAAAACGCGTGTATTGACTTCAAAGATTGCCTATCTTGTGAATGAGCTTGATGTCGCTCCGTGGAAAATTTTGGCACTTACCTTTACAAACAAGGCGGCACGAGAGATGAAAGAACGTGCCGAGAGGTTGCTTGGCAAAGATTTGAATGGGCTTGAGCTTTCCACTTTTCACTCTTGGGGTGTTCGTTTTTTGCATAGGAATAGCTTTTTTCTAGAGGAAGCGGGCTACAAATATCCATTTGTGGTTTATGACAGAAGTGACGCAAAAAGTGTAGTGTCAAGAATTTTGAATTCCTTGGGACTTAAAGGAAACAAAGATAGCCATGCTTCCTTGAGTCCTGGTGAAGTGGTGGAAGAAATCAGCAAAATAAAGGTTGCTGCAAGCCCCGTTACACTTGAACCAACACACCTTAACTCAACTGAAAAACGAATCTATGATGAATACCAAGAGGCGCTAAAAACCGCTGGTGCTTTTGATTTTGATGACCTTCTTATGATGCCCTTGCATCTTCTTGCTACAAACCCGGAGCTACGAGAAAGGGAACAATCACGCCTTAAATGGGTGCTTGTTGATGAATATCAAGACATCAATTCTCCGCAATATTTTCTCTTGCGGATTTTGGTGGGAGATAAAAACCGCATTATGGCGGTGGGTGATCCAGACCAGTCTATATATGCCTGGCGTGGCAGTAGGATGCAATTTTTGATGAACTTTCAAAAGGATTTTGGCGGAACGATAACGATTCTTTCTCAAAATTATCGTTCAACTGGTAAAATTCTTTCTGCGGCAAACAGCGTTATCCAAAACAACACACAGAGAATTCCAAAAGACCTTGTGCCTGTCAGGGAAAGTGGCGAGAGGGTGCATATTGTTAAATTTTCCAGTGGTGATGATGAAGCCGAATGGATTGCGAGCCGTATTGACGAGCTTGTAACAAAGCACGGCTTTGCATATAGCGAATTTGCAATTCTTTATAGAATGAACGTACTTTCCCGTTCTGTTGAATCTGCTCTAATTGAGCATAATATCCCATACAGAATTGTTAAAGGGCTTGCTTTCTATGACAGGCTCGAAATAAAGGACGTTATTTCTTCTCTTCGCCTCGCGGTAAATCCTGCGGACAATGTGTCGCTAAAGCGAGTCGCCAGTATCTACAAATTTGGTCTTGGCGAAAAAAATATAGAAAAACTCCTTGAATACATAGAAAAAATGAACAGTTTTTCTGCGGAGGATATTTGGCTTGCCATTGAGAAAGGTGAAATAGACTTGAAAGGCAAGGCAAAAACTGGCGCAATGACCCTTGCAACCTATTCACTAAACATCTTGCGCAATGCGTCCAGAATGGGAGATGCATTGAACGCTGTCTTGTATGATAATGGCTACCTTACACACTTAAAAGAAGAATTCCCGACAGATTGGCAGGACAAAGAGGACAATGTTATGGAAATTCTTTCTATTTCAACACCGGATAAATCTGTGATAGATGCCCTTACAGAAATTCCGCTCTACACGGATAACGACGAGAGAAACGTAACAGAAAACGCAATAAACGTAATGACTCTTCACTCTGCAAAGGGACTTGAATTTCCCGTCGTTTTCATTGTTGCAATGGAAGAGGCAATTTTTCCCTCTCAAAGAGCAGAGGAAGAAACATCAATAGACGAGGAACGCCGACTTTGCTATGTTGGCATCACAAGGGCAATGGAACGACTTTATCTTACCCATGCGGTAACAAGAATGCTCTTTGGCACTTTTCGTTACAATGAGCCATCACGATTTTTGAAAGAACTTGACCCAGAAATGACGGATGTGGAAGATTTGTCATCTACCATGTTTACTTCTCGTGGTGGGCATGATAATACAATTATTGTCAATCCGCGTTTCAAAAAGAGGTTTTGGTGATGAAACTGGTGGGGCTTACCGGAGAGGCAGGGGCTGGCAAAAGCACCTTTGCTCATGTGTTTGAGGAGCATGGCGTGCCGGTTTTTTACGCAGATGATATAGCAAAAGAAGTTTTGTTAGAACCAGCCTTTCAAAGGTTGGCACGCGAAAGATGGGGGCAAGATTTCTTTTCCGATGTAATTTTGAGCGTTTACAAAAAAATAGCAGACAAAATTTTTAATTCAAATGAAGAATATGATTTTGTCACAAATTTTGTGCATGATAAAACTATAAAAATAATAAAAGAAAAGGTGCAAACCTTGCCAAAAGATACAAGCTTTGCACTGATAGAGATTCCCTTGCTTTTTGAAACAAATAGCCAAGAATGGCTTGACGAAGTGATTTACGTCACAGCAAGTCTTGAAAAGCGTGTCTGCCAAAATGTGACACGTCACTGGACAAAAGAAGAGATTATGCGACGTGAAGCAAAATTTTTAAGTCGTGATTTTAAGATTGCCAATTCAACCATTGTGCTTGAAAACAAGGGAACAAAGGAAGAATGGATTTGTGTGGCAGAAAAAACTCTAAAACATCTCGAGGAGAAATTCCAATGTTAGAAACATTGCATTTCCCAAAATTTAGCCTTGCACGTCAGGTAAAAGAAAAGAAAAAGTTACTCCTGTCTCTTGGTGGCAGAACCTGTGATGCAGACTTTTTTACGCAAATTGTTTCAATGTTTGATGCTCTCTATGCAGTTGACAGGGGGCTTGATATATTTTGCGAAACTGGTATTACGCCACACTTTTTAATTGGTGACCTTGACAGTGCGAAGCAAAGCTCGGTTGAATTTGCAACACAACACAAGATAGAAACGATAAAGCTTAAACGTGAAAAGGACGACACAGATTTTCAAGCTGCCTTGAAGGCAGCAGCGCGAAAAGAGCAAGTAAGAGAAGATGAAACGATAGCCGTAGCCGCCCTCAATTCCCTCGGGGGTAGGCTAGACCATTTGCTTAGTAATATTTTCACTTTTTCAAATATTCATTCACCACTAGTGCCATTTTTTATGGGCGACGAAAAAGAGATTGTGTTTTTTCTGCAGGGTGGGCAAAGTTTAACGTTTGATTTTAAAGAGGCACCACGCAACATTTCACTGCTTGCTATGACAAATGAGGTGACGGGAGTCAATCTAACGGGCACTAAATGGAACTTGTCAAATGCAAGTTTGAAACAAAGTTTGCCATACGCAATTAGTAATGAGTTAAAAGATGCAAAAGTTACTGTTTCTTGTGGGACAGGGCTTTTGGCGTTTTACATATTGTTTTCTGAGGAGGGTATAGGTTAATGAGTAACTTATTTTCTGCACAAGGATTAGCCGAGTTTCTTTTGAGCATTCCGGCAATACTTTGGGCAATTACGTTTCATGAATTTTGCCACGGCTATGTGGCAAAGTTGCTTGGAGACAATACAGCTGAAGAAGAAGGACGACTTTCTTTAAATCCCTTTGCACATTTTGATTTGCTTGGCGCTGTGTGTCTTTTGTTCTTCCACTTTGGCTGGGCACGACCTGTGCCGATAGACGTTCGCTACTTCAAAAATCCAAAGAGAGATTTTACGCTTGTCGCACTCGCTGGTCCTCTTGGCAATGTAATTACTGCCTTTGTTTGTATTCACTTTGCCAGACTTTTTCCTTCGCTTTTCACGTCATACGGAGCTGTTGGCTTTCTTCGTGCGATGATTTATACAAACATAGGACTTGCCGCCTTCAACCTTATTCCAATTCCTCCGCTTGACGGTTCGCGTGTGCTTTTTTTGTTCCTGCCACCACGCTTGTCATATCTTTGGTATCGTCTTGAGCAATATGGTATTTTTATCGTGCTTTTACTGCTTGCAACAAATATTCTCCCTGTTATTATGAATCCAATCTTTACATTCTTATTTAAGTTGGTGTTTATCTAAAATGAACTTTAATCCAAAACGAATATTATTGACAAACGATGATGGTTACACTGCTGTTGGCATGCACATGCTTGCTTGTGCGCTCTCACAGTGTGGTTATTCCGTAACCATTATGGCACCAAGTGAGGACAAGAGCGGGACAGGGCACTCTATGACAATGAACAAGCCCTTGCATGTGATAAAAATTTCCCCTCAGACCTTTGATTTGCCAGATGATGTAGAAATGTATTCTTTGACCAGCACACCCACAGATTGTGTTGCTGTTGCAAATTATGTTTTGCCAAAATTTGACTTGGTAATATCCGGCATAAATTTTGGTCCCAATTTAGGTGATGATATTACCTACTCTGGCACATTTTGCGCCGCTCTTGAGGGTTATTTGCAGGAAATTCCTTCCTTTGCGATTTCGCTTGTCGCTTCGTCAATTTCTGACAGTCAGCATTATGAAACAGCCGTGAAGGTGGCAATTGATTTCATAGAATTTTTAAAGACACGTGACAATTTTTATTTTCTTTATAATATCAACGTGCCAAACTTACCCCTGTCAGAAATTAAAGGTGTCCTTGCCACAACGCAGGGCATTCGTCGCTATGAAGATGCAGTCCATGTGATATCAAAGACAGAGAGCGACATGTGGGTAACCCTTGGGGGTAAACCTTTTGATATTCATTCCCCCACGTTTGATGTGACAGCAGTTGACAAGGGCTATGTGTCTGTCACTCCCGTGCAGCGCGATATGACAAATACAAATGAATTTGAAAAGTTGAGAGAGTATTTTAAGAGGAAGGATTGACTTTCTAATGAATAAATTTATAAGGCGTATTTTTGCAAGTTTTATTATTTTTGCAGTGTTTTTTTTAGGAGGTGTATCGCCAGTGGTTGCTCTGGAAGACACAAATTTTTCAGCCAAGCGTGTTGTCTTTGAAAACTTCACGTGGTCTATTGGAGACATGTTAAGCCTGTCCTCTCCGCAACTTGTGATAATCCCAGTATCGTCTTCCAAATTTGTTCTCCCAGGTGCCTCAGAGATTATTGCGCAGTGGAATCAAGAGTCTCTTGCAACCTTTATGGGCTTTAATATCACCCTTGCTCCTGGTGAACTCGGTGTGAAGTATGAAACAGGAAAATTTTTCACACTTGATGCTACAAAGGGACTTTTTGGCAAAATTTCTGGCAGTCAAGATATTTATGGTCCTGTGGGGATAAGGCTAAATGGTGCTATTACATTTCACGGTGATGCATATCTTGATTTTGTAGATTCTGCTGCCTCAAAGGGACAGGGCCGTGTGGAATTTCCAATTAGGTTGAGCGTGCCAATACCAGGTTTTGGGGATTGCTTTGCCTATTCACATGCGGAGGCAGATGTTCTCTACCAAGAAAATGTTGTTAAGTTTACAAACCTAGTTTTGAAAAATGATGTTTCAAATGTTACGGGAGAAGTTGCTTTTAATCTTGATACACAACAGGTTAAGGTTAATGTTGAGATTTATTCAGACAGCAAACGGGTAAAATTCTTGATGTCTGCTGTTGCACACCTTAGCGGATTTACAAAACTTGGCTCCGGACACTGGAAATACGAGTTTGCTAACTGAAAAAAAATTGTGATATAATAACTTGAGTGTTTGACTCGGTCGCGAGATTTATTCTCGAGGAAAGTCCGAGCTTCATAGGGCAGAGAGTAGGAGAAATTCCTGCGAGTGCAAGCTTAGGGAAAGCGCCACAGAAAGGTAAACCGCAGCGAAAGCTGTAAGGATGAAAAGGTGGGGTAAGAGCCCACCGGCGGAGTAAAATTCGCGCATGGTAAGCCCCTCTCGAAGCAAGGTCGAATAGGAGAGACGTGACACTGTCACAGCTGTTGCCCGCAGTTCTCTCGGGTGCGACCGCTTGTTGAGGTGTGCAAACACCTTGCTAGATAAATGACCGATACATACAAGACTCGGCTTATTGAACGCTCACATAAAACAAGGTGGCATTTGATTATTTCAAATGCCACCTTGTTTTCTATGGCTAAACATAGTTTTGTGTTATAATACCACATACAGAGGTGTATCGTAAACGAGGCGGTTTGCTCCCTTTTCTTGAAGGGAGGTGGTGACATGGCAAAAGACCTGTTGACTTTATCAATTTTTATTGATGTTGCTCGTTCAATTGTTTATGTTATCCTTCTCATTATCTTTTGGATAATCACGAGAAGATAGAAATTGACCGCCTTGCTCCAGACAAGCAAGACGGTCGAATAACGACATAATCGCTTTGGGGGCAAATCGTTTCAACGATACCCTTTGCCATTATTATATAGGGAAAATAATTTTTGTCAAATATATTTTTAGCTACAAAGGACATAAAGAGCGTAAGAGCGAGAAGCTGTTGGTGAAAGTCGACAACTTCTCGCCTTTTTTGTCGGCGAAGCCGACAACTCTAGTTTGCCCAGAATGGTTAGTAACTTGGTGGTGCAAGTCCAC
>CALELF010000019.1 GCA_937902895.1 uncultured Synergistaceae bacterium | reverse complement strand
TACATTCTTGAATATGACTGTTAAAAATTTCAACTTTTAATAGCCGAAGTAATAAAATGCAAAATCAAATACTTGCTGATGATGATTGTGCTTGTTTTTTGGTTGAAGCAATAGCACAAAGATCTCAAAATATAAAATGGGAGACAACAGTTGATCGACGTAAGGTGGGGCATAAATTGATTCGTCGTGTTAGCCTTGATCAGTTTTATGCATTGGTTACCGGTCAAGAAGACGCTTTTTACCAAATATGCATTTCACTTCCTTTTGTTGTAAAAAAAGCTGTAAATGAGCTAGATGAAGCTATTGTCCCCCATGATACTGTTGTAGAAGAATTAAGGTCAAAGGCTAGCAAACTAAATATTGAAACAGAAGATCTTGCTATGGCAATGGCTGCATACATGCTGGGCTTCAGTAGTTATAAAGGATTTGATAATTAGTCGTATTTATGTGATTTTTGTGAAAGAGTGGAAACATAAAAATTCCCAATTTGCGGCAAGGGGATTTTAGCACTGATCAACATTCACAGACCGGTCAATTTAGTGATGCGTCTAACTCTACACCACACCAAGGGGCAATATAAATTAAATAAGAGAGGCAAGACTTCTTAATTGAAATCTTTGTCTCTCCTATTTGTTCTCTATTTTTCGCTAGGCAGTATTTTCTGTTTTGCCTAGAGTAATTTTCTCTGTGATTTTTGTGTCTATCATTGCTTTTATAATTGAGATGCTTCCTTGTCTGACGTGTTGTCAAAAATCTTGCAGACTTTTTCTGAACTGGCAAAATGTGTAATGCAGTATTACCATAGTAAAAACACGTAAAAAAATTTTGCTTTGTGTTATAATCAATAAAAATATGAGGGGGTGTTTTTAATGTTAGGATTTATTTTCCCTATGAGTGGCTCATTAGCATCTTTTTGTATTGGTTTCCCATTTGGTTTAATGTTGTTTTTTGCTGTCTTCATTGGCTATCCCGCTTTTTTAGCTGCTACGTTAGTCTTGCCAGTTATGCAAGCCAAACGCCGTATAAGATGGATACAAGAAAAAGGTATCACACTTGACAAGTACGGAAACCCACTAAAGGTAACTATAATTTTCGAGTGTTGCATTATTATGATATTTTCTCTTGCTGTTAATGTTGGTCTACTATGGTTTTTTCTTCGCCAAGGACTATGGAAACTAGTCATTCTCTTTTACGCTCTTTGTATTCCATTTTTTATATACTGGATAAATCATCTGCGTAAAGAGCAAATCAAAGATGAAGATACGGACAAAACCCTATATTTAGTGCGTAACGAAATATTTTAAGAGCCGTCAGGTATTATACACAACAATTTACAAAAAAAAGCTAGCCTAACGGTTAGCCTTTTTTTACTGCATAAAGTTTTCTGTATTCATCCAAATCTGATTTGAGAAACATTCCACGCCGTAACTGCTTTAATTTACCTGCATTAACTGCAAAGATAAGTCCTTGGCGTGTTATGCCTAGATATTCGCTAGCCAGTGTGGTTGTGAATACATTTTTTAAGACCCATTCTCTGTCTCTCATAGCAAATTGTAGATAGACATAAGAATCATACAAAGCGAAGAACAAACTAGCGAAAACTTCAACGTTTTGCCAAGATTGAACTTCTTGTAGATCACACAAGCTAAAACTACAGCAAAATAAATTGTTGTGAAAATTTGAAACTTGACCATGTTTGTCTAGTGGTATATAATAGCTGAGGCTTTGGGGAGTTAAAAGCAACTCCCCAAAGATGTGTTAAAGTTTTTTGGCTAGGGTGTAAATCCAAATAATTATTTGGATTAAATCAGTTATTAGAGGTAACTGATTCTTACACCATCTAAAAACTCTTTTCAGCTTTATAACTCACTTGCACCTCCTTCCGTTCAGGATATGTGTTTTATACACGCTCTTGATGAAATGTCAAGAGTCAAAGTGAGAAAAAACGCTTCTATAATTTGATATTTTATCATTTTATAGGAGCGTTTTTTTGGGGTATTATTCATTTTATCAATGGACTTTCTTTTTTTTGAATTTTTGTTATAATCGCCGTTAGTTTCTATGAAGGATGTGAAACGTATGAAATTAACAAAAGAGATGACAAGTTGGTATGGGCTTGTTGCGACAGTAGGCACAGTTGGCAGATTTTCAAAAATGCCAGGCACTCTTGGTTCTATTGTTGGAACGATAATTTGGCTCGCATTTGGCGGTGTTGCATGGTGGGCAATTCTTGCAGTAACGGTTCTTGGAACAATATGCGCAGATATTTACGCAAAAAAAATTGGTGTTACCGATCCAGCAGAATGTGTAATAGACGAAGTTGCAGGAGTGTGGCTTGCTTCCTTTGCCTTGCCGTTAAACTATGCTATTGTTGCACTCTTGGCATTTCGCATAGTTGATATTACAAAGCCCTGGCCTATAAAGTGGATGGAAAAACTCCCTGGCGGATTTGGAATTATGGCAGATGATTTGCTCGGTGGAGTTATTGTTAATTTGTTGTTACGTCTTTTCAGCTGGCTATTTTTTGCAGGTGGTATTTTTATTATTCGCAGTGAAATTTTATCTTTCTTTTAGACGTAAATTGCAATAATAAATTGAACACTTAAGCAGATTTTTTCGAATAGATTTT
>CALELF010000018.1 GCA_937902895.1 uncultured Synergistaceae bacterium | reverse complement strand
TACATTCTTGAATATGACTGTTAAAAATTTCAACTTTTAATAGCCGAAGTAATATTATAGGAGCACTAACATTCTTTTGTTCATTCTTTGGCTCGGGGAGTTTAATTCAATCGCTTTTAATTGGGGCTGTTCTAGGTATAATTGTCGCGATAATAAATTTTTATATTTCTGTAGCTATCATTCCGCCTTTTACGCATCTAGAAGAACTTGATTTCTTGGAGGCTAAACTTGCAGGGCGAAAATGGCGCAGAGACATAGGCTTCAGCTCCATTGATATGGCTATAGGTGGTGCAATGACAGGACTTGCTATTGGAGGTTTTTTAACACTTTATCATATAAAACCATACAGATTTATCCCGTTAGGAGTATCACTTGGTGTGTTGGCAGGACTTGTTATTCCCCCCCCATTTTTATGGGTGTAACTGGCGGAGACGATAAATTCCCCCCCTGTGGTCTCGAAATTTTGTTGGGTTGGTGGTGTCATAGGCTTAATCGTCGCTTATATATTGCACATACAATAATAGTATAAATATATGAAAAAGTTTTTATTGGCACTTGCTCTGTGCCTTACTTTTACGGTTGCTATTGCACCACCTACTTTGGCTCAAACTGTGTATATCACTAACACGGGAGAGTGTTACCACAGAAGTTCGTGTAGATCTTTAAGAAGGTCTCGTATTCCAATTTCACTACAAAACGCACAGGCACAAGGTTATAGACCGTGCCGTGTGTGCAGACCTCCAAGAAATTAGAAGAATATTTATAGACAAAAAAAAGAGAGAGTTTTTTTACTCTCTCTATTGACAGATTTATTTTTTTTTCTATAATACAACTAACTTTCCCCCAGGCCTCTGTGCTTGCACTTATGTGTTTGCATATGCACACTTGGGGGCGTATTTTTTAGGAGAAATTTATGGCATACAAGGACTTCAAGACAATAGATGAACAGTTAGAAATTCTCTGTTCTCGTGGACTAAAAATTGGAGATACAGCAAAAGCGAAAGATTTTTTATTGCGAAACAATTATTATCGTATAAGTGGTTATTCATTGACCTTGCGTGATAATGATGTGTTTCAACAGTCTTCAACTTTTCAGGACATTATAGATATTTATAATTTTGACCACCAACTGAGACACATTATATTGAAGTATCTTGAAATAATTGAAGTTCAATTCAAGTCTATTTATGCTTATGAATTTACAAAAAAGCATGGTGCTGTGGGGCATTTAGATGCTTCATTTTTTACGGATAGCAATACTTACAACAAAATATTAGATAAAGTAAATAACCAAAAAATAGTTAGGCTTTCTCAAGAAGCTTACCTAAAACATTTCATTGAAGAATTACAAGAAGAAATCCCTTTTTGGGCTTATATAGATTTATTCAGCTTTTCTGATATATCTATTTTATATTCAATTTCCGAGAAAGAAATAAAAAAAGCAGTGGCAAACTGGTCTGCACCCCGTCAAACGGACAGTGAAATAAAAAAAATAAGATTTTAAA
>CALELF010000017.1 GCA_937902895.1 uncultured Synergistaceae bacterium | reverse complement strand
TTTGATTTTTTAATAAATTCCAATAGCCTTGACTTATAAACACTAACAGTCCAATGCTATCGCATTGGTAAGATGAAAATAGTTTATTGAGGAGTCTTTGCTAAAAGCTTATGGCAAGTTGTCAAAGATAGCGGATTATGCTATTTTATAGGCAGAGGTGGCTATATGGGCAGATATTTTAATCCAGTAAATTTTGGCTTTCAACAGGCTTTAAATTCTCTTATCTACGTTGATAAGACCGGGATTATTGGTTTTGTTAATTCTGTTTTGAATACAAAACAGAAGTTTATGGCAGTCAGCCGTGCTAGACGTTTTGGCAAGTCCATGGCCGCAGAATTATTAGCAGCATATTATAGCAAGGGCTGTGATTCCAGAGAACTGTTTAAGGGGTTAAAAGCCGAAACTCTGCCTACCTTTAAAAAAGAACTTAATAAAAACAACGTAATTCTGTTAGATTTTCAGGAAATGTGCCTTGAAGCCAAGGGCAATAATCAGAAGCCTTTGGAATTTATTCATAAAAGTGTAGTAAAAGAATTGAGGCAATCCTATCCTGACATAATTGGTGAAGATGAAATATTTTTGCCTTCGGCTATGGCCAATATAAATAATGCCACTGGTGAAAATTTTATTATCATTATTGATGAATGGGACTACTTGTTCAGAGAAAACAAAAACGATAAAACAGCTCAGGACGAATATATTTCTTTCTTAAGGTCTATGTTTAAGGGACAGCAGGCCGAACGCAGCATAAAGCTGGCTTACCTCACCGGCATACTTCCCATAAAAAAATACGGCACTCAGTCTGCTCTTAACAATTTCAAAGAATACACTATGGTCAGACCTCGTCAGATGGCTGAATACGTAGGTTTCACAGAAGAGGAAGTAAAAGACTTATGCGAACGCTTTGATATGGACTTTGAGGAATGCAGACGCTGGTATGACGGTTATTCCTTTGAAAATGCAAAGTCCATATATAATCCAAACTCTGTTGTTGAGGCCATGTTCAGTCACGAGTTCGGCAGTTACTGGACTCAGACAGATACTTATAAAGTCTTAAGTGAATATATAAGTTTAAATTTTGACGGTCTTCGCGATGATATTATCACAATGCTTGGTGGTGGAGCCTGTCGTATTACTCCTGATAAATTTCAGAACGATATGGTGTCAATTAACAGTAAAGATGACGCCATGACCTTGCTTGTCCATCTTGGTTATCTTGCTTACAACTCTTCCACTGGTAAGGCAAAGATCCCAAACGGTGAAATTGCTGCTGAATTTGCTATTGCAGTTGAAGACAAGAAATACTGGGGCGAAATAGCCAATGCACTTGAAAAATCAGAAGACCTTCTTGATGCTGTTATGGAAGGAAATTCTGATTTCGTAGCCCACCAGTTGTCGCTGGTCCATTCTGACAGTTCGTCAATACTGACCTATAATAACGAAAACTCATTGGCTTGTGCGGTCACAATAGCTTTTTATACTGCTTTCAAATATTACTCAGTTTTCAGAGAATTAGATTCTGGAAAAGGCTTTGCCGACATGGTTTACATTCCAAGGCCAGGCTGTGACCGCTCCGCCTTGCTGATTGAATTAAAATACAACAAAGACGCTGACTCTGCCATACGCCAGATAAAAGAAAAACGCTACTCTGGCCGTCTTTCACACTATAACGGCAATATTCTGCTCATAGGCATAAACTACGACAAAGAATCAAAACAGCACAGTTGTGTGATTGAAAACCTTGAAGGACAAAAGCTATAAACCATAATTTGGGCAGATGTTCTCAAACAGCTTTATAGTTTGAGAACAATTATTTAAAGATGGTGGTTTTCTTTTTTTTGTAATTGAGTTGTAACCAGTCTGGTTTTCTCTAATTCAGATTTTAGAAATTAAAAATAAAACAAAATAAATCTATTTTTAACTTTTCTTTTAAAACAATGTGTTTTGAGGTGGGAAAATTATCACAATTTTCACGCAAACTGAAAAATGTCTTAATAATTCTTTTGTTTTCTGTAAAAAGGTGTATATTGGCTCCATTAAAATTACAGGAACAACAAAGTGGAATTTTCCTTTATTGATATTATAGATTATCTTGGGACATTTGCTTTTGCTATAAGCGGTATCAGAATTGCCACTAAGAATAATTTTGACCTTTTTGGTGCGTTTATTGTTGGTCTGGTAACAGCTACCGGTGGTGGAACTCTAAGAGATCTCATGCTTGGACAGTCCCCATTCTGGATGACACGCGGTTCTTATTTTGTTATAACCGGTTTGGCGTTGCTCTATGTCTGCTTCTTTTATAAAAGCATCGCAAAAATTTCGGGAACCATGTTTGTTTTTGATACTGTTGGTATCGGTTTGTTCACTGTTGTTGGCTTTCAGAAAACAATAGATGCTGGTTTTTCACAATGGGCTGCAATTCTTATGGGAATGTTTACCAGCGCAGCCGGTGTGTTTTGCGGGATATACTTGTAAATCATGCTCCGCTGATATTTAAAAGGGAAATATATGCCTTGCCCTGTGCCTTCGGTGGACTTATCTATGCAATTTTGTTGAATTTGAAGATAGCACCTGTAATTTGTCAGGTTTCATGTGCTGTTACGGTAATAACAATGAGATTGTTAGCAGTGAAATTCCATTGGCGGATACGTAGTCTAAATCTGAAAAGCTGATTTATTCATATTTCATCTATTTAACAGAAAAAAACAAAAAATATTTTAAAAAGTTGTTGACTTTATTTTATATGTACGTTACTATATCTCTCGCCTTCAAGCGAAGGTAAAAGTTATTTGAAAATAATATCCGATGAAAAAACATCCAATTAAAGGTCTTTTTAATACGATCTGATTCCGCAAGGAGTCAGGCGCAGTTTAAAAGAATCTATGATCGAGTGCTTATAGGAGTAAATTGTTAAGAGCTCAGGGTGGATGCCTAGGTGCCAGAGACTGATGAAAGACGTGGCCAGCTGCGATAAGCTTCGGGGAGCTGCAAGCAAGCATTGATCCGAAGATTTCTGAATGGGAGAACCTACTGATAGCTGATATCAGTGCCTGCAGAGTGAATTCATAGCTCAGCAGGAGGGAACTCAGGGAATTGAACCATCTCAGTACCTGAAGGAAAAGAAAGTAAAAACGATTGCCATAGTAGCGGCGAGCGAATTGGCAAGAGCCTAAACCGAACCTGGTGTTAAAGCCCGGCGCGTTGCCGGTTCGGGGTCGTGGGGTCACATGTTGGGACAGCCGGTGTCCCGGATAGCGATTTTGGCTCATCTAGTCGAAGTGGTCTGGAAAGATCCGCGAAACGAGGTGAAAGCCCTGTAGACGAAAGATGAGGAACGTTATGGTGTGAAACCCGAGTACTACGGAATCTGAGGGAGTCCGTGGGAATTTGCGAGAACCTTCTCGTAAGGCTAAATATTTTCTGGCGACCGATAGTGAAGCAGTACCGTGAGGGAAAGGTGAAAAGTATGCCGGTGAGGCAAGTGAAATAGAACCTGAAACCCTGTGCTTACAAGACAGTCACAGGACTATGCAGTTCTTCGGAGCTGAATGTCTGGTGGCGTGCCTATCGAAGAATGATCCGACGAGTTATTGCATGTAGCGAGGTTAAGCCGGTAATGGCGGAGCCGAAGCGAAAGCGAGTCTGAACAGGGCGGTAGTTGCATGTAGTAGACCCGAAACCAAGTGAGCTACCCTTGGCCAGGATGAAGCTTTGGTAACACAAAGTGGAGGTCCGAATGCCTCAACGTTGAAAAGTTGAGTAATGAGCTGTGGGTAGGGGTGAAAAGCCAATCGAACTTGGAGATAGCTGGTTCTCCCCGAAATAGTTTTAGGACTAGCCTCGGAGTAGAATCTGTTGGGGGTAAAGCACTGAATAGGCTAGGGGGCACACCAGCTTACCAACCCTAATCAAACTCTGAATACCAACAGATGTTATCCGGGAGTCAGGCACAGTGAGATAAGTTTCTGTGTCGCGAGGGAAACAGCCCAGACCGTCAGTTAAGGTCCCAAAGTATATGCTGAGTGGGAAAGGATGTGGAGGTCCATAGACAGCCAGGAGGTTGGCTTAGAAGCAGCCATTCCTTTAAAGAGTGCGTAATAGCTCACTGGTCGAGGGCTTCTGCGCCGAAAATGTAACGGGGCTAAGCATATCACCGAAACCACGGGTTCGTAGAGACTTCGGTCTTTATGGGCGGTAGGGGAGCGTTCTGCAGTAGTAAGAAGCGGTACCGTAAGGAGCCGTGGACGAGGCAGAAGTGAGAATGTCGGAACGAGTAGCGATAAGACAGGTGAGAAACCTGTTCGCCGCAAACCTAAGGTTTCCTGGGCAAGGTTAATCCTCCCAGGGTTAGTCGGTCCTAAGCCGAGGCCGAGAGGCGTAGGTGAAGGGAAACGAGTTAATATTCCGTACCAGAGCATGTTGTTTTATCGATGGAGTGACGCAGAAGGTTATACCCGCTGGGATCGAGTTCTCAGTCTGACCTCGTAGGTGTTCACGGCAGGCAAATCCGCTGTGATGTAGCTGAGGGGGCCGGTAACCCGAATATAGTAGGGGGAAGGAGTAAATACCCGGCTGCCGAGAAAAGCTTCTAAGAGAGACATGAGCTGACCGTACCGCAAACCGACACAGGTGGGTGAGGAGAATATCCTAAGGCGCTCGAGAGAATCCACGTTAAGGAATTCGGCAAATTGACTCCGTAACTTCGGGAGAAGGAGTGCTTCGGTAGCGTGACAAACCTTTATAGTAATATGAATGCGTTTGGTAGCGTGATGAAGTCGCAGAGAATAGAACCAGGCGACTGTTTATCAAAAACATAGGACTTTGCTAAAGCGAATAGCCGACGTATAAGGTCTGATGCCTGCCCAATGCTGGAAGGTTACGGGGAGGAGTCAGGGGTCTCGTGCCCTGAAGCTCTGAACTTAAGCCCCAGTGAATGGCGGCCGTAACTATAACGGTCCTAAGGTAGCGAAATCCCTTGTCAGGTAAGTTCTGACCCGCATGAATGGCTTAACGGTCTGGTTACTGTCTCAACGTGGAATTCGGCGAAACTGTGCACCGGGTGAAGACGCCCGGTATCCGCATCAGGACAAAAAGACCCCATGGAGCTTTACTGTATCTTGATATTGAAATTTGGCCTGTTATGTAGAGCATAGGTGGGAGGCTACGAAACTAGGGCGCCAGCCTTGGTGGAGCCACCAATGGAATACCACCCTTAATAGTCTGGATTTCTAACCTTGGCCCCTTGAACGGGGTTGGGGACAGTGTCAGGTGGGCAGTTTGACTGGGGCGGTCGCCTCCAAAAGAGTAACGGAGGCGTTCAAAGGTTCCCTCAGCGTGATTGGAAACCACGCGTAGAGTGTAAAGGCAAAAGGGAGCT
The DNA here is from genome assembly GCA_937902895.1 of uncultured Synergistaceae bacterium. GTDB lineage: Bacteria > Synergistota > Synergistia > Synergistales > Synergistaceae > CALELF01. The sequence continues at coordinate 12,879 of CALELF010000017.1, read as the reverse complement.
TGACTGTGAGGCAAACAAGCCGATCAGGGACGAAAGTCGGACTTAGTGATCCGGTGGTACCGCATGGAAGGGCCATCGCTCAACGGATAAAAGCTACCCTGGGGATAACAGGCTTATCTCTCCCAAGAGTTCATATCGACGGGGAGGTTTGGCACCTCGATGTCGGCTCATCGCATCCTGGGGCTGGAGTAGGTCCCAAGGGTTGGGCTGTTCGCCCATTAAAGCGGTACGTGAGCTGGGTTCAGAACGTCGTGAGACAGTTCGGTCCCTATCCACTGTGGGCGTAAGAAATTTGAGAGGAGCTGTCCTTAGTACGAGAGGACCGGGATGGACAAACCGCTAGTGTACCGATTGTTCCGCCAGGAGCACAAGTCGGGTAGCCATGTTTGGAAGGGATAACCGCTGAAGGCATCTAAGCGGGAAGCCCCCCTCGAGATGAGATTTCTGATATTTTATATAGTAAGGTGTCCGGGAGACTACCGGATTGATAGGTCAGGAGTGTAAGAGGGTAACGCCCTTTGAGCTTACTGATACTAATACACCGAGCCCTTAACCTCATAAATCTTTTATACATCTTGAATAGTTGAAAGACTATGACAGGTTTGTATAAGTTCTAAATTGTTTTAATTAATTAGATATACTTCCGCTGTTTAGGTGTGTTAATTGCGAAGCAGTTTGACGCAAATGGCGAAGGAGCATACTAAAGGGTATGTGACTGAGTCGTTAAGGGAAAGTGCGAAGCAAGTAACACAGATAAACAGCGGCGAGGAATATAGTTTTCCGGTGTTAATAGAGAGATGGACCCACCTGGTCTCATTCCGAACCCAGCAGTTAAGCATCTCATCGCCGATGGTACTACGGAGGGTATTCGTGGGAGAGTAGGTCGACGCCGGAGTTTTTTAAGAGCTAGGAGTTACGAATGTGACTTCTAGCTTGTTTTTTTGCGTTAAGATATGGCTACTATGCTTTGTGTAAAGTTATGAGATGCTAACATCTCATCGCCGATGGTACAGACGGAGGGTATTCGTGGGAGAGTTTTCAGTTGCTAGTCATTGGCACTATTGCGTCGGAGTTTACGGAAATTTCCTCAGTCACAACCAACTGGTTGCTCCTTCGGCAATTTCTGCAAACTCCTTAGCACTAGCACCAAGCACTAGCAACTAAAAGCGGTCGAATGTCGAGATTCTTTAAGAACGAGTCGCGGGAAACTGTGGCTCGTTTGTTTTTCTCTTGCAAATATAATCCTGTTTTTATAATCCTTTAGGCTATAATACGATTGTATCGGATTTTAGCCGAAAAAGGTGCGGTTGTTTGCATGAGATCTGAGCTTTCTGCTCTTAACGCAGATAATTACATTGTGCCAATTTGGATGATTTAACAATAACGCCCGAGGTTGAATTTTACTTCTTCAACCTCGGGCGTTATTTGTTTTCTATTGATTCATGTTGAATGGAATTTGAATTAGTATCTTTTACGTATTGGATTATGTCTTCTACATTGCAATCTAGGATTTTGCAGAGCTCGTTTATTGTGTAAGTGCTGACGAAGCTGTTTTTTCTTAATCTGTCAATTTGCCCTGTGCTTATGTGGTATTCCTTTATCAATTTATATTGAGAAAATTTTCGTTGCTTCATTGTCTGCCATAATTTGTCAAAAACAATCATAGCATGTCCCCCTAAGTCTTTTACTTAGACAAGACTAAAATAATATTCTTTTATTGACAATAGCCCGTAAACGGGCTATAATTCAATCATTAAATTGGCGGTGCCAAATTTTAAAATGGAGGAATAGTATATGGCTATGGAATGTGTAACTTGTCCAAATTGTGGTTCTGATAATGTACAACGCTTTTCTGTTGCATTTCAATCAGGCGTATCTGATGTTACATCACATACTAAAGGACTTATGTTTAATGGAAAGTTAGGAGTTGGGGGTGCAAAGACAAATTCTGTCTCTGTTAGTGCAATGGCAGCATCAACTGCACCACCGCAGAAAAAATCTATGATAAAAGCTTTTCTTATTTTTGGCTTATTATCTGTTATTTTGGCGAGTATTATTCAAAGTTATCTTCCTAAAACAATTAGATATGTGGCTGATATCGTACTTGTACTTGGTCCATTTATGGCATATAGAGCTTTTAAGTACAATAGGAATGTATGGCCAAAGTTGTATGAAGATTGGTCTAATAGCTGGGTATGCCTAAAGTGTGGTAGTCGTTTTATTCAATAAGTTGTTTAGTTATTTTGACGGGAAATATAATCAAAATAGAATGATATTGTCAGTCTAATGTGAAAAAACTGTTAATTGCTAAAAATTATTTTAGAACGGAGAATTACGAAAAGTGGTTTTCCGTTTGTTTTTTCTCCAAGATTTTATATATCTTATAGATTTATAACAAATATATTGTGAATATGATAAACATCCAAAAATGTGGTGAAATTTTTGATAATTTAAGGAGTCCTAGAACATGAAACATAAGTCGTTAATAGCATTATTTGTGCTCGTAATTTCTTTAACATTTGCAAGCGTGGCATCAGCTGGAATACTCGGCGGAATTTTAGGTGGATTACTCAATTCAACTGCTAAAACACCTAAAAAAGCTTCACTGGAACAGCTTGAAGCATTTCACAAAAAGTATCTTGAAAATGTAGCTGAAAAACTGAAAAAAACAGGGGATATCAACGGTGCGTTTAATGATGTTTTAACCGAGCAAAGGAACTTTGGTTACAATGTGCGTGTGATGACAAACACTGCCGAGTTAAAAGACGCAGAATTTTCTGGTGGGGATCTTCCAGTTATAGTCAAGGCAGTGGTGGATACAAAAGCACAGGAATTTACAATTACCTATCTCGACCAACAGGACGGCTCAATTGTTGGCGACAAGATAACGAAACACTATGACTTGCCAGGAAACAAGGCTACAGAATTCCGTGTTCAGGATACAAGTGAGCAAGCAAACGAAGATATACTAATTTTGTCTAACACATATGATAAGTTGGGCTTCTGTCAGTGTATTATAAAAAATACTTCTGGAAAACGCATTACTAGTTTACACGTAACTTGGGTAGTTAGGACTGCAGATGGAATGCGTTTGTCTAATCTATATGGGTTAGTACTAAACATTAAACCTGATGAACGTGTTCAGATTAATGCTGCTGGAAGTGCAGGAGATCTTCCAAAAGGTGCTGTGGTAGCTATAGAGTCAATAGATTATACAATAGTTAAGGATAAATATGGCATAGAAATATTAGAAGACAAATCATTAAAATTTTAACTCCATTACATTACAAGTAGACAGGTCTGCTTTTGCAATTTGGGCAGTTCATGCGTTGGGGCAGCATAGAACCGATAAAAAAATGAAAAAAAATGGAAAAAGCTTCAAACAGACTTTTGCAGAACGAGCAAAGCAAGAAAATGTTCAAAATGCTGAATAATGTCAATTGAGCATAAGGATAAAGAGAGCAACTAGCCATGATACTAGTTGCTCTCTTATGTTTAACAAATTAGTAACTCGTATCCAATTAGTCAAATTAAATTTGACAAAAATAAATTTAGCATATATTAACGGCGGAGGGTATCGTTTTTGCAATTTGCTCCTTGACATAAGATTTGTTTTTTTTCTTACGTTTTTTTCTTACACAAATAAAAAAAATGTGGTAATATATGCAGTTAATGGAGCTTAAAAAAAATAAAAAAGGAAGGATGATAAAAATGTTTTGGAAGAGAAAACCGAAGGTTGGGTTGTTGCCCAAGATTTTAGGTGGATTGCTTTGTGCAGTCGTTGTTGTTGCTAGTGCTGTGGGTGGTTCTGCTTTGGCAATGAAGATTGCTGATTCAGATTCATCTTTGATGCAAAGGGTGAGAGAAAATCCAATTGTAGCACAGGTGTTACCACAGAACACAGATGAAAATGCAAACGCAACTGAGCAGACACAAGAGACTCCAAGCGAGGTTGCAGTAAGTGAAGAGCCAATGTCAGTTGATGCTGTGACGTCTGCTTCTACAGGTCCAATTGATTATAGACAAAATCCTTTTGTTGCAATTGTGAAAAAGAGTTCTCCAGCAGTTGTAAACATTGATGTGGAGACGATAATTACACAGAAGGTTAGAAGAATTAATCCATTTGGCGGGTTTGACGGAGACCCATTCTTTGAAGAATTCTTTGGCGATGCTTTCCCATTTTTTGGTGGTGGAAGAAAAAATAACGGCAAAAAGGGCGAGAAAAAGTCTGAACCAAAAGAAGAAATTCGCAAAATCCCACGCCGTGGAAAGGGAAGTGGCTTCCTTATCAACTCAGATGGTTATATCTTAACAAATAATCACGTTGTTGAAGAAGCAGACACAATAACTGTTACCTTGCTTGACGGCAGATCATTCAAGGCAAAACTTGTTGGCAAAGATCCAACATTTGACTTGGCAGTTATCAAGATTGTGCCAAAGAACAATAGTGAAAAGGCAACCGTAAAGAAGTTACCATACTTGCCACTCGGTAATTCTGACGTTACAGAAGTTGGCGAATTTGTTGTAGCTATTGGTAATCCACATGGATTTGAGAATACAGTCACATCTGGTATTGTTTCTGCAAAGAACAGAACATTGCAGGATGGTAATATCAATTTCCAAGGCTTTTTACAGACGGATGCTGCAATTAACCCAGGTAATTCCGGTGGACCTCTGCTTAACATTCGTGGTGAAGTCGTTGGAATAAATACGGCAATCGTGCCATACGCACAGGGACTTGGTTTTGCAATTCCAGTAAACCCAGCGAGGCAGATTATGGATGACCTTATCAAGCATGGCGAGGTTCGTCGTGGCTGGCTTGGTTGTGTGGTGCAGAACCTCATGCCAGCTTTGGTTGAAGCATACAACATTCCTGTTAAGGAAGGTTCCATTATTTCAAATATTGAGAGCGGTTCACCGGCAGAAAAAGCTGGTCTCAAGGTTGGTGATGTTATCGTTAAGGTTGGTGCAGCAAAAATTAAGAACAATCAAGACGTTGTCTTTGCTGTTCGTAGCCACCTTGCTGGCGAAAAGGTGCCATTTGAAATCTATCGCGATGGTAAAAAGCAAACTGTTACTGTTACCTTGGCAGAAATTAAGGATTCTAAGACAGGTGTGACTGGCAAGAGCAACGGAAAAGATATTTTATCCGAAACAGGCGAAAAATATGGCATCAAGGTTCGCACAAATTCAAAAGAATATGCCACCTCTCAAGGCTTGAAGGAATCTAACGGAGTTGTTGTGCTTTCTGTTTCTGGTGATTCTGAATTAGCACGTATCGGTCTACAGCCAAAGGACGTTATTTTGGAAATAAATAGAAAGAAAATTAACACAGTTACAGATTTCAAAAATAATCTTAACGCAAAGGCTAAGGCTATTGGTATGTTGATTTCAAGAGATGGTCAGACGCTGTTCCTTTCCTATTCTTCAAAGAATTAGTTAAACGCTAAAATAGGTGAGCATTTGTTGCACATAGCATTTGCTCACCTTTTATTTTTAAATACTTTAAGGAGGTAAAAAATGACTTCAGGTTTTGATCTTTCACAATTTGTTAAAATCGCAACGGTAGATTATCCACACATAGTCAAGGCTATTATATTTTTTGTTGTTGGTTATTGTTTGTTGCGTATTTTTAAAATACTATTAAGGCGTGGATTAAAAAGGTTTGATTTGTCCGAGCCAATTAGAAATTTTATTGTTAGCTTTCTTGGCATCTTCTTCCTTGCGGTGCTTATAATAGCAACACTTTCCACAGCAGGCATTCGTGTTACCAGCCTTTTGGCGGTTTTATCTGGTGTTACCTTAGCAATTTCTCTCGCCATGCAGGGGATTTTTACTAACTTGTTTAATGGACTCTATATTTTTTACACAAAAATTGTGGAAGTTGGACAAGTTGTAGAGGTGGATGGACACCTTGGGCTTGTTACGGAGATAGGGCTGTTTTATACGGTTGTTACCACATTTAGACGTGAAAGAATTTATGTTCAAAATACTGAAATGTGCACGAAGAAGTTTAAAAATTTTACCGCAAATGATATCGTGGCATCAGATTTTGTGATAAAGGCTGCAAATACAAACAATATTCAAGCTGTTGAAGAAGCAATATGGGAAGGGATTAAGACAGTTAATCTTCTTGTTGAAAAAAAGGATGATCCATTCCAGCATTCTGCTGTTTATGTAACAGAATATGCCGAAGACCTTGTATTCCGTGCTCGTGTATGGCATAAGGCATCTGATGGATACAATGTCTTTACTGCCCTGCCGGAAGCAGTGGCAATTTCGTTCCAGAGGAATAATATTGTTCCTGCACAAAAAATAGGTGTAAAAATTGTGGAGTAGTTAAAATATGAAAAAAAACGTTACAAAAATTTTATTATTACTTGCTACTTTCTGTGTGGTTATTTTGAGCTGTGCTTGTTCCTTTGCTTTGCAAAAGGTAAAGACAGAGAAAGAAAAACTCTTTGTAGCAGGACGTCCTACAATAATTTGTTTTGGTGGTTCATACTGCCCTGCATGCAAAAAAGCCTTGCCTGCACTAAAAGCAACGCAAAAAAAATACGCTGGTCGTGCCACAATTCTTTATCTTGATGTGGAAAAAGACCGTGAAATCACGAGAGAATTCCCATTGCAGGTTGTGCCGACATATTTCTTTTATGACAAAAATGGCAAGACATATATTCCAAGCAAAAAAATGAAAGAGCAAATTGAATTTAACGAGATTAAGAATAGAAAGACTGGAACTAGCGAGTGGATAGCTCACATGGGAGGTCTTGGTGAAGCTGAACTTGCTGTGATACTAGCTGATTTAGGAGTCAAATAATGGGAACCTTTGGTGGTGTATTTGCCCCGATAGTTGTGTTTTTTGCAGGAGTGATGACATCTTTTTCTCCCTGTGTGCTTCCGCTTATTCCACTTGTAATCGCTATAACTGGTGGTGCTAGCGAAAAAGACACTAAAAAAGCATTTGTATTTTCCTGCACCTTTGCACTGGGGAATGCTCTAACTTTTGCGGTGCTTGGTGTTTGCGCAGCACTTTTTGGCACGCTTATTGGACATGCTTCTCGGATTTGGTTTGCATTTTTAGCACTCATTATGTTTCTTGCAACCTTGCAAATTTGGGGTGTTAAAAAGATTTTCCCGAATTTTAGACTGTTCAAATTTGATTATCGTGTTGGGCTGGTTGGAGCTTTTTTAGTTGGTGTTTGCGGTGGATTTTTTAGTTCAGCCTGTGCGACGCCTATACTTATTGCTCTCCTTGGTTATCTCTCAAGTGGTGAGAGTATGGCAAAGAGCGCTCCTCTGATTTTTTTGTATGCCTTGGGTGCTACAACTACGGCTGTTTTGGCTGGCACCTTTTCTGCCTATACACAAAAAATCTGTAAATCTAAACAATATGAGGCTGTCAGCAAAAAAATTGAATTTTTACTAGGGCTTGTTACCTTGGCGTTAGGAATTTATATGTTTTATTTGTGTTTTTAAAAAACAAAGGCTATACACCTTATCTGCTTTGCGGTTTGGTGTAAAAGATTGCACCAAACCGCTCTGCATTTAAGGCACCTAACCTTTGTTTTGCTTCTATTGATTGTACAAATTTAATGGAACCAACAAATGGCAAGGCCGACAACTCTATGCCCTAGTATGTTCTCTATGGCAATTTGTTTTATAGTTATGGCTAAAAAGGCATAAATTTTTTTTTGACCAGTCTTGACAAAATATGAAAATACTGTTAAACTTACGCCGTTGTTAGGAATTAGCACTCGTGCACTGAGAGTGCTAATAGGCTCAGAGGTGAGGAGTTTTGATTACAGAACGTCAATTAGAAGTTGTCTTATCTGTCGTTTATGAGTATATCAAAAGCGGTGAGACTGTTGGTAGCTCCACTGTGGCAAAAAAATTCCTTCACCACAGAAGCCCAGCTACAATAAGAAACGAAATGAGCAACCTTGAGGACTTGGGTTTTTTGAAACACACTCACACTTCTAGTGGTAGGGTGCCAACTTCCTTAGGTTACAGGCTTTATATAGATACAGTCCTTGAACGAGCAAAGGACAATAATTCAATAGAGCTCCTGCAAGATATCACACGACGCAAGGAAGATATTGAACGCTCTATGCTTCAAGCATCGGAAATGCTTTCCAAAATGTCAAATTATATTGGCATTGCAGCGTTTACTCCGCTTGACACGATAAAATTTCATAAGGTGGATTTGGTGCTCGTTGCAGAGGGGAAAGCTTTGCTTGTGGTCGTTTTGGAAGGCGGCGTGTTGCACAAAAAAATGGTTACATTTACGCAGGATGTTAGCCAAGCTGAACTTGACGAAATTTGTCACTACATAAATAAATTTTCCGGCAAGACATGGAGTGATGTTAAGCGAATTGCCCGTGCTTCAGTTTGGAATGATGTTATGCAATACAGAGAGCAATGTGTTCAAGCAGTTGAAGAAATTGATTCGCTCCTTGGCATAGGAAAACCCCGAATCTTTACTGGTAATTTTAGCCACATCATGGGGTTGAAAGATTTTCAAGACCTTACAAAGGTTAAAGCACTTTGTTCTTTCCTTGAAGAAGAGGACAATATGGCAGACCTTGTTGCCAGCTGTGGGACAAATAAATTTAATGTCACACTTGGCGCAGAGAGTAATTTTGAAACGCTTGGACAAACAGCAATGGTAACAGCCAGTGCAGATGTGATGGGGCAGCGAGCTGTCGTTGGGCTCATTGGTCCAGAACGGATGGATTTTGAACAGGCACTTGACACTATACATCGTGTGCTAGATATGATAACAAATAAAACGAAAGGATAGTTGCTATGTCAAAGGAACGTGACGAATTGGAAGAACTAAAAAAAGAGCTGGAATCTGATGCAATAGATGAGAATGTTGCAAAGATAGATGAAACAGAAAGCGATGAAGGTAAAAAGATTAAGCAAGAGCTTGATGAAATTTCTCTTTTAAAGGAAGAAAACGAGAAATTGAGAGAAGATGTTATGAGGGCTAAAGCTGATTACTTTAATCTTCGCACAAGAACAGAAAAGCAACGTGAAACAAACGCAATCCTTGCGGCAGAAAGCGCTGTAAATGCCATGCTCCCCGTATTTGAGAATTTGGAGCGTATAGCAGATGCCTTGACAGACAAGGAAGATGCTTTGGCAAAGGGTATTATTATGGTGCAGAAACAGTTTGCTGAGTCTCTTGAATCTCTTGGGCTTGAATTTATAGATGCCGAAGGTGATTTTGACCCTTCACTTCACGAAGCTATCCTTATGGAGCCGGTTGAGGACGAGGCAATGGACGGTAAAATAATTGGTGCTGTCAGTCGTGGTTACAAGCTTGGTGGCAGAGTTCTTCGTGCTTCCAAGGTTCGCGTTGGCAAATTTAATGGGTAAAAATAAATTAGTAAGTAATAAAAAAACAAATAAATTAAAGGAGTGGTTGTTATGCAAAAGTATTTGAAAGGTATTATTGCTTTATTCGTTTTGGTTGGACTGTATTTTACAGTTGTTGGTATTATGTCCTTAACGGGTCAGTTAGGACTCAAGATTACAGCAAGATTAACCTATGGCCAGACACAGATTTTGACAGCAGTTGTCTGTTTTGGATTTGCTGTCCTCTTTGGCATATTCGGGGACAAACAGTAATTTTTTGAAAAACTAAGTAACAAAATTTTAGGAAAAGGAGATAGATAACAATGGCAAAAACAATTGGAATTGACCTTGGAACAACAAACAGTTGTGTTGCAGTTAAGGAAGGCGATAGCGTAAATGTTATCCCAAATCCTGAAGGTGCTCGCACAACTCCGTCCGTTGTTGCATTCTCAAAAGATGGTGAAGTTTTAGTAGGAACCCTGGCAAAACGTCAGGCAATAGTGAACCCAGATAGGACGATTATTTCTATCAAGCGTGCTATGGGTAGTGACAAAAAAGTATCTATTGATGGTAAGGACTACACACCTCAGCAGATTTCTGCAATGATTTTGAAAAAACTCAAAAAGGATGCAGAAGATTATCTTGGTGAGCCAGTAACAAAGGCAGTTATCACCTGCCCTGCATACTTTACAGATGCGCAGCGTCAGGCAACAAAGGACGCTGGTACAATTGCTGGACTTACAGTTGAACGTATTATTAACGAGCCAACAGCTGCATGCCTTGCTTATGGTATGGCAAGTGGAGCAAACGACCAAAAAATTATGGTCTATGACCTTGGCGGAGGAACATTTGACGTTTCTCTTCTTGATGTTGGTGACGGCGTTTTTGAAGTCCTTTCTACATCTGGTGATAATAACCTCGGTGGAGACGACTGGGACAATGCAATCGTTCAGTGGATGGCAGCTGAATTCAAAAAGAGTGATGGAATTGATTTGCTCCGTGACAAAATGGCGAGCCAGAGACTCCGTGAAGCCGCAGAAAAAGCAAAGATTGAGCTTTCCGGTGTCACAGAGACTGCAATTTCACTTCCATTCATCACGGCAGATGCAAGTGGTCCAAAGCATCTTGAGTTAAAGCTCAGCCGTGCAAAGTTTGAGGACCTTACGCATGACCTTTTAGAGAGAACGAGAAAACCTGTTCTTACGGCTTTGGAAGATGCGGGGCTTTCTGCTTCCGAAGTCAGCAAGATATTGCTTGTTGGTGGCTCAACACGTATGCCAATGGTGCAGAAGCTTGTTAGCGACCTGATGGGTAAAGAGCCTTCAAAGGGCATCAACCCCGACGAATGTGTCGCGATGGGTGCTGCATATCAAGGAGCAATTCTTGCAGGCGATGCAGGAAGCGACATAGTCCTTGTTGACGTTACACCACTCAGCCTTGGTCTTGAGACACTCGGCGGTGTCTTTACAAAGATAATTGAGAAAAACACAGCAATCCCGACAAACAAGACTCAGGTCTTTACAACTGCTGCTGATAATCAGCCAGGAGTTGAAATTCATGTCTTACAAGGTGAGCGTGCAATGGCAGCAGACAATGTTACACTTGGACGTTTTACCTTGGATGGTATTGCGCCAGCCCCACGTGGGATCCCACAAATAGAGGTTACATTTGACATAGACAGAAACGGCATAGTTAATGTTTCTGCAAAGGACAAAAATACAGGCAAGGCACAGAACATCACAATTCAATCTTCACGTCTTACTGACGAGGAAATTGAAAAGATGAAGCGTGATGCAGAGATGAACGAAAGTGCAGACAAGGCACGTCGTGAGCTCGTGGACGCAAAGAACGAAGCTGAGTCTGTTGTGTATCAGTCAGAAAAACTTATCTCTGAAGTGCAAAACATGGACAATGCAAAGGCAAAGGAACTTGTTGAGGCATTGAAAGAAAAGATGAAGGGTGAAAATGCACAGGACATCAAAAACGCTTCACAGGCTCTTATGACCGAAATGCAGAAGTTTGCACAGGCAAAGGCTCAGGCTGACGCTGCTGCAAATCAAGCAAACGCAAGTGCCGGAGCAGATGCAGGACAGACAAACACCGATACATCTGGCGACACAGTTGATGCAGAATTTACAGACAAATAGTTGATTAAAAAATTGGCAAAATGTATTTTGGGCTCTAATAAAAATTAGAGCCCACTATCTATTCTTATTATTGTAACTTATGTAGTTAGCACAAAAGGAAAACTGGAAACAATGGCACAAAAAGATTATTATGAAATTCTAGGTGTAGGCAGGAATGCCACGCCAGAAGAAATAAAAAAAGCTTATCGTGCTCTTACTCGCAAATATCACCCTGACTTACACCCTGGCGACAAAGAGGCTGAGGCGAAATATAAGGAAATAAACGAAGCTAACGAGGTTTTGTCTGATCCCGAAAAAAAAGCACAATACGACCAGTTTGGCACCGTTGGCGACATGGGTGCCGGAGGATTTGGTGGTGGTGGTTTTGGTGGGTTTGACTTTGGAGAAGACCTTGGTGACATCTTTGGCAACCTTTTTGGTATGGGTGGCAGAAGTCGCAGAAGCAATCCAAACGCTCCTACAAAAGGCGAGGACCTGGAATATGGAATGAGAATTTCTTTGGAAGATGCCTACCGTGGAACAAAACGCACAGTGGAAGTTACACGTGTTGAAACCTGTGACCACTGTCATGGAAGTGGTGCTGAGCCTGGAACAAATGTTAAGACGTGTGCTACCTGTAACGGCAGTGGCGTTGTTACACAGGTGGCGAATACGCCATTTGGACAGATGAGACAGCAACATGTCTGCCCAACATGCCATGGTAAGGGTAAAAGCATTGAAACCCCCTGCAAGGAGTGTCATGGTAGTGGACACATTCGCCGTCGTCATCCAGTAGAAGTTACAATTCCTGCTGGAGTTGATACTGGATTGCGCCTTCGTGTTGCAAGGCATGGCAATGCAGGAACGAATGGCGGACCATCTGGTGATCTCTTTATATTGATAGAAGTTGCGGATGACAGTCGCCTTACAAGAATGGGTGACGATCTTGCCACGTCAATAGAAATTACCTATCCCCAAGCTGTCCTCGGTTGTACAGTTTCTGTGGAAACATTTGACGGTGAGGAAAAACTGAATATTCCTGCAGGAACTCAGGCAGGAAGCAAACTTCGCATTCGTGGGCGTGGTATGCCACGTCTTCGTTACCGTGGAATGAAGGGTGACCTCAATATTTTGGTAAAGGTCACTGTGCCAAAGAACCCAACAAAAAAGGAAAAGGAAATTTTGCAAGAACTTGCAAAAGAGATGAAGGTTACAGTAAAAGAATAAAGTAACAAAAGAAAGTAAAAAGCGAGTGAAACAGATAAAATTCTGCTTCACTCGCTTTTTTGTTTTATGGGCTTTAGCCTGTTTCGCCTTTTGGCGAAACAAAAAACCGGTTCTTCACGTTTTTTTAGGGGATTTGAGGAAAAGGGTAAATTTTAATTGAGAG
>CALELF010000016.1 GCA_937902895.1 uncultured Synergistaceae bacterium | reverse complement strand
ACCAAAAACGCAACCTTGGAAAAAGAGCAGATGCAGGAAATGCTTACCCAACAGCAACAAGCCTATGAAAGCCATTTTCAACAGCAAGTGGCAAAACTTGAACGAGAGAATAACGAAATTAAGCAAAAATACAGTGCTATTGAAAAGGAAAATGCAGAGATTAGAAGGGAAAACGCTGATAACAAAAAACTCATTCTGGAACTGATGAAACGGACTGCAAAGCTAAACGGCAAAACACTAAAATCAAACAAAAAACCAACAAACGCCACCCCAAAAAAGAAAACGAAGGAATAAACGCAAGGACACAAATTTAACGAAGCTACAAAAATAAACAAAGAAAGGACAGACCATAAAAGTCTGTCCTTTCTTTGTTAGGGTGACTAGTAAATAGTCGTCACTGAAATAATAGAAAAGCATGGTTATCACTTGAAATAATGGGTTAAGTAGGTATAATATTTTTTTCTTCATGTTAAGAATGGAGAGCTTTGCTCTCCATTCTGCTTAGGTTAACCAAGACGAAGGCTCGGTACTTAAGGCGAAATTCTTAAAAATTGATTTCCATGATTAAAAGATATTTTTGCAATATTATACACTTTTATCTTTTAGAATTAACAGAATATTTCTCTCCGTCACAAAAGGCACGTATTTCGTAAAAATCTTGACAATTAGGAAACTCAAAAATATAATTTTTACTACAAAAGATGATAGCAAAGGAAAAATAAACGTCATAAAAGGAGTAGTTGTAATGATACGAAAAGCAGAGCCAAAAGATTTTGAGGCTATTAATAGTTTGTTATACAAGGTTCATAAGGTTCATTCTGACAGCAGACCAGATTATTTTATTGCAGGACAGAAAAAATATAACGATGAGGAATTGAAAAAATTGATTCAAGATGGTATCAATGGTGATGAGGAAAGGAAAAAGGCTGGTTTTTCTGAAACTGCTACAAACCCGATATATGTATATCAAATTGAAGATGGAACAGTAGTTGCCTACATTATTTGTATATTTGAAACTACTGGGGCAAGAGAAAAAAACAATCACATACGGCAAAAAAGAAATCTCTATATGGATGACATATGTGTAGATGATAGATATCGTCGTCAGGGAATTGCACGAGCCTTATTCAAATATGTTTTTGATGTTGCAAAAGACAATAAATGTGACAGCATTACATGTAATGTGTGGGCATTAAATCCAAGTATGACAAAAATTATTGAAAAAATAGGGTTTAAACCGCTTAAAACAACATTTGAACAAATACTGTAAATATATTAGGTCTTATAGAAAAACTCAGAGCTTCTAAAAAGAAACTCTGAGTTTTTCTTTTACATCATTTATTTAACTCGTAAATATATTTTATACCGTCAAGTGTCAAAAACTCATCTAGTACGTTTATCCTGTTTGAAAATTGGGAGATAAGCTTGGCATCACCGCCCGTAGCAATAACGCGACATTCTTTTCCCAACTCTTTCCATGTGCGTTTTATCAGCCCGTCAACCATAGCTGCCGTGCCGTAAACTATGCCACTCTGCATTTGTGTTTCTGTTGTTGTGCCAATAGCCTTGCTTGGTGTGCTAGCAATAAGGTTACTGGGGAGCAGTGCAGTGTTATTGCCGAGCAATTCAAACATAGACTTAACACCAAGTGTTATTGCACCGCCTAAATATGCGGGCTCTTGTGATATAACGTCAAGGGTGATGGCCGTGCCTGTATCTACAACTATACAAGGAGCACCATATCTTTTGTATGCCATGACGATATCTGCAACTCTGTCAGCTCCTAATGCACTTGGAAGCTCTTTGAATGGCAGATTTGCACTTCTAGCCGTTACAGAAAAAGGTTTGAAGCCAAAAACATTTTGCACAGATTCTTCAAGGATTTGGTTTGCAAGTGGAACAACGCTAGCGTATGCAGCGTCTTTTACGTTTTTGGTGTCAATGTTTGCTTTACGCAATTCAAGGGAAATAGCCTTTGAAAACTCTGTAGCGGTTGGTTTCTTAGAAGGAAACCGCCAAACATGGAGTATGGTATCTCCATCATAAATTGCTGCTACAACAGATGTGTTTCCAATGTCAAAAACAAGTGTCAATTTTGTTCCTTTGCCTTTCTTGCCCTTTCAAACCAGTCCTTGCCCTCTAATATTCTTGTTATAATCATAGAGCTGACTGTGTCTCCGACGGAATTAACCATAGTGGCAACTGGGTCAACAAGAAATGCAAGGGTAACTGCAATTGGGAATGCTTCTGGTGGGAAGCCATATAGAGAAATTATAAGAGCTTCTCCAATAAGCCCACCGCCTGTCACACCGGAATGCACGATGCCAGAAAGCACAGAAATAAGAATAGCGAGTGCTAAGGTTTTTGCTCCTGCGAATGGCATATTGAACATTCCATAGAGGAAAGCGATTTTTAAAATTCCAGAAAGGCATGATCCTTCCATGTGAGCAGTCGCTCCGATTGGCAAGACAAGCCCTGCAACATCATGTGGCACGCCAAGGTCTGTTGCTACCTGCATGTTCAGTGGAATTGTAGCAGTTGAGCTGCCACTTCCAAGTGACATAAGCGCAGGAGGAACTATGCTTGACCAGAAAGTTTTTATTCCTTTTCCTCTAGTTGCCCAAGCAACGTAGATTGTGAATGCGATAAAGAAATATGCAATGGCAGTTATATAAAAAATTGCAATTGCCTTGAAGTAAACTCCTAAAAGCTGTGGACCATGGTGTCCAACAAGAATTGCAAAATATGCAAAAAGTCCCAGAGGTGCAAGATACATGACAAGTTGAACCATGTGCACCATTGCTTCAGCAATAGTTGCAATGTTGCGTCCAACGGCTCTGCCACGCTCACCAAGACTTTGTAGAGAAAACCCAAAGAATATTGTAAAGACAATCAACTGTAGCATAGATTTTCTGCTTAAAAGCAGCGCAAAGTCATCAACTGTAAAAGCACCGACAAGCTGTTTCATTACGCTTGACTGCCTTAATGCTGTTGCAGCAGCCGTTCCAGTAGCAGTGTTTTCAATTAAAGAAAAATTTGCTACAGGAGGAAAATAGTTGAAAACTATAAAAGCCACGACCGATGCAATTGCTCCGGTTACAAAGAAAACAAAAAGCATCCACTTCATCACTCGTCCAAGTCTTTCCATTGATGACATTGTTGCAATAGTTGAACAAATTGTAGTGAAGACAAGCGGAACAACGAGCATGAAAAGTGCATTGATAAAGAGGTCTGCAACTGGTTGCAACTTTAATGCAGTTTCTCCAAATTTTGCACCAAAGAGCGATCCAAGTGCAATTGATACAAAAAGAATAATAGGAAATAAATAGGCCTTTCCTACGTTAATTTTGTTTGACATAATAACAGTCACTCCAATCGATAAAATCAAATTGCTTGGTATTTTACCACAAAGATATAAATACTCAAAATAAAAACCAAGAGCTTAAAGGATAAAACTCTTGGTTTTTTGAAAACTACTTTACTGGTCAAAGTAACTATTTTGCCATTGCAATATCTTTATCAATAATAGCCTGTATAGATTGCAGAATTATAGATTCAAGCCCCAATTTTTTTGCAGCCATTACCCCTGCAATAGTTGTGCCAGCCGGGGAACAGATAGCATCCTGTAGCTCCATTAGGCGGTTGCCAGTCTCTGACAAAAGTTTGCTTGACCCCATCACAGCTTCATTTGCTATCAGCAAAGCTGTGTCTTTGGTAAAGCCTGCATTGACCCCTATTGTCGCCATTGCATTTATATACATCAAGGTAATGGCTCCGGACGAACCACTGAGGGCAGTAAAGGCAGAGAAAAGTTTTTCATCTATTACATGTGTTGTCCCAACGCTTGCAAAAATCTCTTGTGCAATTTCAAGTTGCAACTTGCTTGCCTTTTCATTTTTGCAAAGGGCTGTGCAAGCAGCACCCACCTTTGCTGCAAGGTTTGGCATGACACGCACGAGCGCAATATTTTTGCCAAGAATTTCTTCATACCATGCAATTTTTTTGCCGGCAGCGATAGACACTATTAGTTTTTCGCCACCCTGCAAGGAGTTTTTTAACTCTTCATCCAAGACATTTGACAAAATTTGGGGCTTGACCGCAAGAACAACAACATCGGCTACTTTTGCAACTTCCACTGCCGAGGCTAATGGCTTTAGCCCTGTTTGTTCGGCGAGCATTTGCATCTTTGCAGTGTCTGCATCAAAACCAACGAGTGTTGCGTTTTTGAAATGTTCACTTTTTGTCATGCCTTGGACAATGGCACTAGCCATGTTGCCAAGACCAATAAAGCCATAAATCATCGTAATTGTCCCTTCCCATAAACTTTATATTTCATGCTTGTTAATTCACGAAGTCCAAGAGGTCCTCGCGCATGTAATTTTTGTGTTGAAATGCCAATTTCTGCACCCATTCCAAATTCACCGCCGTCAGTGAAGCGAGTTGACGCATTATGATAAACAGCAGCAGCATCCACCTGCGTTAAAAATTCTTCTGCTGTTGCCTTATTGTCCGTCACAATACATTCGCTGTGCCCTGTGCCGAAATCTCTAATATGGTCTATTGCTTCGTCCATTGTGTGGACTATCTTGACGGCTAAAATATAATCGTTGTATTCCTTGCCCCAGTCGTCGTCTGTTGCACGTGTCAAATTCACTTGTGAATTTTGTGACGATAAGATTTTGTATGATGCTTCATCACAACGCAACTCCACACTCTTTTCTTGTAATTTAGCTGCAAATTTTGGCAGAGCAATTTGTGCGATGTCTTTATGCACTAACAAACATTCAGCTGCATTGCAAACGGAAGGGCGACTCGTCTTTGCCCAGAAAACAATGTCCGTTGCCATGTCAAGATTGGCATCTTTATCAACATAGATGTGGCATGTGCCAGCTCCTGTTTCTATCACGGGAACGGTTGCATTTTCAACCACGCTTTGAATAAGACGTTTGCCTCCACGTGGAATTATGAGGTCTACATATTTTTTGAGTCTCATAAGTTCCTTTGCACTTTCGTGTGATGTATCCTCAACGAGCTGAACAGCGTCAGCAGGAAGAGACAATTCACTTAGTGCATTACGCATAACATTGCAGATTGCAGTATTTGAGTTTATTGCGTCACTTCCGCCACGAAGGATAACAGCATTTCCGCTCTTGAAACACAGAGCAAAAGCGTCTGCCGTAACATTAGGTCTTGCCTCAAAAATAATGCCAATAACACCGATTGGCACAGCAATCTTTTGCAGGAATAGTCCATTCGGGCGTGTTATCTCTTCCAAAATTCTCCCCACTGGATCTGGCAAGGTGGCAACTGCTCTCATACCTTCTGCGAAAGAATGGATACGGTCTTCATTCAAGGAAAGTCTGTCTAAAAATGCGGCAGACATTCCTTTTTCTTTTCCATTTTTGCAATCCATCTTGTTTGCTTCAATAATGGAAGCAGAATTTTTTTCAAGTGACTCCGCAATGTGGCAGAGAGCTTTGTTCTTTTCCTCTGTGGTAAGGGTTGCCAGTTTTATTTTTGCTTTGACTGCATTTTGCCCTAACTGTTCTAAATTTAACACGTTATTTCTCCTCTATCTTTCCATACACATCCCAACCTTCAAACGGAGTGGAGTGCCCCTTTGATTTGAAGTTTTTGGGGTTAATCTTATACGGTGTTGAAATATCCCAAAGGCAAAAATCTTTTGTTTCATCACATTGTGGCAAGCCGAATCTTTTGCGTGGCGACCAAGCCATAAGCCAAAAAAGTTTATTTAAGGTTATCACACCACGACGGACTAAATATGTATATAGCAACGGAAAGGCGGTTTCTAGCCCAACAATTCCCATTGGGCTTTTTTCAAGTCCGCGTGATTTTTCTTCTGCGCTGTGAGGTGCGTGGTCTGTTGCTATCATATCTATTGTTCCATCAATTATACCTTCTATAAGTGCTTGTCTATCTTCCTTTGTGCGAACAGGTGGATTCATCTTAAAACGCCCATCTTCCTCTAAATCGTCTTCTGTAAGCAAAAGGTAGTGTGGCGTCGTCTCGCAAGTTACATCAAGTCCACGTTTTTTTGCCTGGCGAACAAGCTCGACAGTTTCTTTTGTTGAAACATGACAAACATGGTAAGAACAGCCAGTTTCTTCTACGAGAGCGATGTCACGTTCAACTTGTTTCCATTCGCTTTCGGAGCAAATTCCACGATGATTATGACGTTTTGCATATTCTCCGTCGTGTATATAACCACCATTGAGAAGTGAATTTACCTCACAATGTGCAACGATAACACGGTTGAGAGTTTTTGCTCTTTTCATTGCTTCTCTCATAATATTGTCATCTTGCACACCATGACCATCGTCGCTGAATGCACAAACAAAAGGGGCCATATCTTCAAGGTCTGCAACTTTTTCTCCCTTTTGTCCAACGGTTATTGCTCCGTATGGCAGGACGGGAATTACAGCATCACGTTTTATTATGTCCAACTCAGCTTGCAAATTAGCCAAGGAATCTGGTACAGGATCAAGATTTGGCATGGCAAAAACCATTCCGTATCCGCCTGCTTTTGCTGCGGCTGTTCCCGTTGCTATTGTTTCTTTGTAGCAAAAACCAGGTTCACGAAGATGAACATGGACATCAACAAATGTAGGGCATCTTAATATTTTGTTATTTTCATTCAAAATTTGCTCCATAAGATCACCACCAAACACCTAACAAAAATTTGCCGTAATTCTATCATAAAAAAACAAAATTTGACATGTGCATAAAAACAAATATAATTTCATATGGAAACAGGTTCACGATACATATTTCTCATTTATTGAGGTGATAGTGATGAAGGTTTTAATTGTTGTTGACATGCAACATGATTTTGTCGATGGTGCACTCGGGACAAAGGAAGCCGTCGCAATTGTTCCCCGTGTGTTGGAGCGTGTGAAAAATTTTGATGGTTATAAAATTTTCACACAGGACACGCACGGTGCAAATTACCTTGAAACAGAAGAGGGTAAAAATTTACCAGTCCCACATTGCATTAAGGGGACAAAGGGTTGGCAAATTTTGCCAGAGCTTTTAGCTCATGCAAATGAACCGCCTCTTGAAAAGGATGGTTTTGGTAGCCCAAAGCTTGGCGAAAAATTGCAGGAGTTGGACAAGAAAGAAAAAATTGAGAGCATTGAGTTGCTTGGTCTTTGCACAGATATTTGCGTCATGACACAGGCATTGATAGCAAAAGCCTTTATGCCAAACACACCAATTTTTGTCAATGAAGCTTGCGTGGCAGGAGTTACCCCAGAAAGCCACGAAAGGGCGTTGCGGGCAATGGAAATTTGCCACATAAAGCGGTGCTAAATGCTTTACAAAGTTAAGGCATAAGCTATCTAATGTGTAAAAGACATAATTTTGACAAACTTTCAAAAAAGAGGAGATTATATTATGTTAGAAAAGTTATTTAAGCTAAAAGAAAATGGTACCACTGTTAAGACAGAGATTATTGCAGGAATTACAACTTTCGTGACGATGGCATATATTCTATCACTTAATCCTTCACTTCTTGCAGAGGCTGGTATGGAATGGGGGCGTGTCTTTTCGGCTGTCGCTATTTCTTCGGCTATTGCCTGCATTGTAATGGGATTCTATGCAAAACTTCCTTTTGCCCTTGGACCAGGAGTTGGGCTGGGGGCATTTTTTACCTATACAGTTTGTCAGGGAATGGGTTATTCTTGGCGTTTTGCTCTTACTGCTGTTTTTGTGGAAGGAATTATTTTTCTTATTCTTTCTGTTCTGAAAATTCGTGAAGCAATTGTAGATAGTATTCCAAATACTCTTAAAAAAGCAATCGGCGTAGGAATTGGCATGTTCGTTGCTTTTATTGGACTTAAAAATGCGGGAATTGTCGTTGCAGATGAAGTCAATTATGTGGCACTTGCTAAAGATTGGCTAACGGGTTCTCCTCTTGTTGCTTTGATTGGCGTGCTAGTCAGCGGAATACTATTGAGGAGAAATGTAAAGGGAGCACTTTTGATTGGAATGTTGGTGGCAACTATAATTGGAATTCCACTAGGGGTTACTCATTTTTCTAACAATATTTTGCTACCAGCAAAGCCATATTTTTTTGATTTTGCATTTGATGAAATTTTTGCCTCAACCACGTCAATATTAAACTTTGCTATTATTGTATTTACGTTTCTTTTTGATGACATGTTCAACACTGTGGGCACACTAATCGGTTGTGCGGAGTCGTCAAGGTTTATACGTGAAGATGGCACCATACCAAACTGCGGACAGGCGTTGTTCAGTGATGCGGTGGGAACAACAGTTGGCTCTATATTAGGTTGTTCCACAGTAACAACCTTTGTTGAATCCTCTGCTGGTATTATGGCAGGTGGAAGAACTGGACTGACTTCCCTCGTGACAGCAGGACTGTTTCTCTTATCGTTATTTCTTGCACCAGTCTTCGCTACAATTCCATCAGCAGCTACTGCCTCAGCACTCATCATTGTAGGCGTTCTTATGATTACTCCTATAAAGGACATAGATTTTTCCGAAGATTTGACAGAGGGAATTCCGGCATTTTTGACCATCATCATTATGGTTTGCACTTCAAATATTCCTAACGGAATTATGTTTGGTATATTCTCTTATGTTTTGCTGAAGGTGTTTACGGGACGTGTTAAGGCTATCAGCATTCCGCTTTGGATTGTGGCAATTTTGTTTGCAATGAGTGTGGGCTTGTCACTGATTATAGATTTTCTAACACAAATATTGGATTTATTCTAGTGCGATTTATGTTCGTCTCTAGTTTTTATGATTAGGTCTTTATTTTTTTTAAGTTTTGCACTATAATCTCTACTCGTCATTTGAGGACAATACTTCGAAAAAGCAAAAGAGAATTTCATAGGAGGTATGTGGATGAAATTTTCAGATAGAATTTTGAATATCAATCCATCTGCAACAATAGCAGTTGGAGCAAAAGCTAAGGCGTTAAAGGCTCAAGGGCTTCCTGTGCTTTCAATGTCAGTTGGTGAGCCAGATTTCACTTCCCCAGATTGTGCAAACAAAGCTGGAATTGAAGCGATAAAGCGTGGAGAAAGCCATTACACCTTGAATAATGGTATAAAGGAATTGCGCGACGCAGTTTCTGCATATTATGATAAGAGGTTTGGTCTTTCTTATACATCAGCTCAAGTTTTTGTATCAACTGGAGCAAAGGCTGCTCTATATGAATCATTTGGTGCACTTGTAAATCCTGGGGATGAAGTGATTGTCTTTACTCCTGCTTGGGTTAGCTACAAGGAAATTATCAAGTCTTTTGGTGGCAAGCCTGTTTTAATTGACACACTTGCAACAAACTTTTTGCCGACAAGAGAGGCAATAGAAGCAGTTATTACTCCAAACACAAAGGGGATTCTTATTAACTCACCACAAAACCCAACCGGTGCAGTTTATCCACGTGATACGCTCCTCATGATTGCAGAAATTGTTCGTGAGCACGATCTTTGGGTTATCAGTGATGATATCTATGAAAGGTTGGTCTATGAACCACACAATTTCTTAACGTTATTGCAAGTTGCACCAGATTTATATGACCAGGTGATAATGATTAACGGAGCAAGTAAGAGTTATGCCATGACAGGTTGGCGTATTGGTTATGCCGTTGGTCCAGAAGATGCAATAAAGATGATAAATAAATTTGCTTCTCATATTACGTCGAATGCGAGTAGTATTGCTCAGTGGGCAGCACTTGGTGCCATAGAAAATGGTGATGATGATGTCGCATATATGCTTTCAGAATTCTCAAAGCGTCGCACAAAAATCCTTAATTTGCTTGCGGAAATGCCATACATTCAGGTTCGTGAGCCAGAAGGTGCATTCTATGTTTTGGTAGATATCAGAAATTGTCCTATTAGCGATGATATGATTTTTGCTACACAGCTTTTGGAGAAAAAATATATTGCGGCTGTGCCTGGCACTGCATTTGATGCCCCAGGTTATGTGCGTTTCTCATATGCCTCTTCAATGGACACTGTGGTTGAGTGCATGAAGCGTCTTAAAGAATTTTTAGAGGAAATGCAATAAAAAAATTGCATAAAAATTAGGCTGGCATACGCCAGCCTTTATTGTTAAGGAAAATAATTAAAATGATAAATTTTGATGTGGCAATAATTCAAACAGGTGGCACAATATCAAGCGCAGGAGAGAACTCTCTAGCCCCTAATATGGCAAAGGCGACGCAAATTGAAGCAAAGGCAAAAGACATTTTCTCTTTGCACGGTCTTACTAGTCAAATTTTTTATCCTCTAGCCCCAAAACTTTATGATAGCTCTGATATCTCACCAAATGAATGGCAAAAAATAAAAGAACAAATATGCGTGTTGCAAAGCAAGGGTGTTAGCAAGTTTTTAATCTTGCATGGCACGGATACAATGTGTTATACTGCCAGTGCTTTGTCTCTTGCTGTTAGCTCCTGCACGGTTGTCCTTACAGGAAGTCAAAGGACTCTGGAGGATGACGATTTTGATGGATTTGACAATATTCGCCTTGCTGCAGAATTTTTAGCAGAAAATGATACTACGCAAAATGGTGTTTATATCGCATTTGCCAGAGATATTATTCCCGCACCATTCTGCCATAAGCAAAACGCAAGTGGACTAAAAGCGTTTTGTGATACGAGAAGTTGTGCTGATGAAGTCAGTCTAGATTTTTACAGTGGTGATGTTGATTTGTCCAAAGCTAATCTTGACGAAGTGGAAATAATTAGGTTAAACCCAATTTCTATGCCATATTTCAACAATGTTATGAACAATAAAAAATATTTGCTGATTTTTGGTTTTGGCTCAGGCAATGTCCCTAGTTATTTTAAAGAGAGACTAAAACAGCAGTTTGCAAATGTTCCGAATTGTAAAAAGCCGAAGATAATTGCTGCAAGCACTTGTGAAAAAGGGTTAAAAGCTTCCTTTTTATATGCAACAGGCATAGAATCATTGTCAAAAGATGGTTTTAATGTTCTTCCGCAGGGAGAATTTAGTGAAGAATTTGTTACTACACTTCTTGCTTTGAGCAGTCAAATTGATGTTATACAATTTTTTAAATTTATATTATTAAAAATACTTGACGTTTAGTAGCAAATTGTGTAAACTAACAAAGCTGCTATCTTGTAATAATATCACATTAAAGTTACCGTGAGGTAGATTATGAAAAATTTCAAAAATTACTCAAAAAATGTATTAGTGTATACTCTTTTAACTATATTCTTTTTGACACAGACTTTTATCCCTGCATTGGCTGATGTCCCCTATATTCCTCTTGATACTGATCCTTTGCAGCAGTTGAACAGAATGAAGGATCTTAAGCAACAGCAGTTGTTAGAGGAAAATTTACAAAAAGACTTGCAAGAATATGACAAAAAAGCTGTCGACGATGAAGATGTGGATAAAGCAAGTAAAGCTAAGGGAACTGATTTAAAATTTAACATCAAAGAAGTTCAGTTTACAGAGAGTACTGTTCTAAAGAAGGACGAGCTAGATAAGGTTGCGGCTGAATATATTGGTAAAGAGGTAACATTAGATCAGCTTTACCAGATGGTAAATGAGGTAAACGAAGTATATCGCAAAAAAGGTTATACCGTCTGTCGTGCGTTTTTGCCAGAGCAAACCATCAAGGATGGTATTGCTAAGGTGACCCTTGTTGAAGGTAAAACAGGTAAAATTGTTTTAGATAATGTTCGTTTTACAAGGAAAAGCTATGTTATTTCGCGCACAGGTCTCAAGCATGGCACAGTAAACAACCTTAAAGATTTAAATCGTAGAATTTCTCTTTTTAATGCTACAAATGATGCACAGGTATCCGTAAAACTTGCTGCTGGTGAAGAACAGGGGACAACAGACTACATCCTCACACTTGACGAACCAGCTCGCCATACTGTATATTTCACAGCCGATAATACTGGATCTGATTCAACAGGTATTTTCCGTTATGGTCTTGGTTGGACGATGTATAGTTTGCTTGGCATACGCGACACATTGTCTCTGACCTATATGAGGACTTCAGACTTCAACACCTGTGGCACTTCTAATAGTGGTGGTGTATCATACTCCTTCCCTATCACAAAGGTTGGGACAAAGATTTCAGCAAGTGTTTTTGGTAACGCCATGGATATGGGCGGATTTGATCCTGGATTGCAGAAATACGATCCCCATGGTGATTCTGTGTCCTATAGTTTAGGATTGAGTCAGCCATTTTGTGTTACGCCAAAGCTTCGTATAGTTGGTGATTTTTCTTGGTCCAAACAATATTCTGATTCAAGATTTCGACTGGCAGAAGAGGAGGAAATGCGCTATTGGAAGGATGATACTACGACTAAATATTCTGGAGGGCTTGCCTTTACTCACTTTGGTCGTGGTGTGGTATGGTATCACCGTTATTCTGCAACAAAAGCTCATTCAATTACCAAATATTATACGACAGACTATTGGCTGTGGAACTTTAATTTTGTCCGTCAGCAAGCATTTATGAATGGGAATTCATTTACTGCTAAAATTAATGCTCAATATGTTCCTAATCTCACTGGTGAGCACATGTATGATGTAAATACTTCTGATTACTTTTATCTAGGTGGTGTGGGGTCCGTTCGTGGTTATAAAGAGAGTATTCTTGGCGGCGAACATGGTTTTAGTGTGAATCTTGAATATGCAATGCCTTTTCGGAACTATAGAAATCTTACACCGATTTTCTTCCTTGATTATGGTAGAGTTTATGGACCAGATTCTTATGATGACACTCAGCTTGCTAGTACTGGTTTGGGACTTCGTTGGTATAATAAGGATGGCAAATTATCTGGAACTGTTTGGCTTGGAGTTCCACTTATAAAAGATGCTAATGCTTACAAGGTTGATGCAGCTAGAATTCACCTTAATCTTTATGGAGAGTTTGAAGATTTGCTTTCTTCAATTTTTAGTTCCGAGAAGGAGGAAAAAAAGGAAGCCCCGGCAGAAACCGCAAAGGAACTTGAGAAGGAAAATCCTGAGAAGGAATAAGGGGCTGTAATTGTTATACTCCTTTCTGTTTCTGTTTTCGCACAATCCTTAATTTCTAATTTGACTAATGTTAAGCAAAACAAAAAGATAGTCGCAAAATTTTTGCGACTATCTTTTTTTGTTTTATGGGCTTTAGCCTGTTTCGCCTTTTGGCGAAACAAAAAACCACCCGCTATGCGGGTG
>CALELF010000015.1 GCA_937902895.1 uncultured Synergistaceae bacterium | reverse complement strand
GCCAAGCCTGTAGTGGACTTGCACCACCAAGTTACTAACCATTCTGGGCAAACTAAGTAGTTGGCTACGCCAAACACCTATGGCAAATTATTATTTCTATTGTTTGATAACCTTAACAAGGCGGAAATCTTTTTTGCCTATGTTCATCTGCAAATATTTACCACAGAGCAAATCGCCGTCCGTTACAGTCTTGCTCTGGTCTGTAATCTTTGCACCGTTCAAGTAGGCACCGCCTTCTTTAATTTTCTTTTTTGCCGTGCCTCGTGAATCGGCAGCGCCACTTGCCACAAGCAAATCTAGCACACCATTCGCTTCTGTTAGATTTACTTCCACAGTTGGAATTTCCGCTGCCAAGGTGTCCAGCACTTCAAGCGGTGCTTCTGTAATGCGTGTCTCTCCAAAAAGAACGGCAGAAGCATTACGGACTCTCCCTGCGGCTTCTTCTCCATGCACACGGCAGGTCATCTCCCATGCAAGCTCCTTTTGTGCCATTCTCTTGTGCGGCGCTTCCGCATGACGGGCTAAAAGCTCCTTTATCTCGTCAATTTCACGGAATGTGAAGAGCTTGTATAGTTTTTCAAGGTCATTGTCATCAACGTTTATCCAGAATTGGTAGAACTTGTAAACGCTTGTGCGTTTTGCAGAGAGGTAAACTGCTCCACCTTCAGACTTGCCAAATTTTTGCCCCTGTGAGTTCAAAAGGAGTGGGAAGGTCATGCCGTAACAAGAGCCACCGGATTTTTTTCTCGCAAGGTCGATACCAGCAATTATATTCACCTGCTGGTCATTGCCACCCATTTGCAATGTGACACCGTGGTCATTGTAGAGTTGGTTAAAGTCGTATGCTTGGAGCAAAATGTATGAAAGCTCTGTGTATGTAATGGATTTGTCTGGGTCTGTAACGCGACTACGAACATATTCTCTGTTTACAAGGAAACTTACAGAGAAGAATTTGCCAATATCACGCAAAAATTCAATGTAGTTTAAGCGAGACAGCCATTCATTGTTATTTTTGAGAATTGCGGAATTTTCACCACAGTTAAAATCAAGAAAATGCTCAAGCTGTGACTTTATACAGGAGACATTATGCTCAATTGTTTCCTCTGGCAAAAGTTGGCGCTCCGCCGTTTTCCCCGATGGGTCGCCAATACGTCCGGTGCCACCACCACAAAGGGCAACGGGTCTATGCCCAAGGCGTTGAAGCCACGCAAGCCCCATGATAGCGACGAGGTTTCCCACGTGCAAGCTGTCTGCCGTAGGGTCAAAACCAACGTAACCAGTCACCATTTTTTCTTCAAAATGTTTTGAAAGTTCTTCATCATGGCTTGACCATTCAACAAAGCCACGCTCTCTCATAATTTTTAACGCATCTTTATACATTGCTCTATTACCTCAATAATGAATTTTTACGCTTAAATCAGCAAAATTTTACATATTGAATATTGTCATTCATCTAACATAAGCTTACCTTTTTTTGCTTTATTTTTCAAGCGTTGCATTTGTTCTTTTTCTATCTGTTGAATACTCTTTTGTGGAACTGGTAAATCTTCTGGCATTGTTCCACCTATTTTTTCTATGGCACTTCTTACTTCGCTGCCTACGGCATAATGAACTTTTGTAGCAATTCCCGCATCTTTTACGTGATCTTTTCTAAGCTTCTCTTCAGTTTGTGAAATTCTAAATAAATTTGCAATAAGTTCCGTACTTCCCATGTAATCTAATATCTTTTGTCTTGCAGTCAAGCCTTTTCTTTCATGAATGTCTTCTACGTCTAAGCCACCATACAATCCCATATAACCTGCATTTTGGAAAATTGCAAATTCTTCATTCGTTATTACTCCAGCATCGTGAGCCGTTTCTACCAAGAGTTGATTCCATTGTTTAATATCCCCACGAACAACCAATCTTCTTTTATCTTCGTCAAGCTGATTAAAATGATCCGCTATCTCTTGACGATATGTTTGTATTGCAAAATATGTTTGACCTAGTGCAATAACTTCTTTCCTTGGATCACCGTTCTGAACTATCAAATAACAAGCATATCTCGAAAGTGCATAGTCCGTAATAGATTTTCTTGTTGCACCAGCTTCTACGATTTTGCTGACCTCAGCAAAATCGTACTCTACTTCGTGTCCACTATTCGCACAAGCAATCATGGCTCTATCAATTACCTTTTGAAAATTTCGCCACTGGGCATAATCCAAGACAATAGCAAGCTCCCTGGCACTCCAATATTCACTACCGTCTTTTCTCACACATTTAATATCCTCAAACCTCTTGTATTCCCTTGCTCTTAAGTTAGGCATACCAGCTAACATCCCCTTCATAAGTCAAATCAGGATAGCTCTGTAATTCATAAATGTTCTAGTATCTGAGCTGTAATTTTTCAATAGCTTCTGTGGGCAATTCAAAGTGTTGGTAGTCCTTTAAGCTCTTCCAATCACCGCCCCATTCATATCCGTGAGCTTTGAAAATTTTAAAGCAGAGATCATTGTGGTCAATTTTATGTGAAAAGTTTTTTGTTCTATCTGTATAAGCTTTTGCAGTTTCCGGCTCAATCAGAAGCTGTCCGCCGTTTCTCTTTGAAACACAAGGATTTTGAAGCGGATTTATGTCTATTGCAAGTCCCTTGCCATGCTTTGAAATTCTCTTTGTGCCACTTATGAAACGAAAATTAAATGAGGAAGTATTATTTGCACGCATTGATGTTTCGTCGTCTGCTCCATAGTCATCAACAAGCGTGATACGCTCAATTTGATATTTTGCTTTATAAAGTTCGCGGAAAATTTCAAGCAGGTCAGAAGCAATCGCCTTGTGGCACACAATCTCACCTTCATGAATTTTGCCGTCAAAACCAATGTGCAAAACATGTAGGTAACGCAAATCCGCACGTGGAACAGGGCAATCCGCCTTAAATGATTTGCCCTGCATATAGGCAAAAAGGTTATCTCCTATTTCGCATGCGTAAAACTCTTTTGATTTACCGGTCAACCCCCACTTTGCATTGGCAAAGGCTGTGTTTGTTGCAATAATTGTTACCGCTACAAAAACAAGTGCTACAAAGGAAATCAAACGCGACATAATAATACTCCTTTGAAAATTTTTACATACCTGGTATGTGTCTAAGGATTCCAATAATCAAAGCGTGGGCTGGGTAGAAGAATACATACATCTTCTTAAACCATGGTGCATGGTATCCCTGTTGCCCCTTGTAAGCAGCCAACAAGAAAGGGACAAACAAAAGCGTAATATAACGAGGAAAAAAGATTATACTTGTAAATGTTGTGATAAATTTTTCCATACCACATAGACGCATCTTTGCCCAGTGGTAAATTGGAATGTAAAAAATAAACAATAAAAGCAATTCACCAACTCTACGCAAATATTTCTTTTTCTCCGCATGCTCAAGATACAGATATAAACTGCATATAAGCAAAACACCGGAAAGACAGTGGTTGCTATGTGACCAATAGGTTATTAAACACGCCACGATAACAAAAAACACAACGTAGGTTGAATATTTTTTCCAGCATTTATCAATAGCAATTAGTGATGCATATCCGAGTAGCAGTGTCAACATAACACTTTGCTCCCAGTTTACCTTGGATAATGGACAAATAGATAATTCTTTTTGTGAAAATTCCATAAGATCAAAAGGAATTTCTGATATTACAGTGAGTATGAGCAACATTCCAACATGCTTTATTATACGATCTGAGTCATCTCTGACATGCCTATAACCTTCTGCAAGCATAAAGGCATAAAGAGGAAAGGCAAAACGTCCAAAACAACGGGCTGCTATCGCTAATGGTGCAGTTTTACTAAAAAATGGAAATGTAACGTGATCAACAACCATGGATAGCATCGCAAAAATTTGCATGTCAAAAATGCTAATCCCCTTGATTTGTTTCATTGTAATCTTCTCTTACTATCTTCTAAATTTTTGATTTATTTCGGATATACGCAAATTCTCACATTTTTATCTGCAAGTTGTAATATGCGTTTCATATTTTCTTCGCTTACTGCAACACAACCTTCTGTGTATGAATTTGGTCCCATGCAATGGAAAAATATTCCGCTCCCCTTGCCGATAACGCACTCCTTGTTAAAGTCCAAGAAAAGGCAGTAATTAAATTGTGGTGACGTTGCATAAAGATGTGAAATGCAATTTTCATCACAGACGTGATTGATTTCTTTTTTGCTTACAATTTTGTTGTAGTTTTCGTCATGTGCACCGGAACAAAAAAGGTCATTATCCGTAGTGCGATATGGTATTTTTGTGCCAGGATTTTTCTTTATACCTACTGCTTCTATCACACCAAAATCACCACATGGTGTTGTACCATCCCCCTCTTGCCTGTCGAACGAAATGCCATTTTTGCCGACAAAAGCTTCACATTGCAAGAGCAACGTCCAAGCATCAGAATTATCCTTGTCCTTTTGGTAAAGTAAGACTTGCGCGGAAGAGCCTTCCCTATGCTGCACAAAGATAACCGTGCGGACAGTTTCATCTGCATGGTATTTGCGTAGTAAGCTAGTCCAGGTCGGCACATCAGCTCCAAAAGCAATAGTTGCAAAAAAGCAACAACACACACACATAATTAACATTAGAGTTTTTTGCAAAAATTTAGGCATTGGCTTCTCCTTAACATCTTTCGTGCAATTGCTGTTTGGATCAAGCAAAACAGTTTTTACTAATCGTTAGTTTATAATTCTCACCATATTGAAAAATTTGAATCTCTATTTTTGCCCGTAACTTGTAAATTGTATCAATATAACTGCAACACCAACCAAAACAAACAAGAGATTAAGGCACATTGTAAGGCTTGTAATCATACCAAAGAGCCCACCGCTTATGGTTGGACCAATGATAGAAGCAGGAATTAAATTTGTGCAAAGCACACTCATATTGAGAGAGTAGTCACGAGGACCATACATCTTGTAAGCCCACACAGGAAGTATCGGCGTTGAACCACCAAAGGCAAAACCACAAAGGCAAATGCCTGCAACAAGCAACATTGCATTGCCAAGTCTGAGAGCAAGCGTCATGGCAGAAATTGCAATCATAAAGAGCAAACCGTCAACTGTCACAGCACGCTTCAAATCCATTCTGTCATACATACTGCCGAGGATTATACGGCCAGATCCGTTTGAAATGCTAAGCAACCCAACAACGAGAGGCACACTTGTCGCTGCCATAACCTTTGTAACAAACTGTGCCGCCTGCGCAAAGATTGCAAGAGCAGATGCACCAGTTAAAGCAAGGAAAATAAAGGCAATCCAGAATGATTTTCTTTTCAAGACTTCACCTGTGCTTATATTTTCAAAACTCTCTCTTTGTTTTGCATTTGCATTATCTGTTGCAACATTTGGAATTGTGATAATACGAGTCGCAAGCAAGGCAAAAACGCCAAATACGACTGCCAATATCATAAATGTTGTTCTCCAACCCAAACCTTCACAGGCTTTTATATAAAATGGAGCAAGCACCATCGCTCCTGCACCAAAGCCCATAAGGAGCACCCCCGAACAAAAGCCAAGGGAAGTGGCAAACCATTTGCTGACAGTAGAAAGCGTGATGTTATAGACAAGGCCAATTCCTAAACCACAAAAAGCACCGTAGAAAAGGCAAAGCCAAATGTATGACGTGGCATAAGATGCAACAAAAAAGCCAAGTGCCAAACAAATTGCCGCTAAACTATAAATGAGATATGGTTTAGCACGGCGTGCCAAAAAGCCGGATAAAAGTGTTCCAAGAGCAAAAAATGCAATGGAACTGGTGAACACGGCAGAAATTTGCTGATGTGACATGGCAAGCTCTCCAACTAAAGGTCCAGCCACCACACTCCATGCATATATCAACCCCATAAAGACCAACATAATCGTTCCAAAAACCAACACAAAATACTTCTTCATTGCAACTACCTCCTAAAAATTTTTTATTTTGCTATATTTTTTATTTTTTTACTTTTTCCACAAATCTCGCGTGAATAGCACAAGCATTGTATAAAGTTCCAGTCTGCCTGCCATCATACAAATTATATAAAGAAACTTTGCCAAAACTGGTTGTTCTGCATAGCTAACAATTGGCCCCACCTGTCCCATACCTGGACCAACATTTGAAAGAGTTGCCGTAACTGCAGACATAGCAGACAAAATATCGTTTCCACACATACAGGAGAGGAGTATTGCAATTCCCCAAAATGAGAAGTAAAGCACAATAAAAAGTGCAATACTCAAGAGATATCCTTCCCGCACTGGCTCGCCATTTTGACGAACTGTATAGACTGCATTTGGATGCATAGTATTGGCAAGTTGTGCCTTTATTCCCTTAAAAGCAATTTGGAAACGAATACACTTTATTCCACCTGCAGTTGAACCGGCACAGCCACCAATCATCATCACCGTCAAGAATGTGAAAAGACATACGTGGCTCCAGTGCCCATAGTCTGCGCTAACAAACCCCGTGGTGGAAATAAGGCTAGATACGTGGAAAAAAGCTTGATGAAACGCTTCAAACAAACTTGTATAAGTTTTGTCCCTCAGCAAAGTTACTGTAACAATAGCAACTGCTATTGCCACAACGGCAAAAAAGAACCGACATTCAGAATCTTTATAAGCACTTAAACTTCTATTTTTCAAGGCAAAAAAATGCACGGAAAAATTCAAACTGCAAAAGAGCATAAGAAATGCAAGGCAAAAATCCACAGCAGGAGAAGCAAAATACGCCGTACTTGCACTGTGTGGCGAAAAACCACCGGTAGAAACTGCGGCAAAGACATGCGTCGTAGCGTTGAAGAAGTCAAGCCCTAGCACCATAAGGGAGAGTATCCCGACAATGGTAACTCCAACATAAATTTTCCAAAGAGAGCCCGCCATTTCCTTCACACGTGGGCTCGTTTTTTCCAAACTGGGGCCAGGGCTTTCTGCCTTAAAAAGGCGTGCTGTGTTCAAGCCCAAAAATGGCAAAATTGCAATAACAAGGACAACAATTCCCATTCCACCAAGAAACATTGTTTCGTTTCTCCACATGGCAATGCCACGTGGCATGGTATCAATAGCAGTGCTTGTCATGATAGACGAGCCAGTTGTAGTAAAACCGCTCATTGCCTCAAAACATGCGTCCATAAAGGTTGGAACATAACCACCAATATAGAGAGGAAGTCCGCCCAAAATTGTTGCAATAATCCAAGAAAGTGCAACGGCACAAACTGCTTCCTTTGGTCCACAGGAAGAAAGCTTTTCATTATTGCCGCCGATATTCAAAATAATCGCCGTTATAAAGCAAATCAAAATTGACACAAGCAGTATTTTTATATCTTTTGTGCCATCATAAATAGCAAATCCAAGGGCAAAAAACATTGAAAAACCGATAATGAACGCAATGGCAGATAAAATCCGTGCTACGATGGAAAAACGCATCTTTTCCTATTGTTCCTTTCCGGTAAAAAGCTTTACTGCCTTTGGCATAGTATTTGTTGAGCCAAAAATAACCAAATTATCCCCTGCCTCAATTTTCGTTGTTCCACGAGGAATCATAAGTTCTCTGCCACGCACAATAAGACCAACAATCGTCCCAGGTGGCATATTGAGTTCCATGAAAGATTTGCCGCAAGCAACAGAATCTTGGGCAACCTTTAGTTCCATTGTTTCCGTTTCCATATCTGAAATTAGGTTTATAATTTCTTTTGAATTTGGATAACGAACACTGCGAGTAATCATGGAAGCAAGAGTTTGATTTTTGTCAACGACAGTGTCTATCGGAACAATGTCCGCCATATTCATATAGCCACTATACCGTATTAACGCAACTGTCTTTGCAGCACCCAAGGCGTGCGCTCGAGAAGCAAGAATAAGATTTTTTTCATCATTTTCCGTTGTCGCAACAAAACCGTCTGCTGCTGCAATTCCTTCAGAAGCAAGGAGAGAAGTGTCCCTTCCACTTCCGCATAGGACAGTTACACCTTCCAATTCAGCAGAGAGCGTTTTGCAAAGTTCTGCATCACGTTCAACAAGCTTTATTTCTGCCTCTGGGGAACGGTGATGCAACGTTTTTGCAAGCCTTGTTCCGACACGACCACCACCAACTATGAACACTCTTTTCAGTGCGTGCTTTTTTGAATGCCTTTGAAAAAGTTTTTCCACTGCTATGGAATCACGTCTATGGCACATAACGGACACTTCATCTTCTGCAAACAGCCTTTCTGTTGCTGTGGGGACAAAGGTGTTTTCTCCTCTTTTTACCGTGACGACAAGCATGACGACATCAGGGTTTTCTCTTCGTATGTCTATTAGTGCTTTGTTTGCAACTGGAGATTCTTCGGTAATTTCAAATGATTGAACCATCGCTCTACCGTCTGCCAATTCTGTAACGTGCAGCGCACTTCTTATTTCTAACAGATTGGCAATTTCACGAGCAACAACTCGTTCTGGAGATACAAACATTTCAAGCCCTAGTGTTTCTGCCCAATTGGTGCCAGCAATTTCTGCGTCTGCAAAGTCTCCACTTACAGCACGTGCAAAAACATTCTTAACGCCAAATTGTTTTGCCACAAGGCACGCCATAATGTTTGCTTCGTCTCTGTTTGTAACAGCAATAAGCGTATCCGGCAAATTTTCGCTGTCACGCGAAATTCCAGCCTCTGCCAAAACAGACGGCAACGCCCCGTTACCGTGAATGACAATAACATCTAGATTTTCTTCCGCACGGGAAACAAGGGCAGGGTCGTTTTCTATCAATATAATATCGTGTTTGTCTTTTACAAGGCTTTCCGCAACACGGAAACCTACTTCGCCAGCACCAATAATTACTATTTTCAATATCTTTCTCCCTTTGTAAATTGCTTTTATATAAAATGACAACTTGCGTATTGTAATCTAAAAGAAGCATTTTTTCAATATTAGGCGCTGTTTTGTTTTTCGTTTTGCTCAAATTCGAGGTAGATTGTAATTTCAACTTGCAAAATTCAGTTACAAAAAGTTCCACGGTAAAT
>CALELF010000014.1 GCA_937902895.1 uncultured Synergistaceae bacterium | reverse complement strand
ATTTTAGCGTAAATTGATATAAAAATCTTCAATATTTAACCGCCGAAGTAATAGTGTGGATAATGCCATTGAATTGTTGAAGAAGATGGATTTCAGAAATGACTATTTTATTGATCCATACTTAACAGATATGTCATTTCACTGGGCTTTAACTGATGCATCTGGAAACAAGGCAGTCATTGAGTATGTCAACGGCAAAATGATTGTTAATAAATATCCCTTGAAGGTAAAATATAACGAAAATGATGACAGCATAGATATTAAATATCCGAAAGAAGAAAAAGGCTACTTAATCTCTACAAACTTTTTTGTTTCGGAGGGCTTTAATAATACACGAGGCGACAGTGGCAAATGGCGCTATGAAACTATAGAAAAACAGATGTCAGAAAACCCCACACCAACCAAGGAACAGTTGCGTGACATCATGAAAAGCGCAAGGTATTTTATGAACGACAAGGACTTTCTTTTTGAATTGAAACAAAAGGGGCTTGATCCGACAAATCCAAAAAATTGGAGCTGGATCACGATTTGGATGGATATTCTCAATACCTCTGATCGTTCATTAACACTTTGGATGAGAGAAAATTACGAGGTGGAAAATACATTCCAGCTTGAATATAAATAGCTGTTTTTAATATAATCCATAATAAAATGCGGACACGAATTTTTCGTGTCCGCGTTTTATTATCTTTCTAATCACAAAATTCTTCCACAGCTCGTAAATATGCAGCTACGGGATCCTCTGCCTTTGTTATTGGGCGACCGACAACGATATAGTCACTGCCGAGTTCTTTTGCCTTGGCTGGAGTTGTTACACGGCTTTGGTCTCCCTTGTCACCTTCTGCAAAGCGAACGCCAGGAGTTACCGTTAAAAACTTTGTTCCGCAAAGGGAGTGAACCTTTGGTGATTCAAGAGGTGAGCAGACAACACCGTCAAGCCCAGCAGAAGCAGCATTTTTTGCATAGTGCCCTGCAACTTCTTCCACCGTTCCGTGGATTAGTAATTCCTGCTCCATCATTTCCTGATTAGTTGATGTCAGCTGTGTAACGGCAATGAGGAGAGGGCGAGTTCCGTCTGGTCTTGTGAGGCCTTTGATAGCCCCTTCCATCATCTTTTTCCCACCGGCTGCATGCAGATTTGTCATGTCAACATCAAGGGAAGAAAGCACCCTCATGGCACTTTCAACCGTGTTTGGAATGTCATGGAGCTTTAAGTCCAAGAAAATTTTGTGTCCGCGTGCTTTTATTTCACGGACAATTTGTTGCCCAGCACCATAAAAGAGCTCCATACCAATTTTTAAGAAAGGCTTTCTATCAAGTTTTTCAAACTTTTTAAGAAAATCTAATGTTGCTTCTTGGCTTGGAAAATCGCAAGCTATGATTACATCTTTACCCATTTGTTTATCCTCCAGTTTTGTATTTTTTTTGCCATAAAGAACATAGAGGGCATAGAGTTGTCGGCTTCGCCGACAAAAGGAAATTTGCGAGCAAAGCTCGTCTTTATGCGCTTTATGTTCTTTATGGCTAAGATTTTAAGCTAGTGTGCTTCTCCGATTATGTCTTTTAAGGAAAAAATACGGTATTTTTCCATAACACGTGGCAGGTCTTCCACGATTTTTTTGCAAGCCCATGGGTTTATTAGGTTTGCAGAGCCAACCTGCACCGCTGTGGCACCAGCCATCATCATCTCTATCACATCTTCTGCCGTAGAAACTCCTCCAAGCCCCATGATTGGAAGTTTAACTGCTTCGTAAACTTGGTAAACCATGCGGAGTGCCACAGGGAACACAGCTGGTCCAGAGAAACCACCCATCTTGTTTGCTATTATTGGGCGACGTGTTTTTAAGTTTATTCTCATTCCAAGCAATGTATTTATCAGGCTTATGCCGTCTGCTCCTGCTTCTGCCACCGCAAGGGCAATCTCTTTTATATCTGTAACATTTGGTGAAAGTTTGGCAAAAACTGGCTTTGTTGTGTTTTCCTTTACAGCTTTTATTATGCTGGCTGCTGTTGTTGGGCAGGTGCCAAACGCCATACCGCCACCCTTTGCGTTAGGGCAACTGATGTTGATTTCTAAAATTCCCACCTGTGGACATTTGTCAAGACGGCTCGCAACTGTTACATATTCTTCAAGGGAAAAGCCACACACATTTGCTATGACAGGCTTTTTGAAAACTTTTGCAAGGGCAGGAAGTTCACAGTTCACCACAGCCTCAACGCCAGGATTTTGCAAACCAACGCTATTGATTAACCCTTCGTAACATTCGGCAATTCTCGGAGTGGGGTTTCCAAAATGCGGAGAAGCTGTTGTCCCCTTGAAAGAAAAACTACCTAGTATATTTATGTCGTAAAGTTCTGCAAATTCAAGCCCGTAGCCAAATGTGCCACTTGCCGGAATTATTGGGTTGTCAAGCTCAAGCCCAGCAAGGGTAACTTTTGTATCTACCATAGCAAGTCCTCCTTTTCAAAAACAGGACCGTCCTTGCAGACGCGTTTTGGTCCCTTTGCTGTCTCTATGGAGCAACCCATGCAAGCGCCGAAGCCACAGCCCATTCTTTCCTCAAGGCTGAGCTCGCCTGATGTTTTTGTAGCATTTTTTAGTGCCTTGAGCATCGGGAGAGGACCACAGGCATAGAAAAATGAATAATCGCTTGGCAAAACGTCTGTAACAATTCCCTTTGTTCCTGCTGTTCCGTCAACGGTTGTGACAGAAACTGGACAGCCGAGAGCCTCAAATTCATTAACAAAAAAAACATCCTGTGAAGATGCAAAACCAAAGACAGCTTTTGGCTTTTTGCCTTCCTTTATAAGTTTTTTTGCAAGATAATAAAGAGGTGGAACGCCAACACCACCACCAACAAGGAGAGGGGCATCTCCACTTTTGCTTGTGTCAAAGCCATTGCCAAGACCTGTCAAGATGTCTAACTCGTTCCCACGTTGCAAGCCCTTCATTACTTCTGTGCCACGCCCTACTACCTTATAGATAAGGGTTAGCACTCCGTCTTCCACGTCTGCAACAGAAATAGGACGGCGAAGATAAAAACCATGGAGGGAAATGTTTACAAATTGCCCCGGAGCTGTTATAGCGTCTGTTGAGCCAAACATTCGCAAGAGAAAAACATCTTTTGCTATTTGAATATTTTTATCAAGGGTAAAAATTTCTTGTTTTAACATAAGATTTTCTCCTAAAATTTTGAATGATTGTATTATAGCAGAAAAAATTTGTTAGAGAAAACATTTAGACGATAAAATTTATCTTCCATTTGATATTGGCTTGGAGTCAGAAAATTTTTATAAATGTTCAAAAAAGCCAAGCATTAGTAAATAATAAAGAAAGAGGCAGTGCAAAGTAAATTATTTAACCTTGCATTGCCTCTTTTTGCTACTTATATTTTGCACGTTCTTCTGCGTTGTGTTTTCTGTATTTCATGTATTGTATGATTTCTTGTTGGTCATATTTGTCTAACGAATTAAAGAGGGTTATAAAAAATTTATTGGGATCGCTTTTGTTTGTTTTCTTGTGTAACAGATCTGATGCGAGGGCAATGTCTGACAAAAGATAGTCTATAGTGACAGAAAGTGCATGTGAAATTAGAACAATATTTTCAACTGTTGGTGAGTTTTCGTCATTTTCCCAAGATGAAACCGTTACACGTGAAATATTTAGCAAATCCGCCAGTTGTTCTTGTGTCATTCCACATGCTTTTCTTGATGCTCTTATCTTTTGTCCAAGCGACATATTATCACCACCAATTTGTAAGATTCATTTTACAGACTTTACAAATATGTCAGGAGGATATCTATAAGAAATATACTATAATATTTCAAAAATGTAGTAAGTTCTTGACAAAGATTAGTTAGTTTGCTACAATTTCGCCGTTTTGTATATAACTATTTGCACTACCAAGATGTAGGGCAAAAAATTTTAGGAGGATGGTAGTGATGATTTTTAAAAAATTTTTGGGATTGGCACAGAAAGTTTTGTGCCTAGGGCTTTGTGTCAGCTTACTTGGCACATCGGGTTTTTATGGAGCGGCACATGCTAGTGAGCCTCAAGGACAAGTAATGGATCTTAATGGTGGACCATATTCTTCTATTACAGGAAATAATATGGATGGTGTTTGTTTGCGTAACCTTACAAAATCTGGGCAGCTAAAGTTGAATGAAAATTGCAAAATTAGTGCAACAGGAACAAATTCTACGAATATGGTAGGTATCCGCATGATCAATGACAATCCAGGAACCCCCTACCCTTATGGGGTGTCCTTTACCAATAGTGCGATAATTTCATCGCACAATGTTGGTGGTAGTGCAACTGGTTTTGGCGTCCAAAACTTGGGTGTTTCAACATGGGGTAATGCCTTGACAATTGATGGTGTTAAAAGTGAGGCAGATTTAGGTCCTGCAATTGGTTTCTCAACAGGTGATATTAATTACACTGGTACGCCAGACACAACCTTTGTAACTGCTCAAGTCAATCAAGATCGCCAAGTTGTTGGAAAGGGTGCAGATTTAACGATTAAAAACATTGAATCAACGCAAGGTTCTGCTGCTGGTATATTTGCCAACCCGAAAATTACAATTATTACAAATGGTGGTAATATTGTTGTTCAAAATGTATCAGCAGGAGGCACAGGAGCAGCCGCATCATCAGATATGAGATATATTGGTGCTGTCGGTGTGTCG
Source organism: uncultured Synergistaceae bacterium (assembly GCA_937902895.1). Taxonomy (GTDB): domain Bacteria; phylum Synergistota; class Synergistia; order Synergistales; family Synergistaceae; genus CALELF01. Next base: position 2,150 of record CALELF010000014.1, on the reverse strand, counting down.
TTAGATAAGGGTAGCAAAATAACCACCAACAGAGGAAATTTGACGATTAAGAATGTATCCTCTGCCTTTAATGGGGTAAAACAAGGAAGTGGTTTTTATGGTTCTGCACGAGGACTTGCTCTTTACAATGGCTCAACCTTAGAACTTATGAATCAGGGAGACACAAAGAGCGGAGTTCTTACTATTGATGGTGTAACGGCAACAGGTGCAAACTCTGTTGCAATAGGCTATGATATTCATAATGCGACAGATGATCATCAAGGTTCGGTAATTATAAGCAACGTTAAAGCAACAGGAACGAATGGAAAAGCAGCTGCCATAGTTGTTACTTCAAGTGGTGGTGAAGATGCGGTTCTTGCTCTTGGTTACAAAGGAGCGCAAGGGCAATATCTTACAGGTGCCACTTACAGAATTGATGGTGATATAGTAGCTGCTCAAGATGCCGCGGGAGAAGCTAAAGCAAAGTTTTACATGGCAGTGCAGAATCCTTATTCTTTCTTGCATGGTAACCTGTTAACGGTTGATCCCACTGGCATAAATACAAATCCTGGTTATATCAAGTTGCATATGACAAGTGGCGGTTCATGGTATCCAATATTTAACAATGGAGATACTCTTACTGCTCCAGCGACTATAAAATTATCTGAAGGCGGTATTGTTGACATTGCATATACAGGTTTGAATATCAGCGGTTCAATGCCTTCTGCAACTTATGATGGTCAGCGAAACTTCCGCACTTTAACCATCAATGAATTAGATGCAAATGGTGGAGCTTTCGTTGTTAATACGGACGTTAATGCTGGGCAATCAGATAAAATAATATTAACTAGTGTTATTGATAGCACAGCAGGTGCTAAAGGAATTAAGGTTTTAGTTGCCCACGATCCAGTTATGGATGCAATCAAAATTCCAAGTGCAACAAAGATAGATTTAGAAACTCCAATTGAAATTGTAAAGGTTAACGGTGGCACCTTGTCCAAGGTAGAGGGTGGCAAATTTAAGGTTTCAAAGGGTGCAAATAGCTACGAAACAGAGGCGAGCTTTGAGCAATCAGGTGATAACTGGGGACTTAAGAGTCTTTCTTTTAAATTGTTAGGACTTTCTCCAACAGCAATTGCCACACGTTCTGTAGCAAAGGCAATTGGTCTTTCATTCATTAATATAACAAACACGTTACAAAAACGTCTTGGTGACTTGAGAAGCGGTGCTGGTAGTAATATTGGTTGGGTTCGTTTCATGAGAACAAATAATTACACGGATGACATCAAATTAAATGGTAACCAATATCAAGTGGGTTATGACAGACAGATTTCTTCAGATGACATAAGCAAGCGCTATTTTGGTGTTGCAATTGATCAGTATGATGGTAATAATTCTTTTGAGAGTGGAAACAGTGATGTTAAGTCAACAACTCTTGGCGTTTACTACACCAGAATGTTTGAAAGTGGACATTATTATGACTTTATTTTCCGTTACGGTAGAACATATGGTGATTGGACATCCTTTGATGCAAGCCTTCCAAGTCCAGTAACAACAGCAGATTTTGGTGTCAACTCTGTCAGTATTTCAGGTGAATATGGTTACAGATGGAACATAGGAAAAGCGGGCTTCTATATTGAGCCACAAGTTGAGTTAATTGCTGGTTATGTTTCAAGCGGAACCAATAGGACAAGTGCTGGGGATCTTGTTTATATGGATTCTACAAGACACTTCATCACAAGAGGTGGAATTGCTTTTGGGCAGAGAGCGAAAAATCTTAACTACTATTTAAGATTTAGTTATAACCACGATTTTGCAGGAGATTTGAGTGTTGACTTTGCAGGAGAAAATATCAAATCCGAGAGTCCGAAAAACTGGCTTGACGCTACGCTTGGTCTTGGATGGTTAATGAAGGATAACTGCTATCTCTATGGTGAAGTATCTAAAAATTACAAAGATATTACCAACTCACTTAACTTTAATGTAGGATTTAGAATTACCCTGTAGAAATACAAAAAAATTAACGAGGATTATATGCCTTATTTAAGGTATATAGTCCTCGTTTTTTATGTTAGTCAAGGTGAAGCCTTGACGGCTTTAGTTTGCCCAGAATGGGTAGTAACTTGGTGGTGCAAGTCCACTACAGGCTTGGCAGTAGGAACTGTTAGCAG
>CALELF010000013.1 GCA_937902895.1 uncultured Synergistaceae bacterium | reverse complement strand
GTTAGATAAAATTTGTTCGATTAAAATCTGTCAACTAATATTGACAACTTCATATCATCAATGGGAAGATTATACTTTCTCCGTCTCCTGTCGCTGCATAAACAGGTGAAGCAATAAAGAGTGTTGCTATAAAAAGACAAATCATTAAAAGAAATTTTTTCTTCATGAAATTTCTCCTCACAAATTCTATTGATTTGTCAAATTATAGCATAGTTGCTCAGTGCAACAAAGACACATTCTATGCTAAATCTTTTGGATTAGCCCCCCATTTATTTTCTCCAGTCTGACTGTCTTTCGTAAAAAAATAAATAAATACAATAATTGTAATGTAGGCAAAGATAGGGATTGCTCCAGTGCTAGTTGTGTTTGGAAATCTCGTAGCCATCATTCTATCAGTTAGCCTTGCAGACCATAAGGGAATGAGTAATTATTAAGTCTCCGACACAAACCCATGTGCCACTATGGCCGATGTCATGAGCACGGCGAAATCCTACTGCTAAACTTGGGACAACAACCAGTATAGAAAATACGATTGCTAAAAGTGGGGAAAAACAATAAAGCAGATTACCAACTATAACAATCGAAAGCTTAAAATACCAGTATTCTTTCCTTCGTGCTCTGCCACTGAAATCAAAACATTTTTCAAAACAAGTTGATATATAAAACCAAAGCTCTACAAAAAAATTCTTAATACCTTTCATAATTCATCACCTCTTTGTTTTTTAGAGTGTATCATAAGAAAAAATAAAAATGTCGCCTTCGAGGCGACATTTTATGTTATAATCTTTGCTAGCAGAGGTCTATTGCAAAGCGTGGCGGTTACCCCTATTAGAGGGGGTGATTGTGGATGAAAAAAATAATATTTAATATATTGTTGGTATTCGTTACAATCATACTGTTTTTGGATATTATGAAATAGACAAAAATGAACCGCCAACTCTCGCAAAGTTGACGGTTTATTACATATAAACTAAACACTTTCGGGGGTAACCACTATGTGCAATACCCTCTGCCGTTATTATATAAAAATTTTTATTTTTGTCAAATAAAAATGTCGCCTTCGAGGCGACATTTTTTTACTTCTTTGTGATATATTATCATTGTTTTGGCGTGATAGAGATTGTGGACCTATCACAGTAATCTGACCAGTCCAGAATTCTTGGTCAGTGCCAAAACGCATATTTTGAAACTTCTGCTTGAAGGGGGAAGAGTATTCCTCAAGCGTTAAGGAAATTTCAAAAATCCCCTTGCGGCGAATTGGAAATATCTGTTATTTCCTGCACTCTGTCGCGTTCGTGGGGGATACTTCAAACTTGCAACGAGGTGAGGTGACCATTTATTATGAGCGTTGAGATTCAAGAATTTGCAAAACAGATAGTATCACTGATGAAGCCAGAGATTGCAGATTTAGACAAAATAGAAAAACTATTGCAAGAGCAACATTGGACACATGAGAAATTGGCAGAATTTGCTCTTTTGTTGGCAGAGAAAGTTGAGGAAAGTTGCCTTTCAGAAGATGACGAAGAGGAAGCTCAACAACCAAGTGAAGGTGACCTGTTACCTGATGTAGTAAAAATACTTTTAGCGTTAGGGCTTAACCCAAACGAATATTACGAAGATGATAGCATTTTGAACATTTGTATTTGGGAATTAGAAATGGAGTATAGATGGGTTACCAAACTCCTAAAGGTATTACTTGACGGTGGAGCTAACCCCAACTTGAAGCTTCCTAATGACTTTCTAAGTATATTTGAATATGTTGACGGAATAACTTTTTTTGATAGATATAGTGAAAACTGGGTTAAAGCGAGTATGTTGCTTTCTGTCTATGGCGGCTATTACAGAATATATAAGGAACAGGAAGTCCATTCTCCTCCACCGTTAAATTTTACAATTTACGATGAGGAAAAACACCCTAGAGATTGGTTCAAGAATATAGATGCTTTTTCCCTAGTCATTGAAAGAATCAGCCCTGCGGAAAATTGGTGCTGGAAAGCACACCTAATAGACAAAGTAACCGGAGCAGAAATTGGTTGGTATGGAAATGAAGCATAAATTTCTTAAAATTTTTTGCGTTTTTAGCGTGTTTTTGCTATGGTAATACTGCATTTTATATTTTGATTGTGTAGAAAAAAGTCTGCACGTTTTTTTTTCAAATTCGTTGATTGTATAATCAACGTATAAACACTTTTTCAGAATTGTGAGGATACATTCTTACTAAAATAAGACTTTAAGAAAGGCAAACATTGTGTAAATTTGACAAAGCTATTGCAAAAATTTTAGTTCTATACTAGCTTTACTTGTCTTCACTTGTTTGTTATGTAGTATATAAAATTGCGTAGTTAATCAGTATTTCAATAATTTTAAAGCGAGGTATGTAAAATGAAGGAATTATTTTCAAAGCCAGGAGAATATGCACGGCTTGCCGATAAGGAACGACTTATTTTTGACTTTGGTGATGGTATGTATTATGACATCAAGGGCAACCTCGTCCCAAAGGAAGAGTCATTTGCGATTACTTATGATTTCAATGTTTCTGATGATCCATGGGAACAGGATTGGATTAAAAATGAAGGAATAGAAGAAAAACTGATATCCGAATCAACAATCGACCCAGTGGATGAAGTTGTTGACTTTTTTGGAAATTATGGCTTCAAAAATAAAGCTGGACAATTTGTCATAGAGCCTCAATATGCCTATGCACATGAGTTTACGTGTGGCTTAGCTGCGGTAAATCTAAACAGAACATGGTTGAAAACAGAAGAGGGAAGAAGAGTTTACGAAAATCATTGTGGATATATAAACTCACGTGGTGAGACAGTAATCCCTTTTGCATACAGTGATGCTCGACCATTTAATAAATATGGAGTTGCAGTTGTTGAGACTATTGATGACGTTTTTCTTATTGACACAATGAAGATGTCAATATTAGTTGACAGATTTTAATCGAACAAATTTTATCTAGCCACAGAGCTTTTGTGTTTCAAAAAATTTCTTCCTCATCTCTGCTGGTGGTAATCCACCATTCCTTGTAAAAATTCTTCTATTGTTCCAGTAACTCATGAAATAA
>CALELF010000012.1 GCA_937902895.1 uncultured Synergistaceae bacterium | reverse complement strand
AAATTTAAAATCTTATTTTTTTTATTTCACTGTCCGTTTGACGGGGTGCAGACCAGAGTGAACTTTTATCACTCGCTTTTTATTTTTTTAGTAAAATTTTCTCAAAATTTTTTGCGTTTTTAGCGTGTTTTTGCTATGATATTACTGTATTTTGAATTTTGACTATGTTCACAAAAGTGAACATTTTTTTAGCACAATTTTTGGAGGAAAATTTTATGGTTCTTTACGAAAAAACAAATTTACCAGAAACCTTAAAAAAATTACGGGTTAGCCAAAAAATATCGCAAGCTAAATTAGCAGAGAAGCTGAAGTGTTCTAGGCATGAAATTATTAACATAGAAAGAAGTAATCGTGCGCCTAATTATAAAACACTGTGTCGTTGGGTTAGAGCCTGTGGGGGCGAACTCATTTTGCGTGTGAAAACAAGGGAAGATACAGAAATTTTATCTGAAAATTTTATCTGAAAATATCGTTGAATAAAAAGTGAGAAGGCAATATCAGTGAAATTTTTTTGCAGGATACATGAAAGTAATGTATAATTAACTAAATTTGAGGACAGGAAAAGGTTGATTGTTTACGATGGGCGATACTGTAAGTATTATCGAAAATATAATTGATAAAAATTGCGAAAAACACTTGACGCGACTGAACAAGGCAGCTACGCTTGTCTTGTCTTGTCTTGTCTTGTCTTGTCTTAAAAAGCCTAGTAATAATACGTCAGATACACAAAAAAGTAACAGCAAGCGACAGCAGAGATGCTATGAAATCTCTGTTGTCGCTTGCTGTGTATTGTAGGGGTGAGGCGTAATGGGAAAATACCTAAAATTATTACGAATTCATCACTATATAAAAAATTTATTATTATTTGCCCCACTATTTTTCTCAAAAAATATTTTAAATTTTGACAAATTAAGCTTGGTTTTTCTACTGTTAATACCATTTTGTTGTGTATCTTCACTAATATATATCTTGAATGATATACGAGATAAAGATTCAGATATCAAACATCCGACAAAGAGAAATCGTCCTATTGCTAATGGATCAATTTCTGTTATGAAAGCTTTAGCTTTGTTTATCTTGTTGTTTTTTATGACAGTAATAATCCTTACATACTGTTATTTTAAGAGATATATTTGTTTAAAGCCTGTACTTTGGTTATCATGTTATTTTTTTGTTAATATCCTATACAGCTTTGGAGTAAAAAATGTTCCTATTGCTGATGTAATACTTCTAGCCTCTTGTTATTTAATCCGCATTTTCTATGGTGCAGCAGTAGTAAATGTAGAAGTTTCCAGTTGGTTATACCTGACAGTACTAATGATAGCACTTTATCTGGGAATTGGAAAACGTCGTAATGAGCTTAGGTGCAATGAGGCGGAGAATACAAGATTAGTCCTTGCAAAATATACATATGAGTTTCTAGATAAAAATATGCATATTTGTGCAACATTAGCGATGACGTTTTATTCCCTTTGGTCTCTTCAAACTGGGCAAAGCGAAATGATGTTGACAGTTCCGTTGGTGTTTGTAATTTTTATGAAATATAGTTTAAGTGTGGAACAACAAAATTCAGCAGGAGACCCTATGCAAGCGGTATTGCATGACAAAATCTTATTGTTGCTGACATTTTTGTATGTTTTGGCTGTATTTTCTATCATGTATCGTCCTTGGTAGATTGAAGATGAATGTGTATGATTTTGATGGAACTATATACGACGGTGATAGCACATTAGATTTCTATTTTTTCTGTATAAAACATAATCCACGAGTGCTATGTATGCTACCTAAACAACTTAAAGGATTAATCCTTTATCTGTTGTGTCGTATTGATAAAACACGCTTCAAAGAATATTTTTATACTTTCCTACAGAATATAGCAAATGTAGATGATCTTCTCAATTTTTTTTGGAAGTTAAATAAGAAAAAAATTAAAAGGTGGTATCTTTTACAACGTAGTGAAAACGATGTGATTATATCTGCTTCACCAGAATTTTTGCTAAAACCAATCTGTTCCTGTTTGAATGTTAAATATCTTCTTGCCTCAATAGTTGACAAAAGCACAGGAAAATTTAATGGTGATAACTGTGAGGGGGAAGCAAAGGTAAGGCGTTTTAAAGAGAGATTTTTTAATATGAAAATAGATGCATTTTATAGCGATAGTTTAAAAGATACACCATTAGCTAGGCTAGCCCAAAAGTCTTATTTAATAAAGGAGGACAAAATACATGAGTGGAATCTATAGTGTACTCAGAGAGAGAATAGCAAATATATCAAAGTGTTACGCGGATACATTTTTTCAAAAGGATTTTAAGTTGGGGAAATATAAATTTTCTATTGAAAATTTTGTCTGCATATCTTTCGTGTTTTTATTGTTATGTTTTGTATGTCTAAATGTAATGGAGCTATGTAGAGTAGAGGTATGGCGTCACGACAGTATATACTATCATAATCTAGTTAATAACACAGATGCTTGTTATGTTAGAATGTGGACGGAAGGGAGATGGCTTTCTTACCGTGTATTTGCGATGATAAATTATCTCTTACCACCACAGATCCATATAGTGATTTACGTGTTTGCAATATGTTTTTTTTGTTATCATTGTGCAAAACGCCTTACAGACGATACTCTTTTTTCGCTTTGCTTTGCACTAGTTGCTGTACAGTCACACGCATTTTGGGATTTAATTTTTTGGTGTGGGTGGGATACTGCTACGAGTTTTGTCTTAATTGTAGCTGTTTTGCTAAGCAAGTTGCTTCCTGAGGAGTATTTTTTCCCAATAATTGGTATATTATGTTTTGGCGAACATTTTACATTTTATAATCTTATGCCATTGTTGTATATTGCAAATATTCAAGATAAACAGAAATTTATAAAAATAATTTTATTCTGGTGTTTTGGTTTTATTCTAGGTTTGGCAGTTGCAGAATTATGGGTAGTGCTTGATTGTAGACACTTAATTACGCCAGCTCCGTGGAGACGTCCTCACCCAATAAAGTGTTTTTATGACATATTTAGGAATATTGCTATTGAATATGAGAAATTTATGCTAAGCTTAAAATGCCTTACCAAAAATAAATGGACTGGCATATCGTTGATAGTACTTTTTGTTTCTGCTTTACATACCTACTATGTGTCAAAACGTTATAGAAATAAAAGATATTCTCTAACTATATTGTTTAGATGTCTACTTTGTATAGTAGTATCTTTGTCAATGTTTGTGCAAGATATACCATATGGAACTTGTTTTAATATTCGTACAACATATCCACTGTATATTGGTATATTTATGCTTTTACTGATTATTTGCTTCAACATAAGGTTACGAGCCTTATTCATTGTGTTTTTTATGTTTACAGGTTTTTCTTTATGGCAAAGTAATTTTAATGATATTAAATACTATCAGACAGTGATGCATGTTTGGAAGAGTGAGCTAGAAACAATATGCCCAAATTCTCAACTTTATAAAGGAATAAAAATATGCATGACGGATGATGATGTTCGCAATGCTGAGAGGATAATTGCAGCAAAAACAAATCGCATAGCTGGAGGATTAATTGAGGGATTAGGAGATGTTTATAGATGGGTTCCAGTAGCTCATGAACTTGGATTTACAAATATCGAAGTATACAATGTTAATATTTTGTCTCCTGTAGCACGCAATAAATTGTATAGCTACAAGGAACAGGCTGGTTGGTTGTGTGTTGGAATCAATCAAGCTTTCTTAAACAAAGCTAATGCAATTATGCCAATTGTCAAGAAGAATGGACGGAAATTATTTGAGAATGACGAAATAACTATATATATTTATGATCAATGTCTGTATTATGTTACTACCACAAGACATGATAATACAAAAAAATATTTTTTGCGATTGTTTAAAGATGTAACAGATGATAAATCGGATAAAGAAGGAAGGACTTATGATTTTGAATTCTTTACAATGCAATTGACACCAGCGGGGGACGATCAAGAAGTAGTTGCAGAAATTCCACTTCCCTTAGATTACGAGGTGGCATTTTTTGAAACGGGGCAATTAAATGATCAAACTCGCATATGGCAAGCGAAGATTAATCTCAACTAAAGCGGGATAAGATAAAATTTTAAACTGCGCAAAAACAATGCACAACTTGTAATGTTTTTGCTATATTTTACGATAGAGAAAGAGTGGATTCTGTTTTTCAGTCTCCGCTCTTTTGTTATTTTAGCAAAATTATGTTAAAATTGCACGCGAGGTGAGTTTATGGCAAGCGTGAAGAAAACAAATGCAGTCCGAATATTGGAGAGCCTGAAAATTCCTTTTGAGCTTATGGAATATGAAATTGATCCTGTGCTTTTGTCGGCGGAAGATGCAAGTGCAAAGACGGGGATTCCAATGGAGCAAACCTTCAAGACGATTTGTTGTAGGGGAGACAAAACAGGTGTTTTCTTTGCAGTTGCACCAGCAGGAACAACCTTGAATGTAAAAGCTCTCGCTGCAATTTCCGGCAACAGGTCGGCTTCTCCCGTGCATTTGAAAGAAGTTACTGCTCTCACGGGTTATATTCGAGGTGGATGTAGCCCAATAGGTGCAAAGAAAAATTATCCCGTAGTGATAGACGAAACTGCTATTTTGTTTGATTACATTACGGTAAACGCTGGAGCAAGGGGGCTTTTATTCAAGATGAAGCCAGACGACCTCATAAAAGCAACAAATGCAAAGGTAGGGAGTATTACATTATGATTATTGGGCATTTTGACGGTGCATCACGTTCCAATCCTGGTGAAGCAGGAGCAGGTGCATACATTGAAGATGACGGGCAAATTCTTTGGCAAGAGGCTCGTTACCTCGGGCAAAAGACAAATAACGAAGCGGAATACACGGCACTCATTATGCTACTTACCGCTGCAAAAAATTTGAAGATAGAAAATTTGACAGTGCAAGGAGATAGCAGACTTGTAATCTGTCAAGTGAGACGGGAGTGGAAAATAAATCTTCCACACTTGAGGGCTCTTGCCATGCAGGTATGGCAACTTACAGAGGGAATGAATGTGACATTTGAATGGGTAAAGCGAGAAAAAAATAAATATGCTGATATGCTGAGCAACAAGGCACTAGATGAAAAGGAGAGGTAAAAATGGTTACAAGAGAACAGGCACTGGAACTTTTGAAGAAGTATAACAAGGACGATTTTCATTTGCGTCACGCTTTTACTGTGGAAGCAGTAATGAGATGGTTTGCGCAAAATCTTGGGCAGGACAACGTTGACTTTTGGGCAACAGTCGGCTTACTACATGATGTTGATTTTGAAATGTATCCGGCAGAGCACTGCAAAAAAGCCCCAAGCCTCTTGGCAGAGATAGACGCACCAGAAGAAATGGTGCATGCAATTTGTAGCCACGGCTATGGACTTTGCTGTGACATAAAGCCAGAGCACATAATGGAGCGTGTGCTTTTTGCAAGTGACGAATTAACAGGGCTAATTTGGGCGGCAGCACTTATGAGACCGTCAAAGAGCACAAAGGATATGGAATTAAAGAGCCTAAAAAAGAAGTTCAAGGACAAAAAATTTGCTGCCGGTTGTGACAGAGAAGTGATAAAGCAGGGAGCAGAACTTTTGGGCTGGGAACTTGACGAGCTTTTGTCAAAGACACTTTTAGCAATGCAGGAAACGGAAGGGACTTTCTAGCTTGAAGATTTTAGTCGCGTCAAGCGGTGGTGTGGATAGCTCTGTCGCTTGTCTGCTCTGCCAATCTGTAACGCGGGATGTGGCAGCTGCCACAATGAAACTTTTTGACGGAGATGAAAAAGACGAGCAAACTATTGCCCGTGCAAAAAAAGTTTGTGACAGGCTTTCAATCCCTCATCTTGTCTTTGATTTTTCCGAAGAATTTAGCAAAACTGTAATAGAAAATTTCAAGGCAGAATATTTGGCAGGAAGAACTCCAAATCCCTGTGTTGTCTGCAACAAAAAAATAAAATTTAGGGCATTTTTGCAAACTGCAAAAGAAAATGGATTTGACACAATTGCTACCGGTCATTATGCAAGAGTGGAGAAGCGTGGGCAGAAATTTTTTGTGCGCAAGGCACGAGACGAAGCAAAGGATCAAAGTTATGTCCTGTATAACCTTACGCAGGAAATTTTGTCACACCTCTTGTTGCCACTTGGCGAATTAACAAAAAACGAAGTTAAATACATTGCACGAGAGAAAAATTTTGAAACAGCGAATGCAAAGGAAAGTCAAGACATTTGCTTTGTTCCGCACGGCAATTACATTCAAGTGTTAGAAAAATTGTGTGACAAATTGCCACCTGAGGGAAATGTTGTGTCGAGCGACGGACAGCTTCTTGGTCGCCACAACGGTCTGCATTGCTACACCTTGGGGCAAAGAAAGGGTCTTGGAATTGCTAGCACAGCTCCATTGTATGTTGTGGGTAAAAATCTAGATGATAACACAGTTATTTTGGGGCAAGAGTGCGAGCTTTATTCAAAAAAGATGACGGTGTGCGACGTTAATTTTATAGAGGAATTTTCCTTGACTGCCCCCTTGAAGTGCAGAGTAAAAACTCGTTATAAACAAAAAGAATTGCCTGCAACGCTTTTTCCTCTTGATAGCAATTCGCTTGTTGTTGAGTTTGATGAGCCTGTTAGGGCAATTACAAGTGGGCAATCTGCCGTGTTTTATGCCGATGATTATTTGCTCGGCGGCGGTGTAATAGTTTGAAAAATTTTTTGCCCTAAGCGCCAAGCCGTAGGCTTGGCTAACATAAGCGTAATGACGAGCTGTGCTCATTATTACTAACATAAATAAATAATTTTAAAAAATTTTTTGAATCCTTTAATCTATCGATTTTTTTTCAAATTTTTCCGTGAATTTCGTTCAAAATTTCCTTGCTATTACTAACTTTTGCATTTTGCTTATGTGACATTTAGGTTACACAATCATAGCAATCTAATTTTTACGTCAGTCAAGGCTTTGCCTTGGCGACTTTATGTTAGCGAGGCGAAGCCGAGCGCATATGGCTAAAAAAACAAAACAATAAAAACATCAGCTAAATTTAACCAAGAATAGCATTGTGTGGTAAAATACTGCATACAAAATTTTATATGAATGAGGAACTATTATGACAAAAAGACAGATAGCAACTTTTGAAACAACCTTTGGAACGTTCAAGATTGAGCTTTACAATGACCTTGCACCAAAGACTGTGCAGAATTTTACAGATCTTGTGCAAAAAGGTTTTTATGACGGGCTTATTTTTCACCGTGTAATTGACGATTTTATGATTCAGGGTGGTTGCCCACTTGGAACTGGCACTGGTGGTCCAGGCTATACAATAGACGACGAATTTGGTGAGGGCTTGAAGCACGATGCACCAGGTATCCTTTCCATGGCTAACGCTGGACCAGACACGGGCGGAAGCCAATTCTTTATCACGCTTGTTCCAACGCCATGGCTTGATGGTCACCACGCAATTTTTGGTCATGTCATTGAGGGAATGAATGTGGTGGAAACAATTGGTCATGTTCCAACAGACAGATTTGACAGACCAATGCAAAAAATGGAAATTAAAAAAATTTCTGTGGACTAAAACATAAAAAAACAGCCATAGTTTTAAGAAAAAAACTTCTTATGACTATGGCTGTTTTTTTACTTTAGTCTATTACCTTCGAAAGTTGATAATTTTTTTTATTGTGCGGTTGCAAAAATTACGCAAGATGTTGAAATTGTGCTATAATAACAAAAAATTCAGCAGTGAGAACTGTGAAAAAAGAATCAAAAATAATTTGGGTAAAGAGAGGAGGAAATGTGATGAGTAAGGTGAAACGTTCGAAGTTTGTAAAAGGTGTAGTGCTGACGTTGGTGCTTTGTATGGGGGGAGTTACATGCCCGAAAGTAGGGCAATGTATGCCTATGAAAGGTGCAGGCACTTTTGATGCGCGTATAGATGAAGTCATTAACAGAACAATGAGCATCACTAGTGATAAAAAAAACAATGTCCTTAACTGGGACAGTTTTGATGTGTATGCGGGTGAAACTGTAAAATTTGATAATGGCACGGTCGGAGCTGGTGCCAATAATTATCTCAATCTTATCAACGATATAAAACCTTCAGCTATTAATGGCACTATAAAAGGTGGCAACAATGTCTATCTCATCAATCCAAACGGTGTCATCTTTGGTCAGAACTCTGTGGTAAATGTGGGTAACCTGTATGCGTCAACTCAATCTATTGATAGGGGAGATAGCTTTGATGCATATGTTAGATCGGATGGCTCTTTGATAGCCTCATCACCATGTAGCGATATTGTCAACCTTAGTAGCTCAATAGTAGCGGAAAAAGTTTGCTTCGATGGTAAAGAAGTTCACCTAATGAACAATGATACAATTGATCATGTGAAAGTCATTGACCCTATTGACCATGAAGTTCACCGAAAGGACATTGAAATTGATGACCACAAAGTTTACTTGAAGGACATTGACACTAAACCCGCTCTTATTACGCAGGCAGGGTCTGCAATTCACGTGTTGGAAGACCCATTAAGAGGGGCAACGAGTAAAAAAATTAAAACTTGCCCTCGTTGTGGTGCAGCTCTTCAAGATGCTAGCGGTCGTTGCAAAAAATGTGGCTCAGCTATAAAGGCGACGGGCAAAGAGACTTCCTCAACCGTTCCACCACAAAAACCGTAACAATTTGTGTAACCTAAATGTCCCATAGACAAAGAGCGAAAGTCAGTGTTTTCAAGGGAATTTTGCGCAAAAAATGCAGAAATTTTTGAGAAAATAAATCGTGTAGAAAAATTCAGAAAATCTTGTAAAACTATACGTGTAATGACCACAAAAAAGCTTGCAGCACAAGAATGCCTTCATAACAGAGGCTAATTTTAACCAGAAAAAGTATTAGGATATAAAAAAGCGATCTTGTTCATAGCAAAGTCGCTTTTTTTTATGTTTTGCTATGTATTTTTGTGTGATATAATTAGCAGTCACAGAGGGGAATTGTTAGCATGGCAGTTACCATTTTGTTTGAGGCGATTATATAAAAAAATTTAATTCTTCACTTAATCAAGACAGCTACCTAGAAGGAAAAACTATGGAAAAAAGATTATCTAAAAAACTGTTACTCTGTTTTCTTGTTGTTTCACTGCTAGTTGTACCGCTTGACGCAATTGCTTCCACTACTATTGAAAAGCCGGGCATACAAACGGACATTGAAATGGAAACTGAGCCGACAGAAAAAGAAATAACCGAACAGGAAACGAGGACAAGCTCAGGCAAGGAAGGCGAGGAAATATTCTTTTCTATTGGGAAAATAAAAATTGTGTCTGAAGAAATAAAGCTAAAGGATTACAGCAAAATACTTGCAAAATACGAAAACCGCAAGGTTACTTTGAATGAGCTAAACGAGCTCTGCGGAGCTATCCTCACACCAGACGTGCGTAACAGCGGTTACCCTGCCGCTATTGTCTATATTCCCGAGCAGAACTTTATACAGGGCAGCGACATTGTTTTAGCTGTGTTGCCCGGTCGCTATGGCGAAATAACGATAGATAATCAGACAAAATTGCCGACGGAACTTTTCAAGGGTTTCATCGGTAATCTGAAAGCTAGAAACATAATTAACGGGCTTGAGCTAGAGACTGCTATGCACAAGCTGAATATCATTGGTGGTGTCAGTGCAGCTGGCTTTTTATCGGCAGGGAAAGAAAATGGCACTACTGATTTAAATATAAAAATACGCAAAGGTAAAATCGCTACGGAAATCCTCTACGCAGAAAACTATGGCTCGACAAGCACAGGTCGTTACCGCTACGGATTGCAGGGCAATGTGCATTTTCCCACAATTCCTAGCACTCTAAATTACGCAGTGCTAATTAGCAACGGGGGACAGCATAACTATAACCTTAGCTATGACCAGCTCTTTGGCAGCAGTGCGACAAAGGTTGGCATCAGCATCAGCCGTGGTGACTATGAGCTAGGCAAATTCCGTGCACTGGGGGCTAAGGGTGTTGCATATACCGCTGGACTAAACGTAACTGTTCCGTTATTCAACAGCTGGCGTAAAAGTATGGATTTGAGCTTTGGCTTTACTTATCGCAAACTTGAAGATGAATTTGAAGAGTTTGGCATCAATAAGCTAAAACATACCAATAGTTTTTACGTGGGACTGCGTGGCAGCAACAGAATCGGCAGATCCGTCATTTACTATGACCTAACTCATCGTTTCGGCAAACTGGATTTTGACAATGATGATGCACATTTTTTTTATGATGCTACAGACACGCTAGGGAACTATAACAAGACTACGCTCGATGTCAATTACAGTTACACTTTTGATAGACACTTTGAAGCACGGATGAAGTTTCAAGGGCAACTTGCCTTTAATAACCTGGACAGCTCAGAAGAAATTGTTCTTGGCGGCTTTAATGGAGTGCGTGCATACCCAAACGGTGTTGGCGCAGGAGACGAGGGATGTATCGCTAATTTTGAGCTACATTACCACACAAATGTGCCTGGGCTGTCGCTCTTCACGTTTTTTGATGTCGGACACGTCAAGGTAACCCACGACACTGACCATTTGTCCTATGGCACAGAGATAGCAAAAGGTTGGGGAGTTGGAATTTTATACGTAAAGCCAAGCAATTACTTTGCCCGCCTAGACTACGCAAGGCGCATAGGTGATCTCAGCTACTATGTTGGCGACTCAGAATCACAGAACGAAGGACGAATTTGGTTCACACTTGGAAAAGTGTTTTAGACTATCCTCAACTATAAAATAAAAGGCGACTTGGAAAATAAACCAGGTTGCCTTTAATATTTTTAAATGTATTGAAAAAAAATGTGTTAAAATACGCGATTAGATTAGCTTAAAACAAAATAATTTTTGGAGGAAAATTAGATGCAACAGGACAAAACAAAAAAATTAAGTAAATTGACTTTTTACAATCTTGTAGCAATCGTTTTAGGAATTTTGACTGGTGTTATTTGTAAACAAACCGGAAATGCGATTTTTGGAATTGAACAAATAAAACCTATAGGACAAGCTATTGTAAACCTCATGTCAGGGCTTACAGTTCCTCTTGTTTTCTTTTCCATTATTGAAACAATTGCTTCGTTAAAAGGTGTAAAGCAACACAAAAAAATAATTGGCAAAGCTGCGGCATATTTCTTTGGAACTACGGTTGTGGCTTGTATCATTGGTATTGTTGTTGCACTCATTTTTAAGCACCTTGGCTTGTTTAAGGAAATAGTTATATATAGCAAAACGCTCGTTGAAGATAGTAAACAAATAGCGTTCCTGAACGCATTGACAAACATTATCCCTGCTGATTTGGTTGACGCAGTGTTGAAGGAAAATGTTGTGATGATTTTAATCTTTTCACTTCTTATCGGTTTTTCCATCTCTGCAGCAGGCAAAGATGGAGATATGTTCAACCAACTTATTATTTCCCTCAATTTTGTTATAAAAAAGATGGTTTCAATTGTTGTAAATCTTGCACCAATTGGTGTTTTTGCAATGAGCGCTTGGCTTGTTTCAGAATTTGGCTACAAACGAATGGGACAGTTGTCAAATTTGCTCTTGGCCGTGCTGATTGGTTATGCACTTCACATTTTGATTACATACGTGTTTGCCTTAAAGTTTTGGGCAAAAGTTTCTGTGCTAGGATTTTTCAAGAAAATTTTTCCTGTCATGGCATTTGCAATGACCTCAACTTCTTCAATCGCGAGTATTCCAGTTGCAGAGGAAGTTTCTGAATCTCTTGGCACAAGAGACACAGTCACCTCACTTGTTATCCCTTCTGGTTCTGTTGTAAATATGGATGGAACGGCAGTTTACCTTAGCATTTGTGCTATCTTCTTTGCCACAGGAACTGGCATCAACCTTTCCATTTGGCAGATGATTTTGATGACGGTGACTATCATATTAGCAGTTTTTGGAACTGCTGGTGTGCCAGGTGCCGGTTTTATTATGCTTTCTATGGTAATGGGAGCCTTGAAGCTTGATGTCAATCTTATAATGATAATCTATGTTGTGGATAAAATTTTTGACATAGGTCGCACTTGCCTCAATGTTACTGGGGATATGGTGGCATCAGTTTGTATTGAACAATGGTGCAAGGAAGCAGAAAAATAAGATTAATTGCAAAGATTTTATTAAGTTTGAAGTATGACTTTATCTGCTAATAAATCCAAAATAATCAACTTTATAGCTCTTGTCTTGGGGTGTGTTGTAGGGTGTATTTTGAATATTACAAGATACACAAGCTACACATATACAATATTTGCGCCACTTGGTTCATTGTATATTCGTGTATTGCAGTTTGTTACCTTGCCTATGATATTTTGCCTTATAGTTGTTTCTATCACGTCGTCACAAGACTTGAAAAATATGATTTTTTTAGGTGCCGGAACACTTCTTGGCAATATTGTCTTAGCAACATCTATATGTGGCATTGCTTTTTGCGTTGCAATTTTTTTTGTTTCAAAACGTTATCTAGCAATAACTTCAAGGGCTATGTCGGACAAATTTATAGCTCCTGCATTAAGTTATATGGATAAATTGATGAATGCTGTGCCATCTGGTATTTTCGGAATGTTTCTGCAGAAATATTTACTCGCAATCTTTGTTATAGCAATATTTTTTGGAATATTACTAGTGCTTGAAGGTGACAGACTTAATTATCTTGCAAAGTTGATTGACTCGGCAAATATCGTGTTAAAAAAGATATTAGATACAGTTCTACATTTTGCACCAATAGGTATCTTTGTAATAACCGCTAATGCCTTTGCTGGCAATGAATTAGCAGCAATAAAAAATTTACTTGGCTTACTTTGCTTGGCATGTGTTACTTGCTTAATCTATTGGGCGTTTACAACATTTTTTGTTTCTCTTATATCAAAAAAGTCTTTTTTCTCATGTGTTGAAGTGACCTATCCTACAATATTTTTAGGTTTTGTAACATGTTCTTCAATTACATGTGTTCCTTTAGCACAAAAAAGTGCCGATGAGTTGGGGTGCAAAAAAGATGTTTCTTCTTTTGTCGTCCCCCTAATGAATTTGTTGATAAAACCTGGAATTGCTATGAATATTTATTGTTATCTCACCTTTGCCGTTGTTGCCTGTGGCTATACTATGCCACTTTATAAGTGGTTTTTTATGATTTTTATAGCTATGTTTTGCTCCTTTACTGCGCCTGCAATTCCAATGGTGGGAGTGTTGATGATTCCAACTGCACTTGCTTACCTAGGTTTGACGGTGGATATAAAGTTCTTTGGGCTTTTGTTTGCAATAGATCCATTTATAGATATGCTTAGCACTGCTGTAACTTGTGCCTCAAACATAGTTTGTGCAGTAATGTTGGATAAATTCATATCATACAGAAAAAAATAACAGACTTTACTTAAGGTGGAGTTTTAAGATGAATAATTCTAAAAATAAATCAAAGCTAGTGAATATAATTGCTCTTGTTTTGGGATGTATCGTTGGATATTTATTGAATATTACAGCCCACACAGATGTTAGTCATACGGTGTTTGCCCCCTTTGGCTCTTTGTATATTCGCGTGCTGCAATTTGTTGCTTTACCAACAATATTTTGCTTTATCATAGTTTCTATTGCTTCCTTGCCAAATTTAAAAAGAATTGTTTCATTGGCATTAGGAGCTCTTTTTAGTGACATCGCTTCTGCTGCGCTAGTCGGTGTTATCGCCTTTTTCGTTACAACTTTTTTCATTGCTCAAAATTATTTAACACTTACTACAACGACTCTTGCATGTAAACAGGTAGCTTCTGCGCAAAATTACATGGATAAATTTATGAATTACGTGCCTTCAAATATTTTAGGGAATTTCATGAAGAAGTATCTATTGCTTATACTCATTTTAGCAATATTGTTTGGCATACTTATAGTGCTAAAAAGGGAAAAACTAGATTTTCTTGCGAAGTTTATAGCCTCAACTAAGTCAGTGCTAAAAAAGATGTTAGATGTGATTGTTAAGTTTGCGCCACTTGGCATTTTCTCAATAGCAGTCAACGCATTTGCAAGCAATGACCTAGGAACATTAAAAAGATTGTTTGGTCTTATTTGCATGGCGTGTGTAATATGTTTATGCTACATACTTGTTACTACGCTCATTGAATCTATTGTTACAAAAAAGTCATTTGGAGCGTGTTTGGTTACTGCCTATCCAGCAATTTTTTTTGGATTTGTAACAAGTGCTTCTTCTGCATGCATTCCATTGGCTCAAAAATGTGCTGATGAATTGGGTTGCAAGAGTGAAACATCTTCCTTGGTTGTCCCATTGACGAATATGCTAATAAAAACAGGTAGCACAATGAATATTTATTGCTTGCTTACCTTTGTAATTGTAGCTGGTGGTAATGTAATGCCACTTTATAAATGGTTTTTTATGATTTTCTTAGTAATGTGTTGCGCTCCCGCAGTTCCCTCTATTCCTATGGGGTCTATATTTGTCATCCCTACCGCTCTTGCTTATCTAGGTTTGACAGCGGATCAAAATCTGATGGGGCTTTTGTTTGCTGCATATACATTCATTGATATGCTTGGCACTGCTGCTACCTGTGCATCAAATGTTTTTTGTGCAGTAATTGTTGATAAAATTAGATTGAGTAAAAGGTAAGAAGCTTTACTTTAGGTTGTCTGATGGATAAATTAAAAAGCAAATCTAAGTTAGTGAATATCATTGCACTTTTGCTAGGGTTTGTTGTTGGCTGTGCGTTGAATGTCACGGGCAAGGTGGGCATTAGCCGTGTGCTTTTATCACCTATAGGCTCCTTGTATATCTCTATGCTACAATTCGTAGCCTTGCCTATGATATTTTGCATTGTCATAGTTTCTATCACATCACAATCAAGCATAAAAAAAATAGTCTTTTTAGTGTATAAGACTATTGTCAGCGATATTTTATCTGCAACAATTATTGGTGCTATTGCTTTTTGTGTTACAGCTTTCTTTGTGGTACGTAAATTTTTAACATTTGCACCAACTGTTCTTGCTTACAAGCAAGTGTCTTTTGCACAAAAACACATAAATAAATTTATAACAACTGTGCCTTCAGACATTGTAGCAAAGTTCATGCGAGAACATTTATTTTTTGTCCTTGTAGCTGCAATTTTGCTTGGTTTTCTCATAGTGTATAAAAGGGAAAAGTTTGATCCCATAGCTAGGATGATTGTTTCAATAAATTCAGTATTGCAAGAAATGTTAAATATAATTGTTCGCTTTGCTCCAATAGGCATCTTTTCTGTAACTGCTAGTGCCTTTGCAAGTAACGATCTTGCAATAGTAAAAAATTTGTTTGGCTTAGTCTGTATGACATTTGTGGTAGCTGTAGTCTATATATTACTTACTACTACCATGGTTGCGATTGCCACAAAGAAGTCTTTTTATGTCTGCCTCAAAGAGGAATTTTCCCCAGTGTTCTTTGGCTTTGTAACTAGTTCTTCACCTGCTTGTATCCCTCTAGCGCAAAATTGTGCAAACGAATTAGGATGCCGAAGGGAAACATCTTCTTTTGTTGTTCCCTTAACAAACCTATTGATAAAAGCAGGGAGCACAATGAATATTTATTGCATGGTTGCCTTTGTTATAACAGCTAATGGCACTGCAATGCCACTCTCTAGATGGATATTTATGATTTTTTTAGCAATGGCTTGTGCTTTGGCAGTTCCTGCAATTCCTCTTGGAACTATTTTTGTTATTCCAACTGCACTTTCATTCTTAAATATAGCTTCTGACAATAACCTTATGGGGCTTTTGTTTACAGTATATACATTCCTTGATATGCTCGCTACAGCTGTTACCTGTCAGTCAAATGTTTTTTGTGCGGTAATGGTGGATAAATTCAGCTTGCACAAAAAAAAATAAAATTTCTATCTGAGGAAATTCAATGAATAAATCGAAAAACACATCAAGGTTAGTGAATATTATTGCGCTTCTATTGGGCGGTCTAGTTGGCTTTGTGTTAAATATTACTGGGCACGCTAACATCTGCCATGTTTTTTTATCGCCTCTAGGTTCATTGTATGTAAATATGTTGCAATTTGTTGCTTTGCCTCTGATTTTTTGCCTTGTTATTGTTTCTATCACATCACAGCCTAGCGTAAAAAAAATAGCCTCATTAGCATTTGAAACTATCTTTAGCAATATTTTTTCTGCAACATTGATTGGTGTTATTGCTTTTTTTATTACAGTTTTTTTTGTTAGCCATAATTTTTTAACACTAACACCAAATATTCTTGCCTCTAAGCATGTGGTTTTTGCACAAAATTACATGGACAAGCTGATGAACACTGTTCCTTCTGGTATTTTAGGGAAATTTATGAGAGAAAACTTGTTTTTTGTTCTTGTTGTAGCATTGTTACTTGGTATTTTCATGGTGTTTGAAAAAGGTAAGCTTGATTATCTTACTAAGATGATTACTTCGATGAATTCAGTATTAAATAAAATGTTGGCTACAACGGTTAGTTTTGCCCCAATAGGTATTTTTGCAATAACTGCTAAAGCCTTTGCAAGCAATGATCTTGGAGTGTTGGAAAACTTATTTGGACTAATTTGTTTAGTATTAACAATATGTGTAATCTATCTATTGGTAGCGACATTCTTTGTAGCTATTGCTACAAAAAAATCTTTTGTTACGTGTCTTGCTACGGAATATCCAGCTGTATTTTTTGGATTTGTAACTACTTCTTCACCTGCCTGTATTCCATTAGCACAGAAATGCACAGATGAATTGGACTGCCAAAAAGAGACTTCTTCATTTGTTGTGCCTTTAACAAATTTATTGATAAAGACAGGGAGCACCGTAAATATTTACTGTCTGCTTGCTTTTGTTATCACTGCTAGTGGAACAGTAATGCCACTCTATAAGTGGTTTTATATGATTTTTTTAGCAATGGTTTGTGCTTTGGCTGTTCCTGCAATTCCTATGGGAGCTATTTTTGTTCTTCCTACTGCACTTTCATTATTGAATGTAACTGCTGACCAAAGTCTTATGGGGCTTTTGTTCGCTGTCTATGCATTTATTGATATGCCTAGCACTGCGGTAACATGTGAGTCAAATATTCTTTGTTCAATAGTGGTGGATAAAATTGAGAGGCTCAGAAAAAAATAAACTATTTAGAATAAAAGAACTCTAACTGTCCAATATGAAAAAAAATTCTGTTTTATTAGGTCAATATATAAGAGGAAATTCATATTTGCATGAGCGAGACCCTCGTGACAAACTTGCAATGGCATTTTTGTCGCTTGTGGTCTTGCTTTGTGTATCTTCTTTATGGTCTTTTCTCATCATTAGTGTTTGCTATATTTTTCTTGCTCTTTTGACGAATATTTCGATTTTTCTTCTTCTTCGTAGTGCAAAACCAATAATTTTTTTGGCAATTTTTACTTTCCTAATGCACTGCCTGTGGAGTGACGGAGCAATTTTTTCTGCTAACGGTGCACTACTTGGAGTGTTCTTTGCATTGCGCATTATTTTCATTGCATTGTTTGCAGGATTATTTACTGCTACCACAATGCCGGAGAAAATTGCTGATTCCATTACCTATACATTAAGACCATTGTCGCGTTTTTTTGATATCCAAAGCTTTGCAACTATAATTAGTATGTCCTTGCGATTTATACCGATAGTTGCACAAGAAACAAAAAGCCTTATGTTTGCACAGGCAAGCAGAGGTGTGAATTTCAAGACAAAGAGTTTGAAAGAAAAATTTCGTGTTTATACTTCTGTCTTGGCGCCGGAATTTTTGTTACTATTTTCTCATGCTGACAAATTAGCATTAGCTATGGAAAGTCGGGGCTATGTGCCTGGAGCAAAGAGAACAAGCCTACATCCTCTTGAATGGTCTAAACAAGATACAAAATTTCTTTGTGTTCTCTGTCTTGCATGTGCGCTGGTTTTGGTTTGTGATAGGTGGTGGTTGGCATGAATTACCATGCGATAGTAAGCTATGATGGTGCAAAATTTTTTGGCTGGCAACGTCAGCCAAATTGTTGGACAGTGCAAGAAGCTTTTGAAAAAGCATTGTTAGAATTAGATGGAAGAAATGTTACTGCAACTGCCAGTGGTAGAACAGATGCTGGCGTTCATGCAGTTGGTCAATCTGTCAGCTTTGAAATTGCACGGCAAATTGACGAGCGTGGTCTAGCCCTTGCGCTTAATGCTCATTTGCCGGAGGGAATCTCTGTCATAAAGGTAAAAGAAGCACCGACAGACTTTAACGCTCGTTTTGATGCAAAGTCTCGAGAATACAAATATTTTATCTGGCATTCTAGCACTATATATCCTCATATGAGGGGACGTGTTTGTTGGCTAAAGGGAAGTGGATATGACTGGAGCAAGGCACAGGAAGCAGCAAAGCTCTTGTTGGGCAGTCACGATTTTCGTAATTTTTGCCACTTTGAGCAAACGGAGGGCAAAAAAGAAAGAAACACTGTGAGGACGGTGTTGAAATCACGTCTGCAAAAGCGGGGAAACTTGCTGATTTATAGCATTGAAGCGGATGGCTTTCTTTATAATATGGTGCGTATAATAGTTGGAAATCTCGAGCAAGTTGCACTGGGGCGAATTGCCCCAAACGAAATTTTGGATTTACTTGACAGTGAAAAAAATAGAAGCCAAGGTGGGCGAACCTTCTCACCTGATGGACTATATTTTTGGCGTGCAAAATATTAAATTGTGGAAGGAGTGAAGGTAATAATGTTGGAAATTAAAATCCCTGGTATGATGTGTACACATTGTGAAGATGCTGTTCGTAAAGCAATTACTGAAACTGGTGGTAATGTAGTATCACTTGACTTGTCTACAAAAATAGTAGAAGTTGAAACACAATCAACAAACGAACAACTCGCAAAATTGTTGTCCGAAGTTGGTTTTGATATAGAATTTTTGAGTTAAGCTACATAACTAAAAGCTAAAAAAGCAGGCAACCTATGATAAAAGGTTGCCTGCTTTATATTTTTAATGACTTGCGATTAATCTAGTTTACCGAGCAAATCGCCAAGTGAAACATTCATTTCTTCCTGTGGAATTAAATCCATTGGATTCTGCTCGCGACGTTGCTTCTGTGAGCGACGTGATCTCTGTCTTGAGTCATCTTCCTCGTCATAATCAAAATTATAATTGGGACGAGTGTCGTTAGGATCCTTCAAGCTAAGACGAATACGTCTTTCTTCTTCGTTGACTTCAAGGATTCTTGCTGTTACCTCATCCCCAATTTTTAACGCATCACTTGGGTGCTTTACGTGCTCATTGGAGATCTGTGAAATATGGATAAGACCATCAACACCGTCTTCGATTTCTGCGAATGCGCCAAAGTCTGCAATGCGTGCAATCTTTACTTGAACCTGTGAGTCTTTTGGATATTTCTCTGAAACGCCTTTCCAAGGGTCATTGAGCTGTTTGTATCCAAGACTGATGCGTTTCTTTTCTGTATTTATATCAATAACAATTACAGTGATTTCTTGTCCAAGCTGAAGCACATCCTTTGGTGATTTGATACGTTTCCAACTGAGGTCACCGACGTGGACAAGACCTTCTACGCCTGGTTCCAGTTCCACGAAAGCTCCAAAGTCAGTAAGGCTTGTAACACGTCCAGTAAAGACCGTTCCTGCTGCAAAACGCTCTGTGATTCCATCCCATGGGTTTGGTAAGGTCGCCTTAATAGAAAGAGAAACCTTGCCAGTTTCTGTGTTGCATTTCAAGACTTTGGCAGAAATATGATCACCCTTTTTGTAAAGATCTTTTGGCTTTGCTCCACGTTTGTAGCCAAGCTCTGTCACGTGAACAAGTCCTTCAACACCACCAAGATTCACAAAAATACCGAAATCAGTAATGCTTGATACATCGCCTTCAACTATATCTCCTTCATGAGTCTTTGAGAAAAATTCTTCACGTAGTCTTAAATATTCACTTTCGAGCAATGCTGTGCGAGAGAAAATAATACGACGTTTTCTTCTGTCTTTTTCTATAAGTTTTGCTTCAAACTCTTCACCTACAAGTTTTGCTGGTGTAATGCCTTGTCCTCTTAATGAAATATGGGAGATAGGAATAAAGGCTTCCAAACCAAACGTATCTACTACGAGTCCACCTTTTGTGCTACGAAGCCCCTTTACTGTTGTAACAGGGTTTTCATTTGTTGCGTCCTCTAGTGCTGTCCAACGTTTGCTAAATTCCATTCTTGCACGTGAAAGCAAGGGCTGTGGTTCTTCTCCAGAACCGGTTGATACAACTTGAACGGTAATTTTGTCACCAGCATTTGGTTCTTCAGTTGTTTCAACTAGAGCTGGAAGTGTCCATTCATTTTTTGGAAGTAATCCTTCACATTTGAAGCCAAAGTCAACAAGCCAACCTTCATCTGTTGGACGTGCCACTGTGCCTTCAACAATTGACCCACGATGAAAATTCATGCGTGCATCATACTGCTGGATTAACTCTTCCATTGTTTCTTCAGGTGCTGTTACTTCTGGTGTTGTCGTTTCTACTGTTGTTTCTTCAGGGAGTGTTGCTTCTGGTGCTGTTGTTGTTACTTCTGTAGGCACGCTATTGTTAGCGAGTTCGTCTACCATTCCTACTTCCTCCTACTACGATTTGTGTAATGTATGAATTAAATTTTGGATTAACCAATCTGGAGTGCTACCTCCAGCGGCAATTCCTACTGTGTGCTTATCCTTTAACCATGTTTTGTCCAATTCGTCTGCATGTTCTATCCAAAGGGTAGGGACACGTGACGAAGAGATTTCTACAAGTTTTTTGGTGTTTGCGCTATTTCGCCCACCTAGAACTATCACGCCATCTGTTTTTTCTGTCAACACTTGAACTGCTTGTTGCCTTTCTAGTGTAGCTTTGCAAACCGTGTTAAAGACACAAAGCTCAGAGCTCTTAGCGGTAAGCTTTGCAGCCATAGTGCAAAAGTCTTCAACGCGTTGTGTAGTTTGACTGAGAAAACCGATGCGTTTTCCGAAAAGCTCTTTTGGAACTTCATCGTTTGTCGTAAGAACAGTGGCGGCATTTTCTGCATAACCATTTATCCCGACGATTTCAGGATGAGACACATCGCCTAATATTACCACAGAATAGCCATTTTGTGAAAGTTTTTTTGCTTTTTCTTGTGCATTTTTTACAAAAGGGCAGGTGCCGTCGACCACTCTAGCATTTTTTGTTTCTAACTCTGCTTGCATTTGTGGTGTTATGCCGTGAGCTCGAATGAAACACACGGCACCGTTTGGAACTTCAGATGGTTTTTCCACCACGATGAGTCCCATTTTTTCCAAGCGATGTGTTTCCTGTGGATTATGAATAGGAGAGCCAATGGCGTAAACTGTGCCATTTTGTAACTCTTCCTCAAGCGTTTTTATTGCACGCTTGACACCAAAACAAAGCCCCGTGGGGGAAGCTGTTAAGATTTCCAAATTATTCACCAGCTTTTTCTAAAAATTCTTTTGAAAGTTTGAGTGATTGTGTTATAACATCGTTTTCGGGGATTTCGTCCAAGTTAAACCAATGAGCAGGCTCAGAATGCTTGAACCATGTCATTTGACGGCGTGAAAATGCCTTTGTTGCACGGACGTCGCCCTCAATTGCAGAGTAAAGAGAACGTTTCCCTTGTAAATATTCTACAATTTCTTTGTAACCAAAACCTTGAAGTGATGGAAGTCGAGGCGAGTAACCATTTTTCAAAAGGTAATCTACTTCTTCAATGTATCCGGTTGCAAATTGTTCTCGCACACGGCGAGCTATATTTTTGTATAAGGTTTTTCTATCCCGCAAAAGTCCAATGTAAAAAATTTCGTATGGGCTGTCCGGTTTTGGCTGATTTTTATAATGCCAGGATAAAGGTTTTCCCGTTATGCGGTAAATTTCCAGTGCTCTCATTGTCCGCACTGGGTCGTGCTCATGAATGCGAGAAGCAGAAATCGGATCTATCTTTTCCAATTCTTGGTGAAGTGCTAAAAGCCCGCGTTCTGCAATTTCAGTTTCCAAATCACGACGAATATTCTCGTCTTTTGGCAAGTCTTCATGCAGAGCCCCCAAAAGTGCAGTGTAATACATCGGTGAACCGCCTATCAAGAGTGGTGTTTTGCCACGTTTTCGTATGCGTTCTATTGCATGCCCTGCGTCTTCTGCAAAGTCTGCCGCACTGTATATTTCATCTGGATCAACAATGTCAATAAGGTGATGAGGGATTTTTTTTCTTATGTGTGGTGGCACCTTGTCTGTTCCAACATCTAGCAAGCGGTAAACTTGGCGTGAATCAACAGAAATAATTTCACCCTTGAGCTCCTCAACAAGAGAAAGGCTGGTTGCAGTTTTGCCGACAGCAGTTGGTCCAATTATTGCTATGAGTGGGATTTTGTTTTTCATATAATCTATCCTAACAAAAATTTCGTGTATTGTATCATAAAGAAATGTTTTAATGTGACAAATTTATAAAGATTTTGTGATTTCTGCATGATATCTGCTATAGTATCACAAGATTGTGCTTTTTGCTCGTGCATCCAAAAATCTGCATAAAAATATTTGTGTAATAATATAAAAAATATTTGCAAAACATATATTTACGTGTATAATACAACTTAAAGATGAGGTATGGTGGGAATTTGCCACGCAGTAAAATAATTATGAGTGAGGGAAGGTCAATGAA
>CALELF010000011.1 GCA_937902895.1 uncultured Synergistaceae bacterium | reverse complement strand
AATTTTAGCGTAAATTGATATAAAAATCTTCAATATTTAACCGCCGAAGTAATAGATGGCGAAGAAATAAAAATTAAAGACTTGAAAATCACCACCGCCACTACTATCACGACAGGAGCAGGAGCTACCCTCATAGGTAATAATACAATAGATCCCGAAACGGGCGAGATAGTTGAAAATGCAGTAATCGAAACACTTGCACTTAATGGCGATGGTAACTTAGCTATCCAAAATATGACTATGAATATTACTGGCACAGAAGGAACAGTCAATGGAGAGCTTTCACTTACTAACATGATGCTAACAGGTAACAATGGTGGCACTACAACGGGAAAAGCCAAGAGCCTGAAGTTTGCCGGAGAGGTAACGCTAAAGGATATTAAGCTTGAAACAAATGGTGACCCGAACGAAACAACTTTAGCAGATGGAAGCAAGATTATAGGCAATAGCAACGAAAAAGTAGTATTAACCACAGATAAACTTTCTGGCGGTGCTTCTGAACTCAAGAATTTAACCTTTAATGTAGCAAAAGAGCTAGATCTTAATGGTGTTACATTAGATAACGCTAATCTTAATTTTAATGCTACTGACAGTGCTATAGGGAAAATTACAGGAAACCTTGAAACCTTTCCAGTTAGCAAGATCAACATTGCTGACAGTAGTTCATCTATTGAGCTTGCTGGTGACTTTACTGTCCACGGAGCAACAAACATTCTCGGAAGTGGAAATTTCATACCAAAGGGTTCACTCATATTTGACCTGGATGATGACCTAGAGCGCGAAATTGAAAAGAGAAATGGTTACACCTTCTTAACAACTGACACTCCAATGGATCTTTCAACTTTATCATCAGATCCTGTGTCACTCATTCAAACAAATAAAAAATACGACAAACTTAAAAAGGGCGAAACAATGACGCCCATAACCAATGTAGTAAAAGATAGCTATCTAGGTAAAAAGAGAGTAAAAACAAGCGGTGGCTTAAGGAAATTTGTTTATAGTGTGGCAATTGAAGAAGTTCCAGAACAAACAAACGTTACCGAAGAACACACAATGTCCCTTTTAGCAAGTCCTCTTCTTGGTGCAGAACCAGGAGAAGACGACAAAAAATATGCTTTGATACTTGGTTACCTTGCACAAGAAGCTACACCTCAGACCAAATCATTCACACAATCAAAGTTTGCCTTGACTGCTGCAATCAATGATGCAGGTGACCTCATAGCAACAAACCTGATGGACAGCGTAATGCCCAAGGGAAGAGATTGGGAAGCATTCGCAGTGACGGGAGGCAGTAACAGCCGTTATGACGAAGTAAGTAGCAATGTTACGCTTAATATGTTTAACGTAGCAGCAGGGCTTTCAAAGGTAGTGCTTCCAAATCTTACACTTGGTGTGTTTGCAGAAGGTGGAAATGGACGTTACGACACAAGCCATAACTTTGTGGAAGATGAAGTTGCAAGCGGTGTTTCCTCAAAGGGAGACATAAACTACTTCGGCGGTGGTTTGTTTGCAAAATGGGAAGGTAAGGAGACAAACAAGGGTCAATTCCATAGTGAAGTTAGCATGAGAGCCGGACGTATAAACAGCAAATACAACAGCAACAACTTTGACCCAGAAATTCCGTATCTTGGCTTTGACCTTAGCGGAGCATATCTTGGAGCTCATGCAGGATTTGGCTACAAATGGTTATTGAAGAGTGGTAACAAGATAGACACCTATGTAAAATACCTTTGGAGCAGACAATGCAACACAAACCGCACAATACTAGAGGAAGAGCTGACAAGTATTGACGGAATAGATAGCCACAGAGCAAGAATAGGTTTCCGTTACTATGGCAAGGAAGACGAGAACGGACTTACAGTTTTTGGCGGTCTTGCCTATGAGCATGAATTTGACGGACGAGCAAAGGGACATTTTGTAGAATATCCACTGCCAGAGCCTGACATGGAAGGCGGAAGCGGAATGGCAGAGTTTGGTGTTAAGTTACATAAAGGCAACAGCCTATGGAGAGGAGAATTTGCTGTTCAAGGACACGCAGGAAGACGACGCAACAGCGTAGGGGTAAATCTTGGTCTGTGGTATGAAATTCCACACAAAAAGAAAAACATTGAGCAGGCACAAGAGAAATTTGAAGAGAAAAAACATGATAATTTTGAACAGAAACTGAATAACTCTGAATTAAAACAGGAAAAACTTGAACAGGAGATAAAGAAAATCGGATATCAGACAGAAAAATAATTGTTAAAGAAAGGCGGACACGAAAAATTCGTGTCCGCCTCTTTAAACCTAACTCCAAATGTAGCACTGAAAATTAGCGTGAATTTTTGAGAAAATTGTTATACTTAAAAGTAAATGCTATTGCCCTAGAATTCCACTGGGAGTAACTTGAAAAAATTTGCATCTTGCATTAAAATATGCCCTAGTATTTTTGAGGGAGAGAAACTATGCCAATAAAGGTACCTAACTTACTTCCTGCAAGGGAAACTCTAGAAAATGAAAATATATTTGTAATGACAGAAAACCGTGCAATGCATCAAGATATCAGACCGTTAAAACTTCTCATATTAAACTTGATGCCTACAAAAATTGTTACGGAAACACAACTTTTGCGCAAGCTTTCAAACACACCATTGCAAATAGAAGTGGAATTTTTGAAAACAATCAGTCATACAGCCAGCCATATAGACCCATATCACATGGACTCATTCTACGTTGGGCTTGATGAAATAAAGGATAAATTCTATGATGGTTTTATCATAACAGGCGCGCCATTGGAACTCGTTGATTTTTCTGAAATAGACTATTGGGATGAACTCTGTGAAATTATGGATTGGTCAACACAA
Source organism: uncultured Synergistaceae bacterium (assembly GCA_937902895.1). Classification (GTDB taxonomy): domain Bacteria; phylum Synergistota; class Synergistia; order Synergistales; family Synergistaceae; genus CALELF01. Next base: position 8,004 of record CALELF010000011.1, on the reverse strand, counting down.
AATGCTCACTGCACATTACATTTATGCTGGGGTGCTTTTGCGGGCTTGCATTACCATTTTGGAATAGAAAAACATATTCTAAAAGAAAAAATCAGTGGAATATATCCACACGTTGCCTTAAAGCCAAATAGCCCGATTTTTCGTGGTTTTGATGATGTTTTCTTCGTGCCACAGTCCCGCTATTTAACCTTGCAAACAGATGATCTCGACAGGGTGCATAACCTTGAAATCTTGGCGGTTTCGGACGAAACTGGCCCTTGCATAGTAAAGACAGAGGACAGTCGTCAATTCTTTGTTACAGGACACTTTGAATATGACTCAACCACATTGAAGGACGAATATGAAAGAGACTTGGCAAAGGGGCTAAATCCCAAGCTTCCAGAACATTATTTTCCTGATGATAATCCAAACCTCACACCAAAAAACACATGGCGCAGTGCAGGACAACTTTTTTACACAAACTGGTTGAATTACTATGTGTATCAAACAACGCCTTATGAGTTAACCAAGGAAAGCATAAAATCTTCTCAAAAATTTGAGTAAATATTTAGGTAAACATCAATGGACATTAAGCAAGAATCGTTAAAAAAACACTTTGAATGGGGTGGCAAGATAGAAACAGCCGTCCGAAGTCATATAAAAGATAGCCATGATTTATCCCTCGCTTATACTCCTGGTGTTGCAGAGCCGTGCCTTGCAATAAAACAAAAACCAGAGCTGTCATACGAACTCACAAACCGTCACAACACAGTGGCTGTCATCACAGACGGAACAGCTATCCTTGGGCTTGGAGACATAGGACCTGAAGCAGGTATGCCAGTCATGGAAGGTAAATGCGTTTTGTTCAAGGAGTTTGGTGGAGTTGACGCAATTCCACTTTGCTTGAAAACGAAAGACACAGACGAACTTGTTCGCACAATCTATCTTTTGTCTGGAAGCTTTGGTGGTATAAACTTGGAAGATATTGCTGCTCCTCGTTGCTTTGAAATTGAAAGCAAATTAAAGGAGCTTTGCGACATTCCAATTTTTCACGACGATCAACATGGGACGGCAATTGTAACAGCTGCCGCTCTTCTCAATGCACTCCGAGTCGTTAAAAAGAAACTTGCAGACGTAAAAATTGTCATAAACGGTGCGGGAAGTGCCGGAATAGCCATTACGCATCACCTATTGAGCCTTGGCGCAAGAGATATAGTTTTGGTAGATAGAAGTGGCGTTATAGTCGAAGGCAGGGATAACATGAATGAAGCAAAGAAGCAAATTGCTCTTATCACGAACCCTAGAAAAATAAGCGGTAGCCTTGCCGACGCAATGAAGGGCTCCGATGTGTTCATCGGGGTTAGTGCCCCTGGTGTTGTTACAAAAGAAATGGTTTCTAGCATGGCAAGCGGTGCATGCGTATTCCCAATGGCAAACCCCGTGCCGGAAATATTTCCCTCTGATGCTTTGGAAGCCGGTGCAGCTGTCGTTGGCAGTGGCAGGAGTGATTTTGATAATCAAATCAATAATGTGCTTGTTTTCCCCGGTGTATTCCGTGGAGCGCTTGACTGCAGAGCTCGTGACATTACGCAGGAAATGAAAATTGCTGCCACCATGGCGATTGCAGGCCTTGTGACGGACGAGGAACTCGCTCCAAATTACATTATTCCAAAGGCATTTGACAAACGAGTGGGTAAGGCTGTGGCAGAAACTGTTGCCAAGGCAGCAAAAGCTTGTGGCGTTGCACGAATTTAGCAAATAATTAAAAAAAATATATAAAAAAGGAGTGTTACTCATGAAAAAATTAACATTGTCGCTTTTATCGTTACTTGCAGTATCTTGCGCTTTTGTTGCTGTCTCAACCTTTACTAGAGCAGACGCAAAACCGCAAAAAACGCTTGTAGCCTATTTTTCTGCAACAGGACACACTGCTGAAGTAGCTAAAGCTTTAGCAAAAGCATTAAATGCTTCTATTGTTGAAATTGTCCCTGCTCTACCATACTCTGGAGCAGATCTAGACTGGAGAGCAAAGCACAGCAGAGCCAGCAAGGAACATGCAGACCCAGCAGCACGTCCTGCCATACGCGAGGCAAATTTGGCGCTAGAGCAATTTGACACCATCTATCTAGGTTTTCCAATTTGGTGGGGAGATGTGCCACGCATTATTTTGACCTACATAGAGACACACAACCTAGCTGGCAAAAAAATAATTCTCTTTGCCACAAGTGGTGGAAGTGGTTTTGGCGACATTGCTTCAAACCTTCAAAAGCGGTTGCCAAAATCAAAAGTCATTGAAGGCAAGGTTTTTCCAGGCTTCATCGCAGATAACGACATAGAAAATCAAATTAATGATTGGCTAAAAACATTGAAAAAATAACAAATATAGCAGGGTGGCGAAATTATGTTTTCACTTGAACATAATTTCGCCACCTTTTAATATAAAAAATGTATTTTTTTCTAGGAAAAAATGTTATAATCACTTGATTTTGCGTTGCAAGACACATATGCAATATAATTTTATTAAAATTTACACAAATTCTAATCTAAATCCAATTAAAGATTTAGCCATAAGCACCATAGCTTTGGAATTGAAAATTGAAAATGGAGAATTGAGAATTTTGGTTGTTTTTGCTTCGCAAAAACGTTTTATAGTGGTGCTTCGCACCACTACTAATTGTGGCGAAGCCACACATTAATTCTCAATTTTCAACTCTCAATTCTCAATTCTAATGATTTTGGCACTTGGGGCAAAATTTACATCACAGGAGTGAAAAATATGTGTGGAATTATGGGTTATCTTGGCACAAAGCCTGTTGCAAAGATAATTATAGAAGGACTAAAAAAACACGAATACAGGGGCTATGATTCAGCTGGCCTCACAGTGCTTGACAAGGGCACATTCAAAAAAGCTCGTGCAGTAGGCAGAGTGTCCAACCTTGAAGAGCTAGTATCAAAGGGAGATTTCTCTGGCACTGTTGGCATTGGCCACACCCGCTGGGCTACGCATGGTGGTGTGACGGTTGAAAACGCACACCCACATGAATCTTCCAACGGCAATGTAATCCTTGTGCATAATGGAATAATAGAAAATTCTCGTGCAATAAAAGAGGAATTACAAAACCTTGGTGTTGAATTTTTTACAGATACAGACACAGAATCTGCTGCACAGTATCTCGGCTACATCTACAACGGAGATCCAAAGAGTGCAATAGAAAAGCTTGTTGCGCGCATCCGTGGTGCTTTTGCTTTGGTCATCATGTTCCGTGACAAGCCAGATGAAATTTGGGTCGCAAGAAAGGGGTCTCCTCTTGTCCTTGCTCATGGCACAAACGAAACTGTCTGTGCGTCAGACCCTGTCGCACTCTTGTCATACAGCAAGGCAATGTATTTTATGGAGGATGATGAATTTGCCTGCCTCACAAGAGACGGCATAACTTTCTACACATTTGAAGGACGCGAAATTCATCATAGACCAACCTTTTTAGACTGGGATTCATCTGTGGCAGACCGTGGCGCTTTCCCACACTTTATGTTAAAGGAAATCCACGAACAGCCAGAGGTTGTCATAAAAACAATTGGGCAACGTATCAAGGATAGTCACATAGATTTGTCAGACGAAATTCCTTGGACAGCGAAAGAGGTAAAGAATTTCAAAAAGGTTCATTTCGTTGCCTGTGGAACTTCCTACTACGCAACTCTTTCTTCAAGTCTGCTTTGGGAGTCTATAGGGAAATTCGAAATTAGACCTGAGGTGGCGTCGGAATATCGCTATCGTGATATTCCAATAGACAAAGAAACCCTTGCAATTTTCGTTTCACAATCTGGTGAAACGGCAGACACGCTACATGCAGCTAGAAAGGCAAAGGCTGCAGGGGCAACTTGCCTACTTATTACAAATGTGAAGGGAAGCACAATAGATAGAGAACTCGGTCTTTCTCTTATTACACAGGCAGGACCAGAAATTGCAGTTGCTGCGACAAAAACTTTTACAGCACAACTTATGATTTTGAATTTGCTAGGACTTTATCTAGCGAAATTAAAAGGGACTCTCTCTGCGGAACAGGAAAAACTTTTTGCAGATGAACTTTCGCAAATTCCAGCAAAGATTTCTGTTGTTTTATCAACAGAAAAACAAGTGGAAAAAATTGCCACAACCTATGCAGATAAAAAAGGATTTCTTTTCATAGGCAGGGGGTTTGCCTACCCCTCTACCTTGGAAGGTGCCTTGAAGTTAAAGGAAATTTCTTATATGCATGCAGAGTCCTACCCAGCAGGAGAAATGAAGCACGGACCAATTGCTTTGCTTGATGACAATTTGCCCGTGGTTGCAATGGTGCCAAAGGACAACATGTGGGAGAAAACTGTTTCAAACATAGAAGAATCCCTCGCGCGTAGAAGTCCTGTCATAGCAATAGCAACAGAGGGCGACGCGTCCATTTCAAACTATACAAAAAATGTTATTTATCTTCCTAGCACCTTGCCCGAGCTATACACTTTAATTGCGGTTATTCCTCTTCAGCTTTTTGCTTACTATGTGGCGCGCTTCAAGGGCTGTGACATAGACAAACCTAGAAACTTGGCAAAGAGCGTTACCGTTGAATAATAGATAATGAAAAAACGATATAAAATTTACCTTGTTACCTTGTGCATTAGCATTTTTTCATTCTGCGTTGGCTATGCTTACCAAGCAGAAAATGAGCAAATGCTACGTTTTCTCGGGTGGCTATGCAGAATTTTGGCTCGCACAAGCACCTTTACCTGCATAATCTACTTTCTGTTTAGGCTATATTACGGCGCAACGACCTTTGTATATTCCTCAATGGATTTTTTTGCTTTCTGATGAACTACACCTATATTTTGAAATGTGCTGATGGCACATACTACACAGGCTGGACAAATGACATAACAAAACGCCTGTCTAGTCATAACAAAGGCATAGCATCAAAATACACAAGAACACGCAGACCAGTTGAACTTGCCTACCTTGAGGAATTTGACACAAAGGAAGAAGCAATGAAGCGCGAAGTCGCTATAAAAAAATTAACCAAAATACAAAAGTTAAAACTTATAGAACAAAAAATGGAGGCTACACAATGAGCGAAAAACAAATCAAACGCATAGTCCTTGCCTATTCCGGCGGTTTGGACACATCTGTCCTTGTGCCTTGGCTCAAGGAAAATTACGAGGGGTGTGAAATCATCGGCGTTTGTGGCAACTTTGGACAAAAAGATGAGATTTCCGATTTGCCAGAAAGAGCAAAAAAAGCAGGGCTTGACAAGCTTTACATCGAAGATATGACAGAGGAGCTCGTCAATGACTACATTGTGCCAACAATTCAGGCAGGTGCAGACTATGAGGGCTACCTTTTAGGCACAAGCTTTGCAAGACCGCTTCTCACAAAACGTCTTGTGGAAATTGCAAAGAAAGAAAATGCAGACGCAATTTGTCACGGCTGCACAGGCAAGGGAAATGACCAGGTTCGTATGGAGCTTGCCATTTACTACCTTGCACCAGAAATTCAAATTATCGCTCCATGGAGAACATGGAACATAAAGAGCCGTGATGAAGAAATTGACTATGCAGAAGCACACAATGTGCCACTCAAGATAAATCGCGAAACAAACTATTCCAAGGACAAGAACATTTGGCACCTGTCACACGAGGGGCTTGACCTTGAAGATCCAGCAAACGAGCCACAGCTTGAAAAGCCTGGTTTCCTTGAAATGAGCGTGTCACCATTGCAGGCGCCAGACGAGCCAACATATATCACAATTTCATTTGAAAAGGGCGTCCCTTCAAAGCTCAATGGAAAAGAAATGACAGCGACGGAAATTCTCTTTGCCTTGAATGAAATCGGTGGCAAGAATGGAATTGGCATTTTTGATGTCGTGGAAAATCGCCTCGTAGGCATGAAGAGCCGTGGCGTTTATGAAACACCAGGCGGAACAATTCTTTACAAGGCTCATGAAGTCTTGGAAACAATAACCCTAGACAAATTAACAGCCCACAAAAAGCGTGAGATTGCTCTTACCATGGGAGAGCTTATATATAACGGACAGTGGTTTAGTCCACTCCGTGAGGCACTACAGGCCTTTGTTATAAAGACACAGGAAGTTGTAACAGGTGACGTTCGCTTGAAGCTCTACAAGGGTAACATGATAAACGCCGGAGTAACGAGCCCATACACATTGCACAGCGAGGAGATTGCAACCTTTGGGGAAAGTGATGCATACAAGCATAGTGACGCAAGTGGCTTTATCAAAATTTATGGTCTGCCAACAAAGGTCGTAGCAATGGCAAGAAAGAAAATGCCAAAGTGCAAATGTTGCTGTTGCGAAGATGGCAACAAAGAGAAGAAAAAGGGCTTTTTTGCAAAACTTTTCAGCTAAATTTTAGTTGAACAGCTAAAAAATGAAGAGAAATTTTTACATTGATTCCATTGATTGTGGCACAGCATATATAGTAGAGGAAGAAACAAACAAAAGCTACGCTTTCCCCACTACCCTTTTGCCAAAAGGCTCTAGGGAAGACCAATGGATTAGCCTGGAAATTTGCAAAATAGAACTGGGGAAAAAGGCAAAAAGCAAAAATTTGAAAAATGAAATTGAAAATATGTTTGATGCCTTAGAACAGGGCAAACACATTTAAGGCATTGAGAGGAAATAATATGTCAACAAGCGAAAGATACCACAAGGAATATTTTGTTTCTTGGGAAATGTTTCAAGCTGATTGCAGAGCTTTAACTTGGAAACTGCTTGGAATTAGAAAAGACTAGAGCCATATTGTGGCAGTCACCAGAGGTGGTCTTGCACCGGCAGCGGTGCTTGCCGCAGAGCTCAAATATCCATTACATTGACACTCTTTGCATTTCTTCCTACACCTTAAAAGAACAATCAGAAGCAAAGATTATTAAAACCGCCATGACGGAAGAAGCAGATGAAACTTGGCTCATTCTTGATGACCTTGTTGACACGGGCAAAACTGCAAAGATAGTAAGGGAGATGTTTCCCTCTTCACATTTTGCCACATTATATGCAAAGCCATTGGGGCTACAGTATGCTGACACATACTTAACCTGCCTTAGCCAAGACACTTGGGTCTGTTTTCCTTGGGACACAACCAGTTCCCCGCGTTTTGAGCCTTTGATTTATCAAAAATGCAAAATATTTAAGGAGAGAAAATTATGTATAAAGTTGTATTGATTCGCCATGGCGAGAGCCAGTGGAACAAAGAAAATCGCTTTACCGGTTGGACAGATGTCGCCTTGTCCGACAAGGGCATGCAAGAAGCTAGCGACGCAGGAAAATTGTTAAAAGCAGAGGGCTATTCCTTTGACAAGGCATACACTTCTGTGCTTCGCCGTGCTATTACGACACTTTTTGGTGTTTTGTCTGAGCTTGATGAGCTTTATTTGCCAGTGGAAAAGAGTTGGAAGTTAAACGAGCGCCACTATGGTGCTTTGCAGGGCTTGAACAAGTCAGAAACTGCAGAAAAGTATGGAGCAGATCAAGTGAAAATTTGGCGCAGAAGCTATGATGTTCGCCCACCGCTCCTTGAAAAGACAGACGAGCGTTACCCAGGGCTTGACCCACGTTATGCTTCCCTCACAGAAGCAGAATGCCCATGTGGCGAGTGCCTTGCAGACACAGTTGCACGCGTTGTGCCATATTGGGAAAATGTTATTGCCAAGGACGTCAAAGCAGGCAAAAAGATTATTATAGCAGCACATGGCAATAGCCTTCGTGCTCTTGTTAAATACCTTGACAATGTCAGCGAAGCAGACATCTTGGAGCTTAATATTCCAACCGGTGTGCCACTTGTTTATGAGCTTGATGAGACCTTAAAGCCAATAAAGCACTATTACCTAGGTGACCAAGAAGCAATAAAGGCAGCACAGGAAGCTGTTGCAAATCAAGGAAAAAAGAAATAAATTTTTACGAAATAAATTTTTAATTTTTAGCCATAAAGAACAATCGAGTAGGAGGCTACCCATTATTTGAGTAGCCGACCTCTCACACCACCGTG
>CALELF010000010.1 GCA_937902895.1 uncultured Synergistaceae bacterium | reverse complement strand
CACGGTGGTGTGAGAGGTCGGCTACTCAAATAATGGGTAGCCTCCTACTCGATTGCCCTCTATGTTCTCTATGGCTAAAAGGTTTTTACCAATTAAAAACTAAGAATTGTGCGGAAGCGGAAAATGCCCTCCTTACCATAACAAAGATTTTCGCTGTATTGGTCTTTCCCGTTCCCGTAGTCACGCCAGTCATACTGAACCTGAAATGCCATGGCAGGGGTGTATTGATATTTGAAACCAAGTGAATAGTTGATAGTGTTATCTATCTCCTTACTTCCCCTATTGTCAAATCTTTCATACATTACATAGGCTTTTAACTTCTTTGTTAACTCCTTATAAATACCAACCTTGAAAAATGAGTAATCAGAACTGGCAAGTCCGCGGTTACCGCCAAAGTTATACAAAATAGATTGATAACCCATTGCGTAAAAAGCAGAAGGATTGTGCACAAAGCCCTCTCCAACTTCACCATACTGAACCCAAAGGGAGAAAAGCTTCAAAAGGCTTTGGTCTGCCTCAGCTATTATCTGCCAGTGCTCGGCATTTTTATAAAAGACATCGCCCTCGTGACCTTGTAATTGCTGATGATTAAATGTGCCTTTTAGTTCAAGCCCATTCAAAATTTTGTAATAACCATAAACACCATAGTTGATTACGTTAGCTTCATCTAACAGGCACGCCGTATCAGTTTCACTTCTTCCGTCAAGGCTACCGTCAAATTTTGCATAACGACCGAAAAGACCAAGCTTTAACGTGTCGCTCTTGTATCCAAGCTTTGCACCATAGGTCATATAGGCTTGATCCGTCCAGTCTCCCGTTGTGACCTTATCCAAAACCTGTGTATTTCTGCCGACATAGGCGTCAAAATCAAATTTGCCCCAGTCTTTGCGGAAATCAAAGCCCATAAATCTGAGGTCTGACCAGAAAACATCTTCATAACCCCAGCCATTATATTTTATATTCAAGAGTTTGTATTCTCTATCCCAGTCATTTACCTGATAGCCAAATTTTCCCATGATGTTCCAAGGTAGCATTGTGGAGAACCAAAGCCTGTCCACCTTAAAGACTGTGCCTTTGCCATCAATCCCTTCAAGGTTAAAACGCATCTGAAAAAATGTGTCATCGTCAATTTGTTTATCAACAAAAAAACGAGCTCTGTTAAAAGCCATATATGGTTGCGTTGTGTTTTGGTCACTGCCGGCAAAGTCAGTATCAAACCAAAGAATGCCCCTCAAACGTAGCCCCTTGTGTGAATTTTCAAGCCCCATTGTTCTCTTGTCTATGTCAGAAATATTAACATTCAGGGCTTCTAATTCGTCCTTGAATTCTGCAACGAGTTTTTTAACTAGTTCCAAATCTCCTTTGGAAGCTTTTTCCATATCAATTTTAGCTAACGCACGAGCGACAACGGAAGCCATTTCATATCTTGTTGCGAGTTTGCCGCCTTTGTATTGACCGTCAGGATAACCGCTGACAACACCTCGGCTTGCCAAGAGCGCTACTGCGTCATACGACCAGTGCCCTGCAGGAACGTCTGCAAAGGGATTGCTTGCCGCGAATGCTTCTGTTCCAAAGGCTAGAATTGCTAGTAAAAGGAGTGTAACAAAAATCTTTTTCATAATATATACCTCAAAACTCAATATAATTTTGTCTTGCGAACACAAGGCAGAATTTTAACATAAAAATACAATAATAGTGGAAAAAATTATTGCAAGAATGGCACTTTTAGCTTTATTTTCTGTTAATTTGTAAAACAAAATTCCAAAAAATATCATACTAGCCACTGCTGTCAAAAAATCTGTTTGGTATATGTTTATTGCAGGAAGTTTTGCAAAGACACTAACGTATGTTTCAAACGAAGTCAGCATTGCTTCGAGTAGTGTGGGGCAGAAGGGCAAAAATGGAAATGCAAGAGTTGCAAAACAAAGAAGCATAGAGAGGGGAAACACTACACTAAAGACGGGCAGGATAAAGATATTGCCAAGAATCCCTGTGAGAGAAACTGAGCCAAAGTAATGAGATAAAATCGGCGCTGTTATAATCCAAATTAAAGCACTTGTTATGCAAAGGGGAAAAACACTGTGTAGAAAGTTTTCCGGCAATGAAGCTAAAAATAAAACGCAAACAAAAGAAAGCATAAAGCCCACGTCAGTTACGCAAAAGGGGTTTGCAAGAAGTATTAAACACCCTGCAAGGCAAACAGAGTTAAGACTGCTTCGTGGCAAGTCAAAAGAAAGAGAAAAAAGCAGGACCTGTGCCATGATAGCGGAGCGGAGCGCAGAAACAGGACACCCTGCAAGAATAACATAGCACCAAAGCAAGAACGTCCCACCAAAGAAGCGTAAAAATTTATTTTTGAAAAGAAAACAAAGCAAGGCAAGAATTAAACCAACATGGAGACCGGAGATTGCCATGAGGTGCAAAACCCCACTTTTCTTGTATAACTTTTCCAGTCCCTTTCCTCTTTGTCCGAGCAGAAAAATTTCCATATAATTTTTGCTTTTTGGCAAAAGCCTTGTGTTGATTTCTTGTTTTAGTGTTTGACGAATTGCAAAAATTCCTGTGGGAGGCGACTCCATTTGTGGCTCTTTGCTTGGAGCAAGGCATGAGGAAACGCCACGGCCCTGCCAAAATTTCCACTGGTCAAACGGTTTAACACCTTTCCTTTTCTTTGCCTTGGCAACAAACGGATGGCAAAATCCAGATACAGAATATGTCGCACCAAGAATATATCTTTTATCCGTATCCTCAGCCTTACCCCAACGATATAAAACAACTTTCCTCGCCTTTTGTCCCTGCTCCTCAAAAACTATTGCCTGTCCCTTACCCCATTTTTGCATGGATTTCAAGGTTACAAGTCCATCATGCAAAACGTAGGTTTTGTTCTTTGTTGCAAATGTATTTTTTATTGAATAGAATTCATAAATAAGACCAAAAAATAAAACAAACAAAAGCAGAATAGAAACTGAACGTTCATTTTTATAATGAATACGTGATGTGAAAAGTATGAGACAAAAGGTAAGGACAAGAGCAGCAGTAAAGGCAAAAAACAAGTTTGCTCCGTTGGCAGAAAGAGCATGGAGAGCAAAAATATAAAGTCCAAAGAACACAAAAAAGGCAGGGCACACGGCTAGAGCGTATGTGTCCTGTCTTATTTCTTTGAAAAATTTGTCTAGTAAATTTGTAAAATTCATTATCTGACTGTAACTTGATCACGCAACTTTTGGAATTTCTTTTGCCCAATTCCCCTGACCTGCAAAAGCTCCTCAATGGCAGTAAAAGCCCCGTGTGTTTCTCTATATTGCATGATAGAGCGTGCAAGCACCTTGCCGACTCCGACAATGCTTATCAGTTCTTCTTCGTTTGCCGTATTGATATTTATAACGCCTGCGATTTTCTGCTTTGCATTTCTTGTTCTTTTCTTTTGGCTTTCCGCGCCTTGTGTTGCCTCTTGTGTGCCAAATTCCCGCTTTGATACAGTGAAGGTGCTATCTTCTCCGGCACGAGAAACGAAAGGAAAAACTATCTTTTGTCCATCAGAAATTTTTTCCGCTAGGTTTACACTATCACGGTCAGCATTTGCCACAAAACCGTGCGCAGCACGAAGAGCGTCATTCATGCGTGAGGAAGCTGGCAGTTCGTAAACTCCTGGCACCTTTACTGCACCTGCGACATGAACAATTATTGTTGAAGCAGTGGAATTTTTCGGCACGGCACGAAGCAAACGACCTTCATTTTCTTCGTCTCTTGTATTCACTGTATCTCCTGTGCCTTCAATTTCATTTTGCATATATTCAAGGTCGCCACTTGCCTTTGAGGTTTCTTGATGGTTCTCTGTGGTAATAACCCCAACTGTATCTTGCCCAAACCGTCCCTTGAAGCTAGAAACAAGCCAAAAGGCGAGTAACAAAAAGATAATTCCCAAGAATAAATAAAGCTTTGTTTTTGTGTCCTTATTCAGTTGCATGATTTTCTCCAATCTGTGTGAAAATTTTTATGTTATATACCGCCTTTTATAAAATATCTCTCAATGTTTTTGCACGTTTGCACTATTTTCTTTTGTCAATTTTGCACAAATGCGCCATTTAATATGTTCACTTTTGTGAACATCTCACGAGTAGCAAATCCGCTAATACCATACAAAAAACCGTTCTAAAATATGAGAAAAAAATAAATCTTTTTATGAAAAAAGCATTGGAAATTACCCAATGCTTTTTAATATTTTCAGTATTTGCTCTTTATCAACCTTGTGTAAAATTCCTAATTTACGGATAAAAAACTCAAGCTTAATTTTTTCTCTTTTTGCTAATCTAACGGTAGATTGTTGCCTCAATCCACTAAATTCGTAATATCGAAGGTTATATTCGCCTTGATACCTGTTTCTTGGACCATGGCTTGTAATTTTGGCAGAAAGAATATAACAAATTCCATTATCCAATACTAATACTGGTCGTTTCTTTCTTGTTGCAGAGTCGTCAAAACGCATATATGCAAGCCAAATTTCCCATTTTTGCGGTTTACATTGTGTCGTATATTGCATCTTCTTCACAGTCGTATTCTTTTGGCAATACTAGACATCCATCTTCATCATGCCAGCCATCACTCGATATAGTCAACTTAGAAGGTTCAAAGCGATAAATAGGCTTCTTGGAACTGAAGTGTTTTTTTATAAGGTTGTTTGGTATAGGAATATTCCTGACACTTGGGTCATATACGCAACTCCACGGCTCACCGTTTTCGTGTGTCATAGTCCAGAGTTTACTGGCGGAACAGTCCATATACTCAACAGAGACATCCATTAACAAGTCCATCTCTTCTTGCGTAAAAAAATCATCAGAATAATTTCCATAGAGTTGTTTTATATTGTCTCTGCCGTATTGCTTAAATGCAGAATACACACTTGGAATTACGGGACCGTGTTCCCATGCTTCTATAATTTCATCAAAAAGAGGTCTGCCTAAAAACACAAGACTCCAAGCCTGTGCATAGTAAACTAACTTGTTTACTCTGAGATTAGTCATTGCTTCATCTGGACAAGCATCAGCCATATCAATAAAAAAATTTGCCACATCTATTGCTCGTGCCATTTTGCATTTTCACCTCTTTCTTTTAGTTTTTACGAGATAAGTATAGCAATTGTTTTTCATGTTTGTCAATAAAAAATTAAAAAATTATGTTTGATGTAGCAGGTGCTGATTCCAACAAGGAAATAGTCTTACGCCACCAAGGCGTTTGAATTAACTTGTTCAATTACCTTTTGGATGCCATACCAAGCATCAGGGTCTGATGAAAACACGTCCGGTACAGCACCGTGATCTGTGAATGGCGTTGCTTGGAGGACTGAAAAATCCTTCATCATTCCGTTTTGAACAATAAATTCTACAATTTGATTTACAAAATAAATTTGTCTGCTGTCATAGGTGGTTTCGTCAAGGTATTTTGAAAAGGCAGCTTTTGCTGCAGCCATGTCAAGCCCAACAATTTCGCGGACAAACTCGCCAAGTGGTTTATTACCAATTTCGGCTTCATAATCCTGCTTTGTGCCAACTTCGCTCCAAAGAATTTTTTCCAATTCATTGATGTCTGAAGGAGTCAAAGGAATATTTCTCTTTAACTTGGCAATAGCTGCGTTGTCTTGATGTTGACGGACATAATATTCAGCCTTTGCCTTGTAATTTTTCAAGTCATCGTTTTCCAATTCGGACTCTTTCCACTCAATAGAAAGAATTTCATCTTCAAAATTTGTATCATAGCGTGCTTGGTCATTAGGGATATATTTCATCAGGTCTCGCAGGTTTTCGCGTATATGTTCAAATTCATTTATGCCAGCAGTGCTGACATAGTCCGTATGCAGAATTTTATCAATCAGCTCTGATTGTATCATAATTTCCGGAATGTTCGCCACTTCTGAAATTGCCACAACCTTTTTCATAAGGTCACGACGTGCTCTGCTGTATTTCTTTCCTACCAAATATGCAAGCTCTATGCCATACATAAGAGCATCGAAACGCAAGGCTGTTGGCTCGTCGCTTTCCGGCTCAATTAGCGGAGCAAGCTCATCTTTGACATTCAAGGTGTCCTCAAATGTCAATTGGTTGTAGTTTGTTTCATCAGAATAGATATCAACAAATTTCAAATGTTGCCTTACAGCAAAATTTTCACGGTTTAACGCCTTTACTTTGCTAACAAGTTTTTCTACTAATGCCTTCCTAAAAGCAATCAATTCTTCTGTGTGATAGTCTGCTTTTTGCAACATATAAACAATTTCAAACTCTAATGCAAAAATGGCGCACTGAATTGGGATAGAATTTGCAGTAGCTTTTCCCTTGTTCATTCGGAAAAATTCAAAGTTTCCGCAAAAGTCAAAAATATAAAATTTCTCTTTATCCGCTCCGTCAATTAGTCCTTTGCATAACCTTGTGCCACGCCCTATCATTTGCCAAAATTTTGCCTTGGAAAATACCTTCTTGAAAAACACTAAATTCAATACTTCTGGCACGTCAATTCCAGTGTCCAACATATCAACAGAAATTGCAATTTGTGGCAACTTTTTTGCCTCAGAAAATTCATCAATGGCACTCTGCGCATAGGTTGTATAGTTATCAATGACCTTTGCGTAGCCGGTCAAGTGCGGATATTCTTTCCCAAATATTTCAAGAATTTTTTCCGCGTGCGCATGGCTTTTAGCAAAGATAATAGTTTTGCCGATTTTGCTACCATAGTCAATTTTCAAGCCGTCATTCATCAAGATACGCAATGTGCCACGAATAGTATTATCATTGAAAACCCATTCATTGAGTGCAGATGGTGCAATTCTGTCTGGAACTTCGCCGTTTTCATCTTTGAAGGTCTCCTCGTATATCCTTTTTTCTTCTTCCGACAAATCATCATAAACAATCCCTTGCTCTATAAACTTGAGCTCTGTTTCAATAGACATAAAATCGACAAGAAATCCATCAGCTACCGCTTGGGCTAAATCGTAACCATAGGTTGGCACACCATTTTCCAATTCAAAAATTTGATATGTGTTTTTGTCAATTTCGTCCTTTGGTGTAGCAGTTAGCCCGATTAACAAACCATCAAAATAATTAAAAATGTCCCTGTATTTGTTATAAATTGACCTGTGGGCTTCGTCACAAATCACAAGGTCAAAATGTCCGCTTGTAAATAATTTGTTCCCCTCATCTCTTACGGAGTCAATACAATTCATCATTGTTTGATATGTTGAAAAGATGCAACGTGCTGTGTAATTATCCTTTTCCTCTGCAATGTTAGAGCAGGATAAATCCGGCAGGAGATTAACAAAACTGCGTTTTGCTTGGGTAACAAGTGCGTTTCTGTCCGCTAGGAATAAAATATTTTTAACCCAACCTTTATCCAAAAGAGCCTTGCAGATAGCAATAACGGTTCTTGTTTTTCCGGAGCCAGTCGCCATAACAAGCAGTGCTTTTCTCCTGTTTTTGATGTCAAATCCTTCGCAAACTGCCTTTACAGCTTCTTTCTGATAATAGCGGTCAATTATATCCTTGTCCGTTACGACATTTGACAAACTCTGTCTTGTTGTCTTGAGGTTGAAGAATTTTTCAAGGTCTTTCTTTGCGTAAATTGTAGCAACCCGTCTTTCCGGATACTGGTTGTCAATAATTCTTGTTTCAAAACCATTTGTCAAAAATATAACAGGTCGTCTGTTGTATTTCTCTTCTAAAATATCTGCATAAAGTTTTGCTTGTTGTCTGCCTATTGCGACATCTTTGCACGTCTTTTTTGCTTCTATGATAGCAAGCGGTTTATGTGCATTGTCATACAAGACATAATCTGCAAAGCCTAATCCAGAATCGTTCGGCATACCGTGTAGCTCTACTTCGTTAAGCCAGTCACGCCCTTCCGTCCAGCCAGCGTCAGAAAGCATGGTGTCTATATATATTTTTCTAGTCTTGTATTCAGATAACTCAAGAGGTTTTGGTGTGTAGGTCTCTTCTTGTTTCTCTCTCCGTGCTGTGAGTTCTTTCTTTAACGCTTCATTTTCCTTGATAAGGTCTTGCAAATTAACAGCGTTATCAGAAATTGCCACAATTGCCTCTGGTGCTGTGGCTTCTTGTTCTTTTAACAATGCTACGTCAAACTGCCGTTCCTCGTAAGAATCAGAATAACAATAGACAATAAAATCCATGAAGATGAAGAGATTTTGCAAACAGAGAATAGCTTCATCTTCTGCTATTTTTTTGCCAACGTGAGCAGCACGGTTTCCCATTTTACGGATGAGGTCAAGCCTTTTCCATAGGTCATCATCAACAATATCATGAAATTCCTCTGTGTTCATCAAGGTAACAAGCGTGTCTTGATAGGGAAGCCGAAGAGCTTCATCTACGGAATACATCCACTTTATGGCAAATTCCATTGCTTTGCGACAATTCATGACACAGGTTTCTTTGTCAAGTTTCAGGCATTTCTCCGCAGTGATAGCAACATCCGCAAAACTGCTGAATTTTGGTTCTTGTTTTAGGTAATCAAAATTAGTCACGGCAGAGGACACTCCTTTCCGTTAGAAAATACTGTTAAAAGGTTTTTATTTTTAGCCATATAGGACATAAAGGTCTTAATGGTCGGCTACGCCGACAAAAATGAAGGATGAAGCTATCCAAAATATTTTTGCATTAAGCTATCAAACAAAAGTTGTGTTTTGTTTAATGCTGCTTGCACTGTAAGTTTTGATTTGTTGACTCCATTGATGAAAGCTGAAAATTGGTTTTGAAGCACTATTGGAGGCTCGTATACATGTATCTTATAAAAATCCCCATGATTTAGGTCTGAAATTGTAGACGTTCCCGCTTTCCGTAATATTTCTGCTTGAATTAAATCCAAATTCAAGTATTGAACTAGAAATTCTTTGTTATATTTTTTTCTATCAAAATCTATCAAGAAGAAATTGTTATGAAATACACCTTTTACACCTGTAATAACCATTCCGGTGTTACCTGTTCGCGTCATCAATATATCTTTCTCAGTACATTTTACAGATTCTTTAGGCGATTTTATATACTCTTTTTCTTTTCCTCCGTGTAGATACTGCACAGTTATGTACTCATAACAATCATCTTCAGGCTCACGCAAGCGCTTAGAAATAGGTATCTGTAGTCCTTGATGTACGGTGCAAATATCACCAAACGTATTTATTTTCCACATTTTTTCGTTATTTATTGGATCACCAAACATCTCAACAAATCGGGCTTTGATGAGTTCATCCAACTTTTGAAGCTCCTGCTTGTAGTTTGAAATTACAGAATTCACCCTATCAAGGATTTCAACAATTTTCTTTTGTTCACTATATCCATGCACATATACTTTTACTTGTGACAGAGTAGTCTTATTCAGGGTTGCACCCATGACAGCTTTGTTTGTTCCTTCGCTCCAATTTTTGGCTAAAAACATATAATAAAAATAGTCTGGAAGAATATCTATGATTCCCTTATCTCTAAAGGACATTATTGCTTCGTTGGAATACATGGGCTCAAGGGTAATTGCAGTTTTACCAATAGACAGCTTAAAACTCATAATAACTGTATTAGCTGGAATTTGGCTAATGCCACTTTCCTCAACAGCTCGATCTGATAGATACTCCTTTGTTTCATGTATGTATTTTCCACATTTGGATAAATCACCTATGGATATCCATTTATGATCTTCAGAATTCCAATATTCAGGTATATTACGGGATGGAGTTTTACCCATCTGAAGATCAAACAATTCACTTAATCTATATTCCATTGCTTTTCTCTGTAAATCCAAATTTATTCGGACTTCCTTTCTGTCATCTTACTGGCATCTATTTCCTTTTTTAACAATTCCAATAATTCTGAATAGGCTTTATCATTTCCAAATGCTACATCATTGATAAGAGAAAGGAAAATTGCTTGATTACCCATAACTCCTTCATGATCGTAGCCGTTCGGATCAATTTTCAAATCTGTGACAATTTCAACTTCATTAATCCACCACCTATCAATTTTTCCATACAATTTAACCATTTCATTAAACATAGATAGTTCTTCTTCCGTGAAACCTTGTGCTACAGCCATTGTAAATTCATGAGTGATATAGCTCCGTTTATCCCTAAGTCTATAGAATAATTCTACGTCCTCACCTGAAATTGCCCCCAACTCCTTAAACCATTGTATGGAAGCATGAAGCTTATTACCATTTTTATCTAACTGTTTCAGTTTAGTCTGATATTCATTGGATACTGTTGGTATAAATTTACCATCTATAACCTCAAATTCATCTGTGAAGAAATCCTTCATCCGTGCAATGACAAATTCTTTCAAGCATTCAAAGTTCATAATAAATAACGCAGCAAATTTAATATTATCTTGCAATATATCCTTGTCTAAAACATTGATTAGCTTCTGCAATTTATCATCCTCCAATTTCTAATACCCAATCCAATTTTTCCCTATAGCCCAAGCAATTTTTCCAGTTCGTCCATTTCTTCGCCAATTTTCATTTCAAGCTCACGAAGATCTGCCATGATTTCTTGCGCTGGTGGATATTCCACTGGCTTGTATTCCACTTTTTTGTATTTGTTTACGGATAAATCGTAGTCATTGTCCGCAATTTCCTGCTTTGGCACAAAGAAACTTTGTTCTGTGCGTTCTCTGCCTTCCTCTCCTGCAAGATTATGAAAACGTGCAATGATGTCTGGAATGTCATTCTCGTTTATTTCGCTTCTCTTGTCATCCAAGGAATAGCCGTCAGATTTCATGTCATAGAACCACACCTTGTCCGTGCCACCGTGCCCAGTCTTGGTGAAAATTAAAATTGCGGTAGATACACCTGCGTATGGCTTGAACACGCCGGATGGCATAGAAATTACAGCTTCAAGGCGATTATTTTCTATAATTTCTTTGCGGATTGCCTTGTGTGCCGTGGAAGAGCCAAACAACACACCGTCTGGAACAATACAGGCACAACGCCCACCAACCTTTAACATTCGGACAAACAATGTCAAGAATAACAGCTCTGTCTTTTTCGTTTTGCACACTTTCAGCAAATCAGTAGAAACGATGTCATAATCCAAACTGCCCTTGAATGGCGGATTTGCAAGTATTAACGAATACTTGTCCTTGTCAGGATTTTGGTCAGACAAGCTGTCACGGTATTCAATAAATGGATTTTCCACTCCGTGGGTCATCATATTCATAGCACCAATGCGGAGCATTGTTCTATCCATATCAAAACCGTGGAACATACGGTTCATGTAATGCTCTCTGTTTTTGGGGTTAAAGAAAACTTCCTGCTTGCGGTTTTGTTTCAAATATTCGCTTGCAGCTACAAGGAAGCCGGAAGTGCCACAGGCAGGGTCGCAGATAACCTCATCTGCCTTTGGCTCCATCAGGTCAACCATCATGCGGATAATGTGGCGTGGCGTGCGGAATTGCCCGTTTACACCTGCCGTTGCAATTTTAGAGAGCAGATATTCATAAACATCGCCCCTTGTGTCTGCATCCTGAAATTTCTCCATCTGCAAATACAACTCGTCCATTGCACCGACAACCTTGGAGAGTATCAAGGGAGTTGGCAACTTGAAAATTGCATCCCCCATGTATTTTGAATAGGCACTGTCTTTGTTTGCATGGAGATTTTTGATAAATGGGAACACATATTCTTGTATAACAGAATACATCTGTGCCGCAGGATAGTCATGAAACACAGACCATTTGAGCTGGCTTCCGTCAATAGTGCGGTCACCAATTTGGACTTGCTTTGCAAAAATGCTTGTGTATGGCAAACCGAGCATGACAGCCTCTTTTGCATGAAGATTATCCGACGCGTCCAAATCATGGATAAACATCAAATAGGTCATCTGCTCTATAACGTCTAGCGGATTGGTAAGCCCACCGCTATAAAAAATATCCCACAAACCATCAATTTTGTTTTTAAGTTCTCCTGTTATCATATCATTTTTCCTTTCAATTTTTTGCTCCCCGTCTTGCCGTTTCTTGCTTGAAAAGACATACACATTTACTCAAAAATTTTATGAATTTTCTTAAAATTTTTAGCGATTTTGACAGGTTTTATCCTTGCCATCAGTGCATTTTGTCTTTTGGGTATGCAGAAAAAAGTCTGCATATTTTTGAAACAGTTTTTTTCAGTTGCTGACAATTTGTCAGCAACTTTTTTCACTTGCAAAAACGATATTTTCCTTTTCCATAGCCGAATACCGGCCCGATAATTCCACACTTTAGCAAATCTCTCAAAAGCTCAGAGGCTCGAGAGTGTTGTATGTCAAGTACATTCATTACGTCAGTTCGTCCAAAAATTTCGTGAGCTGAGAAAGCCCTACGAAGCCGTGAAATGTGGGTTTTTGTTTTCAAAGAACACAAAATTTCAATGTCCGGTTTTTGATTCTCAATGTCCGCTTTTTGCGTTTCAATGTCCGCTTTTGAATTTTCTGCAGAAGTTTGCAAACTTATCATTACTCTTTTCTTTTTCCCTCAAGTGACCAAGGGTTTGCACCGATTATTTCAACTGTTAGGAGTTTGCCAAAATCTGCTTCTGTTCCGTCAAGGATAACAACATGGTCTGTCTTTGTTCTGCCCTGGATTTGCCCTCTGCCTTTTGGTGCAAAGCCGTCCGGCAAAATTTCCATTGTTTGTCCTATGTAGGCTTCATTTGCTTCCTTTGCAATTTTGAATTGAATTGCGTTTATTTCGTTCAAACGCCTATTCTTTGTTGCCTCGTCAATTTGACCTTCCATGGTGGCAGCACGTGTGCCAGGACGGATACTGTATGCTGCTGTGTGAACAATGTCAAATTTTACCTGTTCTAAAAGGGAGCAAGAGTCTAAAAATTCTTCTTCCGTTTCTGTTGGGAAGCCGACGATTAAATCAGTTGTGAGGCTAACATCTGGCAAGGCTGTCTTTATGCGTTCAACGAGAGAGAGGTAATCTTCTCTCGTGTAACCGCGGTTCATTTCTTTCAAAATTCTTGTGTTACCGGACTGAACAGGCAAATTTATTGCACGACAAATTTTATCGTTATTCTTCATTACGTCCAAGATATCAGCATCAAAATCCTTGGGGTGACTTGTTGCAAAGCGAAGTCGCTCTAGTCCTTCAATCTGTGAAGTGGCGTCCAAAAGTGAAGCGAATGAGTATTGTCTATTTGTCCAATCTTTACCAAAGGAGTCAACATTTTGCCCAAGAAGTGTTATTTCTGTCACGCCATTTTGGACAAGTTGTTTTGCCTCTGCCAATATTTCTTCAGGCTCGCGTGATTGTAATCTGCCACGGACGTATGGCACAATGCAATAAGAGCAAAATCTGTCGCACCCGTAAGAAATGGTGAGGTAGGATTTGAATGGATTTGTGCCAGCAGTGGGGCAGACGTGTAGGTCTTCCAATGCTCGTGGGTCTGTATCCATAAAGAATTCTTTTTCGCCTGTTTTTATGACACGCTCCAGAGCGTCTGGCACTAGCCCAATATGGCGAGGGCCAGAGACGATTTTGACTGACGAGAATTTTTTTGCTACTTCCTGTCCTACTCTCTGTGCCATGCAACCGAGCAAAACGATTATAGGGCGACCAGTTTTTTTATATACTTGCTCATGGCGGCCAATCTCGCTAAGTGCCTTTTGTTCTGCCTTGTCACGAATGGAGCAGGTGACAAAACAAATTACATCTGCTTCGTCCTCTGTTGTTTCCTGCCAGCCTCTGTTTGTCATGGCGGTGCGGAGTCTATCTCCATCGTAAACATTCATTTGACAACCATAAATTTTTATCGCAAATTTATTCAAAATAAAACTCCTTGCAATAATATATATTTTTACACGATTTACACGAAAAGTATTATAATTATACACTAACAATAGGTGATTTGAAAAACAATGACTAAAAAGAGAGGGGATAAAAATGAAAAAATTCAGCCTTGTATGTTTATCGCTATTGTGCATTCTCGTGTTTGCCTTGCCTGCTTTAGCTGAAGGAAACAAAAATAGCTTTGAAGAACTGGTCAAAGCGACAGAAATGAAAGAGAAAGCAGAAAAAGTTGGCAAGTTTCGTTACCTTGATCTTGCTGATAGTGTAGCAGAAAAGAATTTAAAACATCTTGTGCCACAATTTTTGACCGAGAGGGAGAGAACGAAAAAACTTGCTCTTGCTTGTGCTTTAATGTCACAAGTGTTTCCAAACAGTGACCCTGCAAATTGGGGAGCAGTTGACGGTTTTTTGCCTTGTAACACGAACATTCCCATGCAGCTTTGCGCCCTTGATGCTCTAATGCAGGCAGTTGTGATTTTGGTTCAGGACGGCAGTGAAGAATCTTTGTTGACGGCACGCTACCTTGTTGAAAGGCTCGGCTCCTCGTCCTACGGAAAATATTATTTTATAACGGAGACACCTTTGGAATTTCGTCAAGCTCTAGATGTCCTCATTAAAGCAACCTATATGGTACCTGGAGTTTGGACATCTGACAAAATAACGGGGCATTTGCCACTTACACCACGTTATGGCGGATGTGTGTCGGACGATTATGCAATACAGCAGAATATGCAATTCTTTGATGGTATGTATCAGCTTGCGTCGAACGGTCCATACGCTTGGGACAGACGAAGCGGATATTTCTACTTTGTAGCTTCCACTCCTAGCTCTCCACGGCACTAGTAACAAGATAACCAAAATAAACAAAATAAACAAATGAAAAATCCACGTTACGTTTGGGGTGTCGTTTTATCTCTTTTTATAGGGCTTTGCTATGGAATGGCTGTGCCATTTTCAAAAATGCTTGCATCTAGTGGAATATCCCCAATGACAATTGTGCTTTATCGCACGGTTTTTTCTTCGATTTTTTGGGCAGTGGTGCTCTATTTACAGAATGGCTGGACAAGCTTTTGTATTGATAGGTCGGTTTTGTTTTATTTTGCCTTGATTGGCTTTTTTTCCTTTGTTCTTAAGTCTTGCGGTCTTATTATGTCTTACAAATATTTAACTGTGCAATTCGCCATCATGCTAAATTACCTTGCGCCAATCTGCACAATATTCCTTAATTCCTATTTGAACAAAGAAAAGCCAAGAGTGTTACAGATTTTTGCTTCTCTTCTTGTCGTGTTTGGGCTTGTCTATGCCTTTAATGGCTTTGGTAAGGATTTTTCAACACCTCTTTTGGGGTTGTTTTTTGCTGCGATTAGCGTAGCTGGCTCATCGCTAAACACTGCCTATTGTTCTTTTGTTGTGCGAAAATACAAACCAGGAATTTGCCAACAAATTTTTTACTGCCACTTTTCAGCAACGATATTGCTTTTTGTTATAAAAAGTTTTTCCAGTGGGTGGGGCGATATGGCTCTCATTACGCCTAATGCATTTTTCAACCTTAATATGGTTGCACTTGCAACCGGTGTGTGTAGCACATTCTGTTTTTGTGTAGCAGTGAGACTTATATCTTCTTCCACGTTACAAATTTTATCCTCAACAGAGATTTTGATGACGCTTATTCTCGTACCTTTGATTGCAGGAATTTTACCGACAGGACGAGAAATTATTGGCTCAATTATAATTTTTATCGCACTTGCTATGGCAACGGTGAGTGGAAAAGAAAGTTAGTTATAGGGACATAGGGACGAGCTTAATTTGTAAGGCTCGTCTCTATGTCCTCGTATAATAATGTGGTAGTGTTTAGATCTTTTTTAAGGTTATGCTACACTGTA
>CALELF010000009.1 GCA_937902895.1 uncultured Synergistaceae bacterium | reverse complement strand
TAAAATCTATTCGAAAAAATCTGCTTAAGTGTTCAATTTATTATTGCAATTTACGCCTAAAAATTTGATAAAAAGATTATAATAAAAAATTATAAATATTACAAAAACAAAAAAGGTTTCAGCAAATCAGCCGAAACCTTTTTTGTATTACTAATTAGTCTTCTAAAAATTTATAAACAATAGCTGCGAGTGCCGCTCCTATGAAAGGTCCAACAATGAACACCCAAAGGCAAGAAATTGGAGCTGTAACACCTGTAATTGCAGCGACTACTGCCGGTCCAAAGCTTCTGGCAGGGTTTACTGATGTGCCTGTAAGTCCAATGCCTAAAATGTGAACCAATGTCAAGGTAAGACCAATTACGAGGCCACCGAATGAACCGTGTGAAGCTTTCTTTGAAGTGACACCAAGAATTGCAATAACAAAAATAAACGTGAGAACAATTTCAACCAAGAGTCCCGCCAATGCAGAATCAGCAAGGCTAGCAAGACCATTTGAGCCAAAACCACCAGTCAAATCCAAAACGTCACCAAGTTCAAAGATTACGCAAAGGACACCACTGCCAACGAGAGCGCCAAGGCACTGTGCAATAACATACTGAATAAACTCAGCGAAAGTCATTCCACCAGTCATAAGAACACCAAGTGACACAGCAGGATTGATGTGGCAACCGGAAATATTGCCAATGCTATACGCCATTGCTACAATTGTTAAGCCAAATGCCAAAGCAGTTAAGATGTAACCACAACCGACAGCTGCATTGCAACCAACAAGCATTGCTGTTCCACAACCACAGATAACTAACACCATTGTTCCGATAAACTCTGCTACTAACTTTTTCATACTACAAACATCCGCCTTTCAAAAAATTTTGATGCGGTGATTTTAGCACAAGAACATTGTGATTTCAAGAGAACACAAAAAAAATCCGTAACCAATTATTGTTTGATTACGGATTTTTATATGAATGCTAAAAAATGGTCGGGATGAGAGGATTCGAACCTCCGACCACCTGCACCCCATGCAGGTACGCTAGCCAGACTGCGCTACATCCCGTTTGCACAGAGGATATTACAACTAAAAACGCCTTGTGTCAAGTTTTTAATTATGAGGTATCTCCATAACATTATCCGTCCATAATTCACATTGAGCAATTACAGTTTGAACTGCGTCATCCATGTTTTCCGGTGGATATTTATGCTGTTTCAGGAGTTTTTTAACCAGCATCCGCATTTTTGCACGTGCAGATTCTTTCTTCTGCCAATCTATTGTTTTATTTTTCCTCAGTAAATCTGTTAGCTCTTTTGTAATGGCTATTAACTCATCATTTTCGTAAAAATCTTTTATCGCCTTCGGCTTTGTCAATGCGTCATAAAATGCCAGTTCATCAGCGGTTAATCCTAAATCTTCGCCCTCTTTTCGAGCTGCCGAAATTTGCTTTGCAAGGTTTAATAATTCTTCTATAACTTCTTCGTTGGTAAGTAAACCGTTCAGATACCTATTCATTACACTTTGAATTATTTCGCTGAATTTTTCTGATTTTACAAGGTTTGTGTGCTTATACACAGAGATTTGCTCCTTGATTAACCTTTTCAGCAATTCAACGGCTAAATTCTTTTCTTTCATCTTTGAAATTTCTTCCAAAAACTTTGGGTCAAACAGTGAAAATTCCTCTTTTATGTCAGAAAATAAATTTATAACACCATCACTTTTGATACTTTGCTGTAACAGTTCGTTAATTCGTGCATTCATTTCCGGCAAAGATATTTTTTTGTCAATTCCGGTATTGGTGAGTCTCCCGACAAGGACTCTCACAGCTTCAAAAAATGCCGCTTCAATTCTTGATGCTTCATCAACCAAAGATGAGCAGAGCGACAAGGATTGGTGCAATATTAAAGATTCCTTGTTAAATGTATCTTTTTCAACATCCTTGTCTTTATCAATGATAAAGTTTACAGCACCGCTGATAGTTTTTGCTCTTTCTAAATTTGTTCCGTCCATAAATTTTGAATAATCAAATCCATGGAAAAGGTCTCTGCAAACCTGTAATTTTTCTTGAAACTTTGGATATGCCATTTTTGCAATATCCATATCACCATAATTCTTTTTATCTCTTACGGTGTAATCGTTCATTGCCTGCTTCAAAGCGGTTGCAATGCCGACATAGTCAACAATCAAGCCACCTTCTTTGTCCTTATACACTCTGTTGACTCTTGCTATCGCCTGCATTAAATTATGCCCACTCATTGGCTTATACATATACATCGTAGCAAGTGACGGAACGTCAAAGCCCGTAAGCCACATATCAACGACAATAGCAATTTTTAATTCGCTGTCAGGTTTTTTGAAAGCATTTGCTAATTCGACTTTGTAGCTCTTGTTGCCAATAACATCTCGCCATTCTTCGGGATCATTATTGCTTGATGTCATAACGACCTTGACCTTCTCTGTCCAACTTGGACGAAGCTCCAAAATTCTCTTGTAAATTTTCATCGCAATTGGGCGAGAATAAGCAACAATCATTGCTTTTCCTGTCAATAGATTCTCTCGGTTGTTTTCGTAGTGCTCTAAAATATCCATCACTAAAGAATTTATCGTGTTGTCATTGCCTAAAACAGCTTCCATTTGCCCTAGCTCATGTTTGCTCTTCTCGATAACTTCGGGGTCTGCATTCAAAGCCATTAGGTCATATTCTTTATCAATGAGCTTTAATGTTTGCTCGTCAAGCTGCAATTTTATAACTCTGCTTTCATAATAGACAGGCCGTGTTGCTTCGTCTTCAACGGATTGTGTCATATCATAAATATCTATGTAGTTTCCAAAGACCTCTCTAGTGTTGCGGTCTTTTGAAGAAATAGGCGTGCCAGTAAAGCCAATGTAGGTTGCGTTTGGCAAACTGTTTCTGATAACTCTTGCCGTTCCTATTTTTATTTCGCCAGTTTTTATGTCAACCTTTTCACTAAGCCCATATTGCCCACGGTGTGCTTCGTCTGCAATTACAACAATATTTCTGCGGTTTGATAAAGGCTCGCTTGATTCCTCGAACTTCTGCATTGTGGTAAAAATTATGCCGTTTGCTTCTCTGCCGTCTAACAATTCCTTTAAGTTTTCGCGACTAATGGCTTGCACTGGTGTTTGTCGCAAAAAGTCTTTGCACTTTGCAAACTGTCCGTATAATTGATCATCAAGGTCGTTTCTGTCCGTGATTACCACGATTGTTGGGCTTTGTAATGCCTCTTGCAAGAGGTGTGCATAAAATATCATGGACAAAGATTTTCCGCTTCCCTGTGTGTGCCAAAATACTCCACCTTTGCCGTCTGTAACTGTTGCCTTCTTCGTTGATTCAATAGCTTTTCTAACTGCAAAATATTGGTGATAGCCAGCAAGGATTTTTTTGTTTTCCAAGCCTTCATTTGAAAAGCAGATGAAGTTTTTTAATATATCTAAAAATCTTGCCTTTTCAAAAATGCCTTCAAAGAAAGTGTCAAACTGTGCAAACTGTGTGTTTTCATAGCTTCCGTCTTTTGTTTTCCACTTCATGTAGCGGTCTTCACCTGCTGTGATTGTGCCGGCTTTTGATGTCAAGAGGTCTGACATAACGCAGATTTGATTATAGATAAACATTGACGGAATTTCTTTCATGTAATTTCTGATTTGCCTGTATGCTTCCGAAGCATCTGTTTCTTCTCTTGACGGTGATTTTAATTCAATGAGGACAAGGGGCAAACCGTTTACAAACAAAAGCACATCAGCTCTTTTCTCGCTGTTCTCAATAAAAGTCCATTGATTAGCAACTATAAAAGAGTTGTTGTCAACATTTTTGTAATCCACAAGGTAACAAAGAGAAGATTTTTCTTCTCCGTTTTCGCAAAATTTTACTGTTCGTTGATTGTAAAATCAACTTGAACACCCAATAGAAGATCCATAGCGTCTCATG
>CALELF010000008.1 GCA_937902895.1 uncultured Synergistaceae bacterium | reverse complement strand
GAGAGCAGAAGTAGCTGCACAACAGGCAAAGAATGAGCAACATTCAACACTAGAAAGCACAGAAACGACTACAAAAACAACAACGAGAACAGAAACAACGGAAAAATCCGATGAAGGGAGTAAAGAAAGCTAATGAACGATGTTTTTCAAGCAAAGGAACAAGCACTAGACAGATATAAGAAATTATATGCAACAGCAAAAGGATTTAGGCTTATTGCTTATTGCTCACTCGGAGCGGTAGTAATAATGACCTTTGCATTTTGTGGAGTTGTCTCACGGAGACAAGTTGTGCCGTGGATAGTTCAGGTGGACGAACACGGTTACGAGATAGCTGTTGGTAAGGCAACAGCCGTTGAACAAATGGACGAAAGAATAATTATATCTCGTGTAGGCAGATTCGTAATGGATATGCGGACGGTTGTTACAGACCCCGAAGCACAAAAAAAGTATATTGAGCAAGTATATTCCACTATTCCAAAGAACACAGCAAGCTTTACAGAAGTAAATGAGTTTTATCGCTCACAAGACCCATTCAGAGGTGCAAAAGACGGGGTAACAACAGTAAATGTCCAACTTATGAGCATAATACCAGTTAGCAAAAAATCTTGGCGTTGCGAATGGCAAGAAAGCGAAAACGTCAAAGGCGTTGTGAAGTCCAACAAACGCTTTGTAGGACTTTTTACTGTTGCTAGTAACCCAACAAAAGACCTAGATAGTGTTATAAGTAACCCACTCGGGATATATGTAACAGAGTTCTCAATTTCACAAAATATGGATTTTAATAAGTAAGGATTTGAGAGTTATGTGGAGAATAAAGCAATTTTGTTGTTTACTTATACTCATTTTACTTATACACATCCAATTTGTTAATTCTGCATTTGGAGAATTTACAGATTGGACTAACAGTAAAACTATAGACATTAAAGTAACACACACATCTGACTATACCTATAAAGGAACTTACACTTTTACTGAAGATGGTTTTGTTACGCTTAATGGAACAAACTCCGGACTCTTTAAACCAGATGGCTCTCTTTTTCCGATGACTACCTGTAGCTATAATATTGGGAATATTCGTGTAATAGACTCAACAGGACAAACACGCACTTATTATTATGGGAATGGGACAGATATTATTATTCCTGTAAGTAAAGGAGAGAAATTAACAGTAACTGGAAGCTCAGGAATAGTAGGTGGCGATGGGTATTTTTTTAATATATATTCTACATTTGTGCCAGTAAAAGCTGGTGTAAACGAGGAAGATGTAAAAAACATATTCCAACCGAAATTAGACGAAGAAACAGATGCAAGAGAGACCGCAGACACAAACTTGGAAAACAGCATAGATGCCGAAGCACAGACAAGGCAGGACGCAGATAATCAGCTTACAGCAGATTTGGAAGCGGAAGCGGAAGCACGAATAGCAGGAGACAATAATTTGCAAAATCAAGTAATTACATTACAAGATAAGACCACAGATATATCGTATGACAGCGGTTCAAAGACAACCATCGTAGCAAATAACGAAGAGATTGACGGTGATTTAGAAGTCAAAGGTAATACAAAACTAGACGGAACATTAGAGGTAGTCAAGAAAGCAACTTTTGATGATGATGTTGAAATCAAAGGCAATCTGACAGTAGATAAAAACGAAGAAATAAAAGGAAATCTCACCGTTGACGGCAATATCAACGGCAAAGGCACTATCACCTTGAGTGATAGCTCAAATAACGAAAAGTTTTTTGTAGATAATGAAACAGGCGACATTAGAGTAAATCAAGACAAGGTAACAGTAGATGGAGCAACAGGCAACATTGAAACCAAGGGAACAATTACAGCCAGTGATGGGAAGTTCAAGGTAGATGAAAATGCTTTAATGACGTTGGGAGATGGAACAAACAATAACATCTTACTAGATGGAGCAACAGGCGACATCACAACGAACGGAACACTTACCTTGAAAGACAGCACAGGAAATGAAAAATACTTTGTAGACAACGAGACAGGCAGTATCCGAGTAAATACAGACAAATTCACAGTGGATGGTAACACAGGAGATGTTACAACAAAAGGCAAGATTACGTCTAATGGAGACATCACGACACAAGGTGGTTCACTCACAGTCAAGGATACAGATGGCACAGAACGCTTTAATATAGACCATACAACAGGTGATGTGCGAGTAAACAACGATAAGGTGACGATAGATGGAAACACAGGCGACATCACGACACAAGGAAAAATAACAAGTAATGATGACATTACATCTAATGGTGGTTCATTAACAATCAATAACTCACAAGGGACAACAACATTCCGTGTAGATGCAACAACAGGAGATATTTATAGCACTGGAAAATTTAATATTCACGGCAGAATAACAGGAGTGGAAGATGGAGCAATAAATCCATACAGTATGGATGCCATCAATGGCAGACAGTTTTACAACTACCAACAATACGCAAATAGGCGTATGAATGAGTTAGATACACAAACAAATGTAGTTGGAGCGTTAGCAGCAGCAATGAGTGCAATGCACCCGACGAGCTACGATGAAACAGCTCGGACAAATTTTTCAATGGGTTACGGAAACTACAAAGGCGAAAACGCAGTAGCAGTTGGTGTTTTTCATTACCTCAATGAAGATACACTAGCAAATCTTGGTATGAGCTTTTGTCCATCAGAAGGTAACAATATGCTCCGTGCTGGCATTACCTTTTCACTTGGTAAAAGAACGAACGGAGACGGAACTATTACAAAACATAGCCAAGAGGCAAGAAAAGAAACTGTAAGACAGACAAAAGAAATAGTGAGCTTAAAAGAGCAACTCAATATGGTTAAAGAGCAACTCGGAATGGTAATGACGACTGTTACAGAATTAACAGAGGAAAATGAAGAGGTGCGAAACGCTGTAAACAGAAAAAATGTTTTTCAAGCACCAGCACAACCAGTAAAAGTTGCACAAAAAGCACCTCAAAAGGTAGCTCAACCGAAAAAGAAAGCTCTTACAAGAGCTGAAAAACTGGCACAACAAAAGGCAGCAAGAATTGCCAAAGCAAAGGCATTACAGGAAGCAAAGAAACAAAAAGCACTAGCCTTGCAACAGGCAAAAGCAGAAAAGCAAGCAAGATTAGCTCGTGAACATCAGGAAAGGTTGAAGGCTCAACAAGCTAAAGCGGAAGCGTTAAAGCTTGCCAAAGCTGAAAAAGCGGAAAAGGCAAGAAAAGAGGCGGAAGCATTAAAGCTTGCAAAAGCTGAACAAGCAGAAAGAGTGTTTAAGCAGACACAGGCAGAAAATGAAGCCAAACGTGCTGAAGAAGCGAGACGAGTAAAGGAAGAAGAGGAAGAAATACTTGCGATAAAAAAACAGCTTACTGAATTAGATGAAGCTGAAAAAAGAGCAAAGAGTGATGCTGAACAAGATGCACTTATTGAAATGCTAGATGAGCTTGATAAGCTTGAAAAATTAGAAAAACAACTTTAAGGAGTTAAAACGATGAAAATGATTAAAAAAGTATTTGCAACATTTATCTTACTGATATTTGCAATAACCCCAGTTTTAGCTGAAACAGCTGAAACAGCGGAATTTAGAAAGAACTATGGCACTGTTAAAACCATAGTAAAGCCAAGAGGAATAGACCAAACAGCTGTAAATCTTTCAAAGCAGTATGCGGCAGGAAAGAATACACCAAAGCCAATAATGGGACAAAACGGAGCTGTTGTGTATCAATATGGTAGCACAGTTGTTAGAGTAATCTGTCGCACACTACGCATTACAGACATTGAACTTGAAGAGGGTGAGACAGTCACCTCTGCTCCATTTATTGGCGATAGTATAAATTGGCAGGTATTGCCATCTGCAAGTGGAAGCGGAGACCAACTCAAATATCACATAATGATTAAGCCAAGTATGCCAGATCTCTCAACTAACCTTGTTGTGCATACAGACAGAAGAAGTTACCACTTTGAGCTTGTGTCTAGCAAGACAGACCACACACCGCTTGTGAAATTTTCATACCCACAAATGCAGACACAGCAAGGGGGGACTACTGGTTGGCAAGAGTTTATCGCACAACGAGTAGCGAAGAAACAAGCACAAGAAAATGAATATAGGGTGCCATACTTTGATGCTGGCACAATGGACGACGACTATGTAATCCAAGGGAACAAAAGAATTAAATGGTTTCCGAAGCGAGTTTACACAGACGGTATCAAAACATACATAGAGTTTAATAACAATTTGTCAAATGTTGAATCACCAGTATTTATGATAGTTCGTAACAATTTAAGAGAAATGGTGAATTACAGACAGATAGGAAACATTTTTGTCGTGGACTATTTGTTCGATGTCGGTATTTTGTTGGCAGGAAGTGGCGGACAACAGCAAAAAGTCGTTATACGTCGTGTAACTACTGGTAGAAAACCCGAATCGCTGACAGAAGAATACGTGCCAGCAACAATGACAGAAACAGATGAAAACGGCAAGGTTATAGACAATTATGTTTCTTCATCTACTACTACAACAGAAAAGACATACGATGAAATCGTAGCTGAAAGAAAAGCGAAAGAGGAAGCAGAAGCCAAGGCACTAGCCAAGGCAGAAGCACGCCGTGAAGCCAGTGAAGCGAACGAGAGAGCAAAAAAAGAAAAGATTTTGCGTGAGCGACTTGCAAAGCTTGAAGCAAGAAAAAAAGAAAGAGAAGCTCAAGCCGAAGCCGAAAGAAAGGCAAGAGAGGCTGAAGAAGCGGAAAAAGCAAAAGAACTTGCCGAAAAGCAAGCCCATATTGAAGCAGAGGAAAAGAGATTAGAGGAAGCAAAGCGTAGAGCTGAAGAGGAAGCAGAAAGAAAGGCAAAGGCAGCTGAAGAAAGAGCGAGAAAAGAAGCAGAAGCAAGAGAAAAAGCACTTGCCAAAAAGCAAGCTCGAATTGAAGCAGAACAAAAACGCCTTGCAGAAGAAAAAGCTCGTGCAGCGGAAGCCGAAAAGGCAAGAAAAGAAGCAGAAGAGGCACAGGCAAAAGCTGAAGCAGAGCAAAAAGCAAAATTGCAGGAAATACAAAAGAGAAAAATAGAATTATTAAAGAGAATAGAAGAAATACAAAAAAATAGACAAAATTAAAAGACAATGAAAGAGCATAAAAAGCGTGGAATATCAATAATTTTAATAATAACCTTTTTGCAGGTTGTTATCTCTCCTTTACGAGCCGTTGCGAAGCGACCAGACGTGGACGTAAGTCAATATCTCCCTGTGGAGATAGATGCTATGCCTTTTAGGGATAGCAGGGGCAAAATCCACTATGAGCAACTCCCTGAGGGTGCTTATGAAGAGAATGGGCATCTCTATGTGCCAGCAGGGAGTAGCAAGGGCTTGCCAGTGATAGAAAAAGTCATTGAAAAGGTGATAACAACACCAAATGGCAATGAATACGAAGCGGTAACAGATGAGAGAGCCGAAGAAGTCGCAAGAATGGAGTTTTTGCGACTTCAAGAGGAAGAGGAACTAGAAAAAGAACGGCTTGAACTAGAAGAAGAACGCAAAGCATTTATTGCTCCATTCCAAAGCAAAGAGAATTGGCAAGTTTCACCTTTTAAGTTGGAACTAGACATATTGCCTATAACACAGGCAAACGAAGCAAAAAAGAATAAGGATTACATAAAGCCTGTAACTTGGGAAAGTCCAGTTATATACAACCAAAAAACATACGGGCTTGTGAACTGTGGAACGATAATACCAGCAACGCTATTGACGGGTCTCAATAGCGATTTGCCAGGTCATTTAATCGCCCAAGTGAGCGAGCCAGTATGCGATACCTCAACAGGTAAAAAGATACTTATTCCTCAAGGAGCAAGGCTTTTTGGAGAGTATTCATCACAAGTCATATTCGGACAGAAACGCCCAATGGTGCGTTGGACGAAGGTAATAATGCCTGATGGTTCAACGATAGACTTACAAAATATGGCAGGATATGACAAAAAAGGATATGCAGGGTTCAAGGCAAACGTAAATAATCATTATTTTCCGATGTTTGCCAGTGCTGCAATGATAAGTCTTTTTGCTTGGGGAGTTGACAAACTTGAAACAGAGGACACGCAAGTAACGATAAATAATCCAACATTATCTATTGGTGACGAAGTGCCAGTTGGTTCAATAAGTCTTTGGGCTACAAATACTGCTCCGAGTGGTTATCTTCTTTGTGATGGACAAGAGTTTGACCCAGTAGCTTTTCCAACGCTACACGAACTTCTACCCGATGACCACGCTCCTATTATGCCACAGGAAGCAGGAAAATATTACATCATAAAGGCAAGAGGGAGAGGACTTACCACAAGCATTTTAGGTAGTGTAGTTGGAAGTCAGACGATAAACACGTCAAGCAATAGCAGTTTTAAGGCAGAAATTGCAAAGAGCCTGAACATAGAAGAGAATATCGTTCAACTTATCCTTGAAGTTGGAACTGATTCATAAAAATAGAGGGATAATACCTCCCACCACCTCCCTGCAGGGCAGGGGAAGGTGGGTGGTAAAAATAATATTATGCTCTCTTAGTTTTGCGGACTGATTTACGGACTACGGGTTTTCTTACAGTTTTCTTTACAGTAGTACGTTTACCTTTCATGCTTGTTTTCTCTTTCTTTGCTCCCATGACAAATTCTTTATCACCATCG
>CALELF010000007.1 GCA_937902895.1 uncultured Synergistaceae bacterium | reverse complement strand
TACTCCACCTCACGATGGACGCACTTGCCCTCTGCTAACAGTTCCTACTGCCAAGTCTGTAGTGGACTTTCACCACCAAGTTACTACCCATTCTGGGCAAACTAAGCGCCAAGCCCTTAGGCTTGGCTAGCATAAGCGAAATGGCTACGCCATTTCTTACATAAAAATTATGACAATTAAGGAGTCGATAGCAATGTATATTCTCTCAAATGATAACAAAGACATTGAACCTGTTGAATCTATTAAAGCTACTACATTCAGGGAATTGAATATGCTAGAAGCTGATTTAGAAGAAATTATCCGAAAGCATGCCGATAT
Source organism: uncultured Synergistaceae bacterium (assembly GCA_937902895.1). Taxonomy (GTDB): domain Bacteria; phylum Synergistota; class Synergistia; order Synergistales; family Synergistaceae; genus CALELF01. Next base: position 11,303 of record CALELF010000007.1, on the reverse strand, counting down.
TATTTGTGGTGACGAAGAAGATTCCCTTCTGATAATTGGACAACAAGTCATAGATGCAACTGGTGGAAGAAATGATCTTGTAGCTTTGGATCAGAATGGAAATTTGGTTTTAATAGAGCTAAAACGTGATAGAGCAGATATGCAACATAGGTCGGAACCGTTAGAGGTACAAGCAATTCGTTATGCTGCAAGTTGTGCAACTATCTCAACAAACGAAGAATTACTACAAAAATTATTTATTCCATACATAGAAAAGCACAATGAAGAGTTCCACACATCTAATATAACAACTACAGAGTTAGCACAAAGAAAGTTAGATGAATTTATTTCAATCAATAACATAACTAGTCTTAACGAGAAACAACGAATAATTCTCGTAGCATCAAAATTTGATGACAGAACGCTATCAGCCACAGCCTGGCTATGTAGTAATGGTATTGATATTGCATGTTATCAAATTACTCCATATACATATAAACTAGACAATAGAACATTGCTTGATGTTCAAAGAATACTTCCGTTACAAGCTTATTCTGATTTTTACTCGGTATTTAGAGATAATTCACAGACGCCATCCCAACAAGGAAGAACAGTTAGACAAAAATTACCAAGAATAGATGAATTATTGGAAGCAGGAGTTGTGAAATCCGGAGATATCTTATATCCAAAAAATCACAAGGAAGAACAAAATTGTTATGTAGAACTTCAAGAAAGTGGATTAGTAAAGACAAAAGATGGAAAGGTAGTTTCATTGCTAGCTTGGTTAAAATCTATCTATGATTGGGCAGCAATTCAAACGTATTACTATGCAATGCACGCTGATACAGACAAATCTCTTGACAAGCTAAGAAGTGAATATCTAGCAAGAACAGCTCAGGGAAATAATGAAGATTAAAAATTTCCTTATGTTAGAAATTGCGTAGCAATTTCGCTTATGGCTAATAAAAGATAAGAAACAAGGAGGTAGAACAATGTATAACCCAAAAGTTGTAGATTACTTTATGCACCCGAGAAACGCTGGGAAATTGGACGATGCAAATGCTATTGGCGAGGTTGGTAACCCCGTCTGTGGCGATGTTATGAAGATATACTTGAAGGTGGACGAGCAAAGTGAAGTGATAGAGGACATCAAGTTTGAGACATTTGGCTGTGCTGCCGCCATTGCGACTAGCTCTATGGTTACAGAGTTGGCAAAGGGCAAAACAATTGCCGAAGCCTTAAAAATTAGCAACAAAGACGTTGCAGATGCCCTTGGTGGACTTCCTCCAATAAAGCTCCACTGTTCACTTCTTGCAAAAGAAGGCATCGAGGCAGCAGTTGCCGACTTCTATATGAAGCGTGACGGCAAGTTGCCAGATGGCATGACTCCTCCACAAAACACTCTAGCCTGTTCATGTGGTGGCTCCTGCTGTTCAGAGGAACCCGAAGAAGAAGAATATATTGACCCAAACAATAGGGTTGCTGACTAATGGCACACGAACATTGTTGTCATTGCTGCGAGCACGAACACGACGAAAAAAAGCATCACCACGCTCACGGGCATGGTGACGCTTGTGCTTGTGCTGCATGCAATGAAACAGAAGAGATTTTTACAAAGACAGAAGAAGAATACAAAAGGCAAAACGAGGGCTTCAAAAAAGAAATAAAATTTTTAGCTCTTTGTTTTGCCATTTTTATTGTGGCGGAAACGGCGGAATTTGCTAACTTGGCTTTTCTACCAGAGTTAGCTCGCCTCATTATATTTGCACTCCTCTACCTTCTTGTCGCTCCTCCTGTCTTGAAAGAAGCGTGGCACGCAATGAGGCACGGTGACTTCTTCAATGAATTTACCTTGATGGGGCTTGCTTCCCTTGCCGCTATGGGAATTGGTGAAATTTCCGAATCTGTTGGCGTTATGTTGTTTTACCGCCTTGGCGAGGCTCTTCAAGACAGAGCAGCGTCAAAAAGTGGCAAGTCAATAAAAAATCTCTTGGCAGAAAAACCCTTAACGGCAAAAAAAATTGTTGGACAAGATGTTGTAGAGGTTTCACCAAAAGAAATTGCCACAGATGACTGCGTGCTTGTAAAGCCAGGTGAAGCTGTCCCAGTAGATGGTGTCATTGTGAGTGGAGAATCTAACCTTGACACATCAAGCCTAACGGGAGAAAGTCTCCCCCGCTTCGTCAAAAATGGAGATTTTGTCAATGGTGGCACAATTTCTCTTGATGGCAGACTGATAATAAAAGCTACCGGACCATTTGAAGACAATCTAATTTCACGCGTATTTGAAAGCGTGCAAAATGCCGTGGCAAAGAAATCTCCAACGGAGCGCTTCATCACACGTTTTGCAAAAATCTATACACCATGTGTGTTTTTCCTTGCAATTGCCGTTGCAATTCTTCCTCCGCTTTTCCTTGGTGGAAATCAGGCAATTTGGCTTGAGTGGTTCAAGAAAGCTCTTGTTCTCCTCGTTATATCATGCCCCTGTGCTTTAGTCATTTCAATTCCACTTGGATTTTTTGGCGGTATTGGCTGTGCATCAAGAAATGGAATTTTGGTCAAGGGTGCCTATGTTTTTGACAAACTGGCAAAGGTTGACACAGCAGTTTTTGACAAAACAGGAACACTAACAGAGGGCAAATTTGCAGTAACGAACCTGTTATGCCAAGATGGCGTGACAAAAGATGACCTCTTGCAAACTGCATATTTGACAGAGAGTGCATCAAATCACCCTGTCTCTCGTGCTATTGTGGCAGAAATTGGCAACAGTGCAAGGTCTATGGCAGAAGATGGAATAGTTACACAAATTCCAGGCAAGGGATTAATTTATAAAAGCCCAACGCAAGAGATAATCTCCGGCAATGCTACACTGTTAGCCGAACATAACATTGAAACACCGGAAATAAAAGAAATTGGAACACTTGTCTTTGTAGCAAAGAACGGCAAACTTTTGGGCACGATAATTGTAAAAGACACTCTACGCAAAGATTTAAAGCAAGCAATTAAAAAAATCAGACACCTAGGAATAAAAAATATTTTTATGCTGACTGGCGATAGAAATGCTGTTGCTGCCGAAGTTGCACAGGAACTTCAGCTTGACGGCTATAAATCAGACCTCTTGCCACATGAAAAGGTTGCAGCTTTGGCGGAGATTTCCGGCTCTCGTGAAACTAATGCAATCTATGTTGGAGACGGTGTAAACGACGGACCAGTGCTCGTAACGTCTGAAACTGGAATTGCTATGGGGGGCTTTGGCTCACGTGTTGCAGTTGAAGCTTCTGACGTTGTAATCCTAGATGACAATCCTATGAAGGTTGCAACCCTCATCAAAATTGCAAAAAAAACAAGACGTATTGTGTATGAAAATATTTTTATAGCCTTTGGTGTAAAAATTTTGGTGCTCGTGCTAGATATTACGGGTCTTCTGGCATTGGCTGGAATACCGGAACTTTGGGTTGCAATTTTTGCAGATGTAGGCGTGTGCCTCTTGGCAATTTTGAACGCAACAAGAGCAATGAAATTATAAAAGGAGGAAAGCAAAATGGGACTTTTTGAAGATGAGGCAAAATCAAAGCTTTTTGGTGAACCATACACATCATTCAAAAAAGCGTCACTTTTTGGAGAAATGACACAATCAAAGTCTTTCTTTGAAGCGACAGAGAAACTTACCCGTTTCTCCGCACTCGATGATGACACAGATAATAACAAATAAGTTTTAACCTAAAACAAATAGGCAAGACTTCAATTAAGAAGTCTTGCCTATTGCAGTATCGTATGCTCAATCAATGTGTCAATTGCTCTAAACAAAGTGGCTCATTTCATAATTGACTCGGACAGCCTCGTGGCTTTATGCTTTCTCGCAGCTTGAAGCGTTCTGATATACATTCTGCTGCTACACTTATTGCAATTTCTGCTGGCGTTACGGCATTAATTGATAGCCCAATTGGAATATGAATTGAATCAATTGCTTCTTGAGCAATTCCAGCTTCTTGCAGTTTTTTACTGCAGGAAGCAATTTTTTTTCTTGAGCCCATTACTCCTATGTAGGCAAATTTTTGCCGCAACAAACGTTCTTGAATTACTAAATCGTTCACGTGCCCGTTTGTCATGATGATAATAAAATCATCATTTTTAAGCTCCAGTGATTCTTCTATCTTGGAATAATCACCGCAAATAACTTTTTTTGCACTAGGGAAAAGTACCGTTGTTGCAAAATTCGACCTATTTTCGAATACCACACAAGAAAATCCAACATTAGAAAGCACTGGAACTAACGCCTGTGCCACATGCCCACCACCAAAAATAATCACACGCTGTGGTAGAGGAAGGGGAATGACAAAATAATCTTCCAGACAAGAGCCGTTATATGGAATGTTACTGAGGTCAAATTTTTCTGTTTTTTTTGTTTCGCATCCTGCTATTTTGTCATAGTTTTCTGAAAGAAGGATTGGATTTCCATGTGGCATATTTATCACTAAAAAGGCATGTTTATCTTCCCTAAAGCAATTTTGAATTTCCATGGCAACTTCTCGCCACGCTAAATTGTCGTGTGCTATAAACGTAAAGAGAGCTGTCAATTCACCACCACAAACCATTTCAATACTTCCAACTTTATTGACATTAAGCACAAAATGTTTCTGTTCGTTACGCTTTGTGGTAAGAAGCTCCTTAGCATAATCAATAGACGCTCCTTCTATTGCCCCACCGCCGACAGAACCACAGAGCCTGCCATCTGAACCGACAAGCATCTGAGCACCTGTTCCTCTTGGGGTTGAGCCCTCATGCTTGATGACAGTAACAAGCAAAGAATCTTTTTTGCAATTTATTTGTTTTAATAAAAATTCAATAATCTGTTCCATTTTTATTTTTTCAAAACCAGTTTGTATTCTCCGTTTATCAACTCTTCGCCAGAAACCGTGTAACCTTGATTTGTTGCAAATCTCGTAACATTCTCAACGCTGACCTTTGCGTCCAAAAGGACAACAAGCTCGTTTGGCATTTTTCCCTTAACTTCTTTTTGCACCATTACAACAGGTAATGGACAACTAAGTCCTCTTGCATCCAATACATCTGACATTTTAATTTGTCCTCCTAGAGCTGCTTGCAAAAGAAATAAATAACAATGTTACAACGATTATCATAAGCACGATTTGCCCGTTGAGTGAAACGTCACCAACAGAATATACACTATTTTTCATGCTTGAAGCTACACCCGCTAATTTAAAATTATGTGAAATGGCTGCCCCTGCAACCATTCCAAAAACAGTAACAGCACTATCTCCATTCCCCTCTCCAGCTAAAACAAGTTGCCGCAATGGGCATCCGCCAAGCAAAACACTACTCCAACCGACAATCACCATGCCAAGCAAATTCCAAATTTGGCTCTCATGCGAAATTGGCTGTAGATATGTTGAAAATCCGCTAAAATTGCCAAGCACAATGTTACCCAAAATGACCGTTACAAATATGATAGCAAAACCAGAAAGAAGTGTAAAGTCACGGAACATGAAAGCGTCTCGCATACCACCGACCATACAAATTCTCGAGCGTTGTGCAAAGACACCAACAAGCAGAGAAATCATAAAGGCGATGATGAATGGTGCATGCTTTGAGCCAGGTCCCTTAAGAGAAAAAGCAAGAATCGTAGGAACTGTCATAACAATGATGAAAAGAGCAATACACACAACAGGAAAAACACTTGCTTCGCTTCTTAATGCCTCATAATTTCTTTTTAAGGAAAAACTTCTTTTAAGAAAAAATATTCCTATTAGAATACCAAGTGTAAAACCAATGAGTCCAACAAAGGCATTCACGTCGCCACCTCCCATACGGATTACCATACGTAGTGGACAACCGAGAAATGCAAGAGCACCAATCATGACAAACATTCCTAGGATAAACCTAAGCGCAGGAGACGAACCAGAGTGTGGTCTGAATTCTTTTTTGATGAAAGAAATAAGCGTTGAACCCAAAACTATTCCTAATATTTCTGGTCTGATGTATTGCACAGTCTCTGTGCTATGCAGTTTAAGAGCTCCTGCGATGTCACGCAAGAAGCAGGCAATGCAAAACCCCATATTTGCAGGATTTCCAAGTTTTGTTAAAAGGAGACTTGCAAGCCCTATTAGTACACCTGTAAAAATGACTAAATAATTTGTTTTCTTAAACACTTTTTTATTCCTCTTTACTCCAAAATTATAAATTTATTGTCTCTCTGCTTTGTTACGTAGCCAATTTTTTGTGCAGAAGGCTCAGTTTTTTTTAAGTCTTCGTAAAGCATATCAGCATCATCCGGGTGAACAGCAATCAGAAGTCCACCTGAAGTCTGTGGATCATAGAGCATATCTTGTTTTTCCAGTGGAGTTGTCCCCGCCTCAACAAAGCATTCGGCAAACTCTCTATTGCGATACATTCCTTCTGGCAAAATACCTGATGTAGCAAGGTTTAGAGCTTCCTCTATAAGGTCAATTGAATCTACCTTCAAATGTATTTCAACGTTGCTACCCTGTGCCATTTCGCAAGTGTGTCCTAAGAGTCCAAAGCCTGTTACATCTGTGCAAGCGTGAACACGATATTTTACCATGGCATCTCTTGCGGATTTATTCAATGTTGTCATAAGCCCTATGGCATATTCGTAGGTTTTGTGCGAAACCATATCGACCTTTGCTGCTGTCGTCAAAATTCCTATACCGAGTGGTTTTGTCAAAAACAAAACGTCTCCTACCTTGGCTCCCGAATTTTTCAAAAGTTTTTTCGGATGCACAAACCCTGTGACAGAAAGTCCATATTTTGGCTCTTTATCAAATATGCTGTGCCCACCCGTTATAATTGCACCGGCTTCATAGACCTTATCGTAACCACCACGAAGTAATTCCTGCACTGCCTTCTGTGACATATCTTGAGGAATTGCCATAATATTCATTGCAAGCTTTGGTTCTCCACCCATGGCATAGATGTCTGAGAGTGCATTTGTCGCTGCAATTGCTCCAAACGTGTAGGGATCGTCTGCGATTGGCGGAAAAAAATCCAGTGTTTGAACGATAGCAAGCTCATCAGAAATTTTGTAAACACTTGCGTCATCGCTTTTGTCAAAGCCTACAAGCAAATTTGGATCGGAATGAACCTTGATGTCCTTTAGCAATTTTGCAAGAGTGCCGGCTCCAACCTTAGCCCCACAGCCTGCGCAACAGGCCAATTTTGTTAATTTTATTTCTTCGCTCATTTTTCTTTTACTCTCTCTCTATCAGTAAAATGCAAAATTGCCTCTAACACTCCGCCACCAATGGCTAAAGCCTTATCGGAAACAGTGTAACAATAGGAAACATCTCCACGTGGATCAACATCGCCACATTTGAGCCCTTCCTTTACGTTTGTTCCATCTGCTATTAGACCACGAAGCGCACCATCAATAGTGCAAATCATGGGATGTTTCTCAACATATCCAGCAACATCACCGGATTTTACCTTGTCGCCAATTGACAAGGTGCTTTTGAAAACTCCAGTTGCCGGAGCACGGAGCACTCGTTCACCTGCAAAGCCACCAATAAGCCCAGGAATATTCGTATTTGGCAATGCTGAACCACTATATATTACACGCCCTAATGTGTGTCCTCTCATGGTTTCTATAACGGCATGACAGTCAAGGCTTGCAGTAAAACCAGGACCTACACCTATCACAATTGGAGCATCCGTTATCTTTGTGCCAAGATTTCTTTTTGCTAAAATTGCATCTATAACCACATTCGGTTTTATAAATCCTATCGTTTTACCCTCAGGATCAACGATAACCGGGATAATCTTTTCTGCAACAAGTGAAAACACTTCAGATGAATTTGTAACTTTTTGTGCTGTTACGTCTTCAACAGTTACGCTCCCACACCTTATCGCTTCGCAAAATGAAACTGTGCGTCTAATTGCCATAGGGGAAGGCAAATCTGTCATTACAGTGCTTACTCCACTATGCATAAGCCGCAAAGCAATTCCGCTTGCTAGGTCTCCTGCACCTCGTATCAATGCAAGCATTTGTATTCTCCCTTCCAAAGACTTCCTGCAATAACCGAACAAGAAAAATAACTGGATAATTTTTTGGCGCTACACCACAATGCAGGAGTTTCCACTTTATTTACAAAAATTGTATCTCCAAAATTTTCTTTTTTTATGACAGCAGCGACAATATCTTCAGATACAAGTGTATCTAGTGAGGCATTAGCAAGGCTAGCATAAAGTTCTGGTCTATGGCAAGTTTCTTTTATGCTCTTGCCTATTCCGTCAATTCCAACGACGTATATTACTCTCTTACTTTCAACCGGTATAACTGGTTCATAAATTGCATGTGCCTTTAAGGGAAGCATCTTTGCACCGTCTGCTTCAACGAGAACAAAATCTGCCAACTGCTGTAATTTGCTAAAAGAAATTTTAGGCATCCCGAATTTATTTGGGGCAAAAAGCGAAGCAACACAGATAATTGAATTTTCCCCGAGTTGGGCTTTAATTTCTTTTTCGTCAGAATTAAGCACGAGTGGCAAATTTGCAGGTAGCATAATCTTTGTTGAAGTAGTTACAATGACACTTCCAAAAAATGCTAATTCATCAGCCAAAGTTAACATTAAGGTAGTCTTTCCACCACCACCAATTAAAGATGTTACACCTTTTTGTATTTTTAATAAGGAATTTAGTGAGTTTAATTTCATGACATTATATTATAATTATAGAAATATATGGTAAAAGCCTTGAACTTCAAGTTCAGATTCTTTCACCATTTTTTTTATGCTTTCTTCTGCTTCAAGAGAAGAGACCCAAGCAATACCGCAGTCAGCACTTACATCTCGTGGTATTGGACAAAGTCTTCCTTCTACATTCTGTTTTTTTGCTAAACTTTCCATAGCCATTGCGTCAGCGGTAGTATAAAAGGTTAAAAGTAGCTTTTCGTATTTTTCTTTCATAAGCAAATTTTCCTCAGAACTTCTATCGCGTATTCTACTTCGTTTTCTGTATTGTCGTAACAAAAACTAAAACGCACTGCACCCAATTTCTCTGTGCCAAGTGCTCTATGCATTCTGGGAGCACAATGTGCACCGGCTCTAGTTGCAATATTATATTTTCCTGACAAAATATCTGCCAATTCACTTGCGGCAATCCTTGAGGAATTTAGGGAAACGATAGGAGCTCTATCTTTTTGTGTAAAATCTCCATAAATTTCTATCCCATCAATTGCTGAAATCCCATTGTAAAATTGCCACATTAAATTCTGCTCTTTTTTACGAATCACATCAAGGCCTATTTGTTCAATGTAAGAAATTCCAACGAAAAGTCCTGCAATTCCATGTGAATTGAGGGTTCCTGCTTCCAATTTTGTCGGCAGGGAGAAAGGCTGTTCTTCCAAGAAAGTTTGAACGCCCGTTCCCCCAAATTTTAGTGGGGAAATATCCACATCACCTTCTATGCAAAGCCCGCCTGTTCCTTGAGGTCCTAAGAGAGATTTATGCCCAGTAAAGCACAGAATGCTTATACCAACAGACTTCATATCAATTGGGAAAACACCTGCAGTTTGTGCCGCGTCAAGCACAAAATATAGACCGTGTTGTTTGGCGAACTCACCTATTTTTTTTATATCTAGCACGTTGCCAGTTAAATTTGACGCATGGGGGCATACAATAGCTTTTGTATTTCGCTTTAACAATTTGGATAAATCATTGTAATTTATATTGCCAAATTTATCAGCACGCAAAAAATCCACTTCTACGCTTTTATTTCGTTGCAAAGCGTAAAGTGGACGAAGAACAGAATTATGGTCAAGATCTGTTGAAATGATATGGTCACCTGCCTTGAACATTCCAAAAATTGCAATATTTAACGCTTCTGTTGCATTAGAGGTAAAAACGACATTTTTTGCTTTGGTGCAACCAAAAAAATTTGCTATTTTTTCTCTTGTTGCATAGACCATTCGTGAAGCATCAAGTGCACCTGAATGCAAGGCTCTACCGCTGTTCCCCATGCTAGTTAAAGCGTGACAGACAGCCTCTACTACACAATCAGGTTTCTTTATTGTTGTAGCAGCATTATCAAAATAGATCAATTTATCATCGTGTGAATTTAAAAATTCATTTTTGATAGTCAAATTCATAAAATTCTTTATAAAACTCCTTTATTGCCTTATCACAATAATTTTCAGTAATTTTTTTCGGATACATCCTAGAAGCAAGCCAAAGAGAGCCCAGTATCCCAGCAACAACTGGGCTGTCCCAGGCTTCCACTGTATTTGGCATTTTGTAAACCTGCCTCAACTTTACAGCGCTGCAATTTGTCAAATTATGGTTTTTCAAAACGTCATCAACAGAATATTTTGCATCTGAAGCTATGATAATTACCTCTGGATTCCACGCAAGTAACTGTTCGTAGCTAATCTGTGCCCAATGAAGGTCTGATATTTTTTCTGCCACATTTCTTCCACCTGCTAAGGTTATCATGTTTGATTGATACATTTTGCTTCCAGATGTATTTAGTAGTGATGTAACACCCGCAAGATAGACACTTTTGCCATTTTTGGGAAGAGAAGAAAGCTTTCTTATTTGTTTTTCAGTAAAGTCTTTTATTTTCTTTGCTCTTTGTTCTTTTTTTGTGGCACGTGACAAAATATCAAGGGCATCCAAGCATTTTTTCAGGCTTTCTGGATTTATAAAAATAACAGTTATTCCAAATTTTTCAAGGGTTGGTGCACATGACAAGAGTCTTAACGGCAAAACAACCATGTCCGGTTTTAATGTAAGGCATCTTTCTATGTCAAAACTTTTTGCAGATCCCATACCAGGTAATGACAATAGGTTTTTCGCACACAAATTATATAGTGGTCTCTTTACCGCTCTTTCTTCAATGCCAACCAAATTATCTTTCAAACCTAGTGATATTACCATACTTGTTGATGGGTAGTAGCCACTAATTATTCTTTGCACTGGTTGGTCTATAACAACTTCTCGTCCAGCCATATCAACTATTTTAATTGAGGAAGAAACTTTGCGCATTTTTGCTTCGTTTTGTGTATTAATAAGCAATTTTGGATTTACCCCAAATATAGTAATGAGCAAAACAATAATTAAAAAAAATATTCCACAATATTTTTTCATAAGCAGTCTCCCATAAACCTTACAGTGAGTATAGCAATTTCAATTATTAACACTGGTCAAGAGTCTCAGACTGATCAGCTTAGTGATGGGGCTAGGTCTTCATCACGCCCATACGATAGTATTATATCACAATAGTGAGGTAAAAAAAAGGCTCTTCACGGAAAAGTGTGGGATGGTAGAGTGAAGTAACGAATCAAAGTAAAG
>CALELF010000006.1 GCA_937902895.1 uncultured Synergistaceae bacterium | reverse complement strand
TTATCAAGCAACGCATATGCATCCACTTGCCCTGCTTGATACCCCCCTACATTTTCATTCTGGACTATATCTGCCAAATCATAACCATTGAGCTTTTGCACGTCCATCGTGCCAGATAGTTTTTCCGATGTCGTGGCACCGGCTGTCTGGTGTCCCTGTGAAAATTTATACATATAACCATCAGTGGTGGCTGTTGTTGTGCTATCCTCACTTATAAGTATATTGTTTCCAGTTCCACCGCTGATATATGTTGCCTGTTTGTAATCTCCTATTTTCCAGTCTGCATAGGTGCTTGAACCGGATATATTAACACTTCCTAATTTTAGTGTTCCAGTCGCCTTATCTGTCACCTTTATCATATCTACCGTTGGAGCATTAGCACCATCTATTTTTGCACTGAAGTTATATATAGCATTTTGTGTGTCCAGAGTTGCTATTCCAGCCCCTTCTGCACCACTGAGCATTTTACCATCTAGGTTTGCCGCAGTGAAGGTAACAGCGTCACCAGAGCCACTTCCAAGCACTACCTTTCCGCCTTTAATTACACTGTTTGCTCCAAATGACGCTCCGCTTTCAAGCGTTGTTTTAGCAATGCTAGCATTGCTTATTGTGCTGTTAATTACCACACCCGTCTGTGCTATTATCGCACTGTTGTTGATAATTCCTGCTCCTAGTGTGCCACTGTTGAGATTAAGGGTTCCGCTTGTTACCTTGTTAGTTGTGGCTTTTATATTACTTGCATTTGCCGTTACACTTGTCCCTGCAAACTCAAGCTCACTACCGCTAACATCTGCGGCAATTGTGCCTGCTATGAATTTTACTTTTCCTGTTCCCGTTATTTTTTTGCTCAGTGTTTCACCTGTAATCTCTACATAGCCATTGTTTTCAAGCCCATTTGTTCCAGTCATTGCAAGGTATGACGCATTTGCAACCTGTAATGTTCCATTGTTAATGTAACTACCTGTCCCTGTCAAACTGCTGGAAAGCGTAAGAGTATTGTCTGCTGCAAAGATAACGTTTGCTGTGTTGGTTAACCCTTTGCTGAGTGAGCCTCCATTTATTGTTAATGTTCCACTTGTCACCTTATTGGTTGCTGCTAGCATATAATCTGCCTTTGCAGTAACTGTTCCTGCAAATTCAAGCACGCTACTTTTAACAGCTGCTGCAAGCTCACCACCTGTGAATTTTACTGTGCCAGTATCCCCTCCAATGAGTTTTGCAAGCTTGCCACCCTGCAGGGTAAGTGTTTTGCCACTATCCACAACATTTGTGGCATTTCCTATGTAGGACGCGTCTGCAACTGTCGTATCTGCAGCAAATTCAAGCTTTCCACTGTTTATGTATTGTCCACCAAGCGTTGCTCCGTTCATTTTCACCACAGTTCCACTATTTGCTGTTATTGCATTACCAAGTGTGCCACTTGTAAGTTCAAGAACTCCGCTCGTTAGCTTGTTCGCTGTCCCTTGGATGTTAGTCGCATTGGCTTTTATTGTCTTGCCTGTTCCAGCATCAAATTCAAGCACGCCACTTGTAACATCAGCTGCAAGCTCACCACCTATGAATTTCACTGTGCCATCTCCGCTTATAGCTTTTGCAAGTGTGCCACCTGTGAATTTAACTGTTCCGCCAGAAAGTGTCATATTAGCAGTATATTTACTTGCGTTAACCACAAGAACTGCATTGGTGCCTACCGTAAGACTATTTGTTATACTTCCGCCTTCTCCAACGGTCGTTATGCTCGGAGTGGTTTCTGAATCCCCTGCTAATGTTATAGCACCACCTGTAAGTGTCCCGTTGATTGTGTTCGTGCCCTTAAATATAAAACTTCCTGCTGTTGTGAGCACACCACTACCATTACTTCCTACCTCAATATTACCAGTAAGGGTAGTACCTAACGAATTTGCTGTGATTGTGCCTGATTTACTGGCTTCAACTGTTACCTTTGTGTCATAGGTACCACTGTCAAACGAAAGGTTAAAACCACCACCAAGTTTTGCAGTAAGTCCCTTGTTTTTGTATGTGCTACTGAGTTTACCCTCGTTAACCGTTACAGAATTGTTAATCTTAAATGCTTGTGTTGCAGACGCATAGTCCGTTAGATAATTCCCTGCAGTTTTTTCCGCAAAAACAAACATCGTGTATTCTTTGTTTGAATCAAGCTTCGTTGTAGAAACACTTTTACCGGTTTCAGAAGTCTGATTGGAAATTTTTGCATAGTTCTCATATACACAGGGGCTTGTAGCTGTTCCTTCCCCCGTCGCAACCACTGCCGATACATAGTTCGCATTTGAGTCTTTTCCACTGTAGGCAACGATAACGTCCCCCTTGTTTTTATATGTTAGACCTTTTGTCAAATCCATTGTCCCACTAGATGCAGTTTTTTCTGCAAGTTCATCTACGGTTTTATATCCTTCATAATCAGCCTGCGTCACGGTTACATTTTTCGGTTTATTTACACCCTCATCTAACACGGTCAGCTTCCAACCGTTTGTACCAGTATAACTATTGTCAATTGAAAAACCTGAACCAACAGCGACAGATGTCTTACCACCGACAGCGGCAGAAAGGAATAAAACTTTACTAGCGTCAAGATTCAATGCTGGACGAATACCACCATCGTTGTTCGCAGCACCGCAATTTGGACCAAGATCACCGGAAGGACAAAATGTATATATATAGCTGCCACTACTACCAGGTGAACGAGTCATCCAATAACTGGAGTTGCCACTAGTAGTGACATTACCATTGCCGTAGACTTTTACATTTAACGCAAATGTAGTTGAAGTGGCTTGTCTTGACGAATCGCGGATTGAGCCAGAAGATGGAAATCCGTAGGCAACTGTTGTGCCTTCACCATAACTCAACACAAAAAGTTTGTCACTAGTGCCAACATCAGTGTTATCTGTAGTCTTTATCACAGCCAGTTCCTTTGTATTAAATGCATCTCCCGCAAATCCTTGACCTGCTGACGTATTGTTCAGTGTTGTGCGAACTTCAGCTTGTGCCCAACTGTTCCTACTTTTCGAGTCAAATGCATCCGCGTATAACACTTGATCTGACAAAAGGAGAGCCTTATTTTCATCGGCTTGCAACACTCTCCACTTTATCCCCGTCTTTGTATAACCTGATGTGGTAGTTCCAGATCCATTCTGCCAATAATTGCCAAAATAGATTGTCTCACTAGATATCGTTCCACCACCATTACCACCGCTAAAATCCGTAATTCTAACAAGTCCGCCGGACGGTGACGCTAAGACCGACGAAACAAACGGTGTCGCCGTGTTTATAATAAATATCACAAGCAATATTATTGCTATATTTTGTTTGAATTGTCTGTATTCCATTTCATCTTCCCTCTCCATGAAAAAAAAATCTTTTATGGCTAAAATCTTTTGCCTTACAAAACACAACAACACAAGG
>CALELF010000005.1 GCA_937902895.1 uncultured Synergistaceae bacterium | reverse complement strand
AATGAGAGCACGTAATTCATCCTTTCTGTTTTGAGTGTCGTAACTAAAACTTTAGAATATACATGCTCTCTTTTCAATAGGTTATTTTATTAATCCCACACTTTTCCGTGAAGAGCCAAAAATTCCCTCATAAACATCTCCTTGACTTTTAAATATATTTCTGTAAAATTCATTCCTGTTTGGGCGTCAAAATTTTTATTTCATTTACAAAATGGTCAAAATCGCTTTCATAATTTTTATCTTGTGCAATACGATACTTTTCAAATTCACACAAGGCAAAATTTTTTGCATTAGCAGCAGATACATCACCAGCATTTTGTAAAACGTCTCTCCCCGTTAGTTGCAAAAAGCCGTCAAGGCGGATGCTCCAGTCTTCCATAGTCAACGGGATTTTACGCCTTGCAAAATCTTCTGCAAGGTCAAGAAAAGAGTTGACTAATCCTGCAAGGGCTTTTAATTCCTCATCTGAAAGATAATTTTTTGCTATACTCACATCGCTCCTTAATATCTTTCCATTTGGTGAATTTTCCCACGAAGTCAACCCCATGTTTTGCTTGTTGCTATCAGCACGCTTTTTTATTAGCTCTGCTGCTGTTTGTCCTGTTATAGCATAATGCAGTTTATTTTGCACTGTTGCAAAGAAATTTTTAGTAATAGGTGATTTTGGGTCATAGTCGATACTCGTTGCGTAAATGTCGGTAACTTTTTGATAAAAGCGACGTTCGCTGAGCCTAATTTCACGAATTTCTTCCAATAAATGCTCAAAATAATCTTCGCCAAGAAAAGCTCCGTTTTCTAAACGTTTGCGGTCTAGCACATAACCCCTTATTGCAAAATCACGCAAAACCTGTGTAGCCCAGCGCCTAAATTGTGTTGCACGAATAGAATTTACTCTATAACCGACAGATATAACTGCATCAAGATTATAATGGTCTATTTCTCGATTAACCTGTCTACTACCTTCTTTTTGAACTACTCGAAATTTTCGAGTAGTTGCTCCTCGCTCTAATTCATTAGAATTATAAACTTCCTGCAGATGGTATGTAATAGTGTTTGATTCAACGTCAAACAAAGCAGCCATCATTTTTTGTGTTAGCCAGACAGTGTTATCTTCATAGCGGACTTCTATAGAATTTTCCCTTGATTGTATTTCAAAAATCAAAAATTCTGCAGTGCTATTTCTTATATGCATGTTTTTCTCTCCTTTTTTGCTAGGATACCATAAAATGTATTTTTTTCAAAATTTTAAGCGGTTAATTCTCCATCAATATCCCCGTTGATAGCATCTACAAGTGTTTGACAGAGGTGTAAATTCATATAAAAATAATTTTACAAGATTTTCTGTATCTTTCTACACTATTGATTTTTCTCAAATAGATTTCCGTAACATGTAACAAGAAATGACATTTTTTCGTGTTTTTTGCAGATAGACGTAACACGTCTTGGAAAAGTGGAAATTTTGCTGCGTTTTTCCTTGGAAAAGTGGAAATATAACTTGATTTTTGGCTCTTCACGGAAAGGTGGGGGATTCTAATAATTTCCGAATAGATTTATGTCGGGTTTATATGGAGAGGGCAGTGTGATAGCCTGGGCTGCTGCCAGCCAAGCCCTGTATTGCAAGGCTTTGGCGACAGCAAGGCTGGCTTAT
>CALELF010000004.1 GCA_937902895.1 uncultured Synergistaceae bacterium | reverse complement strand
AAAATATTTTTAATCGTTCGAGGAAAACTTGTCAACAAAAATTGTACTACATCACTTACAATTAAGGGGATTGAACCTGATTTGTTGATTTTTTTAGTTCAACAAAGAAGAATTTGTAAGGTAATTGAGTTAAAAGACGGCGATGCTTTTGACACAAAGAAATCAGAGGGAGAACAAGAACATTTAGAAAGGTTCAGTAAAGAATTTGGTAGCAAAATCCCTTTTTCAACAGAATACTATATATGTTGCTTTAATCAACTAGATAAAGAAGAGATATACTATGGTTTCAAAGAAAAATTTACATTAGAACACATAATGACTGGTAAAGAGTTATGTGAGCTATTAAATATTGATTATAATGAAATAATCAATATGCGAAAAAAAGATGCAGAAGATAATATAGAATATTTTGTCCAAGAACTATTAAAATGTCCTTGCATAATCAAGAAGCTCAAATTACAGAAATAGCAAGCAGATAAAACGATGAAAAGTCATAAGACACATATTACATTAGGCGTGTTGGTAACAGTAACGCTGCTATTAACAATCTTAATGATAGTTACCAAAATATTCTTATAAATGTCCGTAGAAAATAATAAGGTCGTTGAAAAAAAATCAACGACCTTATTTGTTGTGTTAAACTGGTGATTCAATAAACTCATCTTCAACACTTATATCATCTTTTGCCTTTCGTGCCAAAAGCTCATCTAGCTCGGCTCTTCTTATAGCCTGTTTTGTTTCCCATATTTTTTTCTCTTCAGGTGTAACATCGGGGAAAAAGCGTTCGTCAATATCCCTGTTGAAACGCCAATTTTTTAACTTTTCTTGGAAGTTTTCGTCAAAATCAGGATAAAATCTTATAAGGTTTTTCCATAACATCATTGGAGTATCTCGTCTGTGATGAATTTCGTCCATATTACCTTCAAGATACTTTTGAATCTCGTCAAAGAAATACCAAAGAACCAAATCAGTTTCTTTGTCATTGTTATGACCACTCAAAACTTTATCTGTAAGCACTTCTCGCACCCAGCGTTCAGCATCTCTATACCTTCTCATAAAGCCATTATAATCACGTTCTTTAAGCTGTAATATTTCCTCTTTTATGGCAAAAGGTTGTGTAAGCTTACACAACGCTTCGGGAATAAAAACCTTAAACCGCTGGCACACCCAGTGATTATAGTAAGCAAAGTAGTTTTTAGTAAGACCAAGAATATCTAAATACCTTAATGTTTCTTGTTCAGATTCTTCAAAAAACTCAAAACGCATTTTTCCCCAATAACCGACATTATCAGCCCACCAATTATCACTACCTCTTAACAGTGGGTAGCCTGTCATCACCTTGTGAGTTTTTGGGTGCGTCCAATTAAATTGCCCCATATAACCATTTTGATTTGGGTCAATTTTTAATACGTCTTTCACCAACCAGTCAAAAGCAGGAAAATTTCCCATACTCATTTTTACCACGCTCCTTTTTTGTGTTTTGGTGGTATGTTTCTCTCTTTTTCTGAAAGACGACTATAAAGCATCATTTTTACCACTCTCCTTTAGATTATACTAAATTTTGCTATGTTAGCAAGGATAAACAATTTTTTTGTTACTTTCGTCAAAAACTTCATAGAAGTTTGGCTTATATTTTCCCTGCTTTTTATCTTCATCTTCAAGATGGTGTAAATGCCTTATTGCAGATGCCATCTTTGCATATTGAAAAGACCTGTCTTTGACTGAAAACGCTTCTCTGACTACAAACATTATTTTTTCTCCTCTATAACGTGTATCATATTTTTTTGATTTTGTGGTGAGTTGCCACCGTTGGACATCATTATCCAAGCGGCTATGAGAAGAAATAGAAAAATCATTATTTTTTTCAAGATAGGCTTCATAGACGATTTTTTTATTTTTTCTTCAAGCACCTGAACGTGGGCGTGCTGTTGTTCTTGCTCATCTTGTTCTGTAACAGTTGTTCTAACAGCCTCTCTAAGAGCTTTGTAGTCAATCAATTCTACTTCACCTTCATCTGATGGAATGTTATCAGGGACTATTACAAGTCCTTCCTTGTCATACAGTTTTGTTACTATTTCTTCCTTATCAAAAAAATTTGCCTCTGTCATAATGTCTTTTTGTTTTTCTTTATCTTCAAGTTCTTGTAATTTTGCTTCCAATTCTTTCTTTTCTTTTTCAATGTCAAAATATCTTTTACTCCAATAGTCTGTGCCTTTCTGCCAATATTCATTTTCAGCTTTTATAGCTTCTTTTTCAGATTGAAGCGTTAATAATTCTTCTGCCAGCCTTTCCTTCTCTTTTGCCAGTTTTTTATAA
Source organism: uncultured Synergistaceae bacterium (assembly GCA_937902895.1). Taxonomy (GTDB): domain Bacteria; phylum Synergistota; class Synergistia; order Synergistales; family Synergistaceae; genus CALELF01. The sequence goes on along the minus strand of CALELF010000004.1, from coordinate 1,723 downwards.
TGTGACGTTTTTAACTTTGTCTTCAATTCCTGTCTTATAAAATTTACCAAATCCCATTCTTCTTGGAAGTGATCTGCTCTATCTTTTTCCAATTCTACATCTTTTTTTAATCGCTTGATTATTTCTTCAAGCTCCCAAACTCTCATTTCATAATCGTAACATTCTTTATTTCTTTTTATGAGATATTCATTTTGCTCTTTCAATTCATCATTTTCTTTTTTTAGTTTTTCTATATCAACGCTATCTTCTTCGTTGCAAGTCTCATCGCTTATTTTAACAAAATGTCCAAATAAGCGTGTTTCCTGCTTTACTTCTTCTTCATCAAAAAGTGGCACTGTTATAATTTCTTCTTGTTCCAACTGTTCATTTTTTTCAAATACGTTTTCCATTTTTTTACCTCTACTTTCTGTTATTTCCACCATTTACAAACTGTGGAGTATGCAAGCCCTGTGTCAATACGACATTGCTTTTTTGTTCCTTTAGGGTGTTTTTTCTGCCAATTCCTAACAATACTTTCCTTGCTTGATGAAACATTGTATGTCTTGCTAAAAAATTCAGGCTCATCAAGCTCTAACTCATTGAAAAATTCAGGCTCGTCAAGCGTGCCACTTTCCTCAAACTCATTAACGAAGTTGTCAATTTCTTCGTTTTGCTGATTTTCAGGTGCAGTTAAATCAAACAGCACCTTTTTAAGTTCTGCATTTTCCTGCTTTAACTGTTCAATTTCTGCTAAAAGTTCCGCAGGAACAGAGACCGTTTTTTCTCCTGTGTCTGTGAAACGAGATTTTAAACGTTCAAGATATTCAGCAGTTTTTTCCTTGAAAGATTTTGTTTTTGGAACATAGTCAGGATTTTGTTCCTTTTGCTTTTTTTCGTTTTCTTTATCTTCAGCATCAAAAATAGAATTAACAAATTCACCTAATTCCATTTTCAAATTATACTCACTCTTCTTGTAATTCTCGTCCACTTGGCGAGCAAGACCTTTTAATTTTGCTTTGAATTTTGCTTTAAGCTGTTTTTGAAGAGCATCAAACTCTTCTCTTGTCTCTGGAACAACGGTATCAATATTAACTCTTACTTTTTCTTTCCCCTGTGTCTGCTCTTGTTTTGTTTCTTCCATTTTTTTACCTCTACTTTCTGTTATTTCCACCATTTACAAACTGTGGAGAATGCAAGCCCTGTGTCAATATGGCATTGCTTTTTTGTTCCGTTGGGGTGTGTTGCTTGCCAGTCTTTGACGATACCTTCTTTGCTAGGCGGAACATTGTTGCTTTTCTGCTCAAGCTGTGCTATTTGTTTTTTAAGTTTTGCATTTTCCTGCTTCAACTGTTCAATTTGTGCGATGAGTTCTGTATTTTTCTCTTTTTCTTCTGTGTCTGCAAAAGTTAAGTTGATGCTCTTAAGTGTCTTTTGAAGATTGCGTTTGTTCAGCTTAAACAAATCTTTTTGTAATTCTTCGACTTTTGGCAAAAAAATCTCTTGTATCATATTTTTGATAAAATCGATTTTTTTGTTGCGAGCCTTTTGTGCTTCAGATATTATTGCATCAATTTTTTTCTCGTATTTTTCTTTTATGCGTTTTACTTCATTCTCGATTTGCTTTTGTGTAATTATTTTCTTCTTACTCATTTCTTTCTCCTTTTTATATGATTGAATAATAATTTGGCTTATATTACTTCGGCTATTAAAAGTTGAAATTTTTAACAGTCATATTCAAGAATGT
>CALELF010000003.1 GCA_937902895.1 uncultured Synergistaceae bacterium | reverse complement strand
ATTCTTGAATATGACTGTTAAAAATTTCAACTTTTAATAGCCGAAGTAATATATATATATATACTTGGTGCACCGTAAGGAATCACTTGAAATATAAACAAATTTTTTGAGGGAGGTGTATTCGTATGAAAAAGTTTTTAGCATCGTTAGTTTTGGTTGTTTCATTGGTTGCCTTTGTTGCTCCTGCATTTGCTAAATGTGAGTTTGGTCATACATACCGTATTAATGAGAAATGCGTAGTATGCGGATGTAAAGAGTATATTATTTATGTGGGTAGTAGTACATACGCCGAATGTATCCAATGTGGGGATATTTCGTATAATCTAGCGCATGACGCTCATTTTTAGCTGTTAAGAGTTGAAGTGCGACTTGGATTTATGTCCAAGTCGCACTTTTTTTGTCCTTTGCGTTAGCCAAGCCAAGGGCTTTGGTGCTTATGACTAAAAAAATGCAAAAATTCAAAAAAAAAGCTTGACACAACTGATATATATACATATACTTGGTCACCTTAAGAGATTTCTTGTATTAAAGATAAATAGATTTTTGGAGGTGCATTTATCATGAAGAAATTGTTATTAGCACTGGTTCTGGCATCGTTAGTAGGTGCAACTTGCCCGGCATATTCGCTCCCTGTTCATGGTGGTAAAACGGGTGAATACTTTTTTTGGAGATGTCCAAAATGTGATACTCCTAGATCTGTGTTTGGAACACTAGGAACAACAGTAACTACAACCTGTTGGACGTGTGGTTATTCCGAGAGTGTTTATCTAACACATCCCGAAAATTAATAATGTTACAAAGACCTAGCCTTTCTTAATTGCAACCAATGAGATTTCTTGAAAAATAAATTTTTAGGAGGTGCATTTATATGAAAAGATTTTTAGCTTTAATGGTTTTAGTTGTTTCGTTAGTTACTTTTGCTGCTCCTGTATTTGCATATCCTGCAGTCTTTGAAAATAACAATTCCGAAGATGACGAGTTATGCGGGGACCTCATTAGTATTGGTTTTGCTTGCCCTACTTGTGGTAAGTGCCTTCCCGGAACATGGACACAGGCGCAGATTCGCGCACATTTAGATAACTGCCAAGAACGTTAAAAGTAATAATATCGAACTATCAAACGTTAAAGTGCGGCTTGGATTTATTCCAAGCCGCACTTTTTTTGTCCTTTGCGTTAGTCAAGCCAAGGGCTTGGTGCTTAGGGCTAAAAAACAAAATTCTTAAATTTTTTCTTTTATTTTAGATTTTTTACTGTATAATAACGACATAAATTCTTTGGAGGTGTCACTTATGGGTAATTTGGTAAATATTCCTCGTTTGATTTCTGCTTACTATACGCAAAAGCCAGATGCAAACGACATTAATCAAGCAGTTTCATTTGGAACTTCCGGACACAGAGGAAAGTCTTTTAACAATAGTTTTAACGAAGATCATATTCTTGCAATTTCACAGGCAATCTGTGATTACAGAGCAAAGCAAGGCACAACAGGACCTCTTTTTATGGGAATGGATACCCACGCTTTGTCAGAAGCGGCATTGCGCACAGCAACAGAGGTCTTTGCAGCAAATGGAGTCGAGCTCTATTTGCAAGACGGTTTCTCATATACACCAACGCCAGTAATTTCACACGCAATTTTGTGCTGGAACAAGGCAAATTCAAGTGTGGCAGATGGTGTTGTTATCACTCCGTCACACAACCCACCAACGGACGGTGGCTTTAAGTATAATCCACCAAGTGGCGGTCCTGCTTCCGCAGAGACAACAAAGATAATTGAAGACCATGCAAATGACATGCTCAAAAATGGTCTTAAAGGCGTCAAACGTATGCCATTTGAACAAGCTGTAAAATGCTCAAATGTTCACTTCTATGATTATGTAATCCCATACGTCAAGGATCTTGGCAATGTCCTCAATATGGAAGCTATTGCACAGAGTGGAGTTAAGGTCGGAGTAGATCCACTTGGTGGCTCTGGAATTTATTTCTGGCAGCCAATCAAGGAAATTTGGGGTGTCAACCTTACCGTTGTTAATGAGGCAGTTGACCCAACATTCTCCTTTATGCCACTTGACCACGATGGAAAAATTCGTATGGACTGCTCAAGTCCATGGGCAATGGCAAAGCTTGTTGCAATGAAAGACAAATTTGACATCGCATTCGGAAATGACCCAGACTATGACCGTCATGGAATTGTTACCCCAGACGGACTTATGAATCCAAATGCATTCCTTTCCGTGGCAAATAAATATTTGTTCCAGAATAGACCTGGTTGGAAGCCAACATCAAAAATTGGTAAAACGCTCGTTTCTTCCAGCATGATTGATAGAGTTGCTGCAGGAATTGGTAAAGAAGTTTGTGAAGTCCCAGTTGGATTTAAGTGGTTTGTTGATGGACTTCTTTCCGGTGACCTTGCCTTTGGTGGCGAGGAAAGCGCAGGTGCAAGTTACCTCCGCAAGAATGGTGAAGCATGGAGCACAGACAAAGACGGTATCATTATGAGCCTCTTGGCTTGTGAAATCCTTGCAGTCACAAAACAGACACCATCACAGATTTATAAAGAACTCGAAGCAAAGTATGGAAAATCCTACTATTCAAGAAAAGATGCTCCTGCAACAAGAGACCAAAAGGACAAACTCAAGAAACTCTCTCCAGAGAATGTTACAGCAGAAACCCTTGCAGGGGAGAAAATTATCGGATGCCTCACAAAGGCACCTGGCAACGGAGCTGCAATCGGTGGATTGAAGGTTGTAACTGAGAACGGTTGGTTTGCTGCACGTCCATCCGGCACAGAGGATATCTATAAAATTTACGCAGAAAGCTTCAAAGGGCAGGATCATTTGGAACTCATCAACGAAGAAGCAAAGAAAATCGTGCTTGATGCAATAAAATAAAATTTTTAAAGTTTCTTTCTTGACAAATGTTTTAATTTATATATACTACTAGTGTTAGGTAGCTAACATTCCGCAGTGGTGTTTGTGGCACTACTTACAAGATATTAGAAATCACGATTTACACAAAAAACAGGGATATTGCAGTATCCCTGTTTTTTATTTGGGCTAGTTGCTCTTGTTGTGTCTGTCTCGCCACTTGCAGATGCATTTTGTGGTTACACCTGCCATAACAGACACAAGAAAAGATATTAGAAATTTCTTCACGATATACACCCCCTTTCCTGTTAGGTATAGGGGAGAACAACGAACACATTATAGCATATATTTTAGCCATAAACGCTGAGTGATATGCTCCCCTCATGAGAGACAGTGAAATAAAAAAACAGTCTATCATGAA
>CALELF010000002.1 GCA_937902895.1 uncultured Synergistaceae bacterium | reverse complement strand
TATTTTATGAGGAATTACACAGCTTGCAGAGAAAATCTTAGAGGCAAAAACACCTCATAGTTCACAAACTCGTTAATCATAGATTTTTTGCAAGTTGAAATTACAATCTACCCTCAAAATTTTTTGCTTGACAATTTTGCAGAAACTAGTTAAAATTCGCACAATTACATATTTGTAGTTGTATAACTTCTAAGGAGGTTCCAGTTATCATGGCTAACGGAACAGTAAAATGGTTCAACGCGACAAAGGGTTACGGATTCATCACAACAGAAGATGGTAACGATGTTTTTGTTCACTTCTCAGCAATCCAGGGTGATGGTTTCAAGACATTGGACGAGGGGCAGAAAGTTAGCTTTGACGTCACAGATGGCGAAAAAGGCTCACAGGCTACGAACGTTCAGAAACTGTAATTTATAAAATAAACTTTTATAAAATTATTGAACCATATTAGCAAGGGACGAGAGTTAGCGCCTCTTGCTTTTTTTATGCCATTTTTCAAAAAAACATAAATTTTTCGTAAAAAATCAAATAAATTCAACAAAAATTACAATTTTGTGGTATAATCTCTCGCCGTGTAATAAATAACACACGAGAAGGGATTCAAATTTTGTTCCCACAAGAGTGGGGGAGTTTGAAGTTGAAATTCTCGGAGGAAAAAACAAAGGAGGAAACATCATGGCAGTAGTAAGTATGAAGCAACTTCTTGAATCTGGCGTGCACTTTGGTCACCAGACAAGACGTTGGAACCCGAAAATGAAACCATTCATTTTCACAGAGCGTAACGGAATTTACATCATTGACTTGCAGAAGACAGTCAAGGGACTTGAAAAGGCCTATGACTTTGTTCGCGAAGTTGCAAAAGAGGGTGGCACTGTTCTCTTTGTTGGCACAAAGCGTCAGGCACAGGATCCTATTCGTGATGAAGCAGCACGTTGCGGTCAGTTTTACATCAATCAGCGTTGGTTGGGCGGTCTCTTAACAAACTTTGCAACCATTCAGAAGCGTGTGCAGAAGATGAAAGAGATTGAGCGTGCAGTTGAGGACGGTAGCATCAACAAGTATCCAAAGAAAGAAATCGTCACGATGCTCAAAGAGAAAGACAAGCTCGAGAAATATCTCGTTGGCATCAAGGAAATGAACAACATTCCAGATGTTCTTTTCGTTATTGACCCACATCGTGAAGAGAATGCAGTAAGGGAAGCAAAGAAACTTGGCATTCCTGTAATTGCTATTATTGATACAAACTGCGACCCAGACCCAATTGATTTCCCAATTCCAGGCAATGACGATGCTATCAGAGCAATTGAGCTCATCGTCGCTGCAATGGCGAATGCTTTCATTGAAGGCAAGCAGGGAATTGACGCTCCACAGGCTGAGCAGCTAGCAGAAGCCAAGGTGGAAGCAGAAGAGCCAAAGGCAGATGCAGAGGTTACAGCCGAAGCAGAGCCTGAAGCCACAGAAGCTGAACCAAAAGAAACAGTTGAAGCATAATATAATAAATTAAGGAGAATAATCATGGCAGAAATTACCGCATCAATGGTGTCTGAGCTTCGTGCCAGAACACAAGTTGGAATGATGGATTGCAAAAAAGCACTCGTTGCTTGCGATGGAGATATGGACAAAGCTTGTGACTTTTTGCGTGAAAAAGGTCTTGCAAAGGCAGCAAAGAAGGCAGAAAGAAATGCCTCAGAAGGCAGAATTTTCACCTACGTTCACAATGGCGCAAAGTTGGCAGTTTTGCTTGAGCTCAACTGCGAAACAGACTTTGTTGCAAGAACAGATGACTTTAATGCACTTGGTCACGAGATTGCAATGCACATTGCAGCAGCAAATCCAAGCTATGTGAGACCAGAAGACGTTCCACAGTCAGAGCTTGACCACGAGAAGGAAGTCATCATGGCACAGGCTCGTGAAGAGGGCAAGCCAGAAGCAATGCTTGAGCGTATTGCAGAAGGCAAACTTGCCAAGTATTACGAGGAAAACTGCTTGCTTGAGCAGAAATATGTAAGAAATCCTGATCTTAAGATTAAAGATTTGATTATTGAAAACATTGCAAAAATCGGTGAGAACATCGTTGCTCGTCGTTTTGCACGTTTCTCAATTGGTGGCTAAGATTTTTGATTGGCGAGGATAACTTCCTCGCCAATTTTATAAAATACGAAGGTAATAAAATGAAAAAGTTTAATAGAGTTTTGTTGAAGTTATCTGGCGAAATTTTGGCTGGCAATGAGCATTTTGGTCTTGATTATGATTCTATTGCTAGCATGTGTGAACAAATCGCAGAAGTTGCAAAGTGCGGTGTTCAAATTGCAATGGTTGTTGGTGGGGGAAATATCATTCGTGGAGCACAAACAAAGAAATTTGAGCGTGTGCAGGCAGACCACATGGGAATGCTCGGAACAGTGATAAATGCTCTTGCCTTGCAAAATGTGCTTGAAAGCTTTGGCGCTCAAGTTCGTGTTCAATCTTCCATAGAAATGAAGCAAGTGGCAGAGACTTACATCAGACGTCGTGCTATTCGCCATCTTGAAAAGGGACGAATTGTCATATTTGGTGCAGGAATTGGCTCTCCATATTTCTCAACAGACACAGCAGCCGCATTGCGTGCATCTGAAATTGGTGTGGATTGCATAATTAAAGCTACCAAGGTTGATGGTGTTTATGACAAGGATCCAAACAAATTTGCAGATGCTGTAAAATTGCCTACATTAACATTTGATGAAGCAATATCAAAAAAGTTAAAGGTTATGGACACAGTAGCATTTTCACTTTGCCAAGACAACAACATACCTATAATAGTATTTGACGTTCGTCAAAAAGGAAATTTGAAAAAATTGCTTGTTGACGGTATGGAAATTGGTTCAATAGTTTCAAATAGTAAATAAAAGGAGATTTTGTTATGCCACAAAAAGTTATAAAAAATTTATCTGAGCGTGCAGAGAAGTCCATTGAAGTCTTAAAGACATATATGCAAGGCGTCAGAACTGGACGTGCTCACCCTGGTCTTATTGATGATATAAAGGTCGATTACTATGGAACGCCAACAGCAATAAAAAATCTTGGCAATGTTACAGTTCCAGAGGCTCGTTGCCTTGTTGTTACACCATGGGACGCATCCGCAATAGCTGCAATAGAAAAAGCAATTCTTGCTTCACCTCTTGGCATTACTCCTCAAAATGACGGTCAAAGCGTAAGGTTAAACTTGCCAGAATTGACACAGCAGAGAAGAGTTGAGCTAAAGAAAATGGTGTCAAAAGAAGCAGAGAATGCTCGTATTTCTGTTAGAAATATTCGCCGTGATGCGAATGATGCTATAAAGAAGCTTGAGAAAGACAGCACCATCACAGAAGATGTTAGCAAGAAATTCCAAAAGGAAGCTCAAGATAAAACAGATTTTTATATCAAAAAGATTGATACAATTCTTGCTGATAAAGAAAAAGAAATTATGGAAAATTAAAAAAATGCTTGGCACTACGCCAAGCATTTTTTTGTGCATTTTGTGTTTATTTTTCGTATCTTTTGGAAGTTTGTTGTAAATTTTCTCGTCTAATTTTATCAAAATCAGCTTTTTGTGGTGTAATTTCTCCCGCTGCAAGCAAAGCTTGTTTGGTAATAAGCGGACCACAGATTTCGTAAACTAGAACGCTAAACAAAATTATATTGCTTATAAAGTCTCCAGATTCGCCAAGTTGTCTTGCCATAATACACATTCCAAGGGCAACACCAGCCTGTGGAAAAAGCGTATAGCCGAGATATTTTTTTGCTCTTTCTCCAACTTTTGCAATTGAGCAACCTAAATATGCCCCGTAATATTTACCTAAACAACGTGCAACTATGTAGCAAAGTCCAACGAGAATATTCATTTTATTTTTGAAAACAGACAAATCTAAATCCGCGCCACTTACTACAAAGAAAATAGCGTATAGTGGGGCAGTCCATGACTCTGCTCTGTGTATGATGTCAAAAGCAAAAGGACAAATATTGCAAAATACAACGCCCATAGACATACATACCAAAAGCGGTGAAAATGTTAATTCAAATTTTGCTAATGTAAAGGTTAGTTTGGACAAGGCAACTGTTGCGAAAATAAAAGCAATTGTCATAGAAAGTCTGTTTGAATTTGAATGGAATAATTGCTCCAACTTTGTCAGTAATATGCCACAAATTGCACCAAGAGAAAGAGAAACTATTATTCCTAGTATCGGTGTTAAAAGAATTGAGCCAACTTCGTATTCTCCAAATTCCAATGCTTTTGCTATCCCAAATGACACCGCAAAGACCATAAGCCCAACAGCATCGTCCAGTGCAACTACGGGCAATAAGAGGTCAACCAGTTCACCCTTTGCCTTATATTGACGGACTACCATCAAGGTTGCAGCAGGAGCGGTTGCTGTTGCGATTGCTCCAAGCATAATTGCCTGTGACGTTGACAGTATGCTAGGAAAAAATATATGAAATATGTAGAGTGCTACATCAACACAAATTGTAGCAAGTCCAGCTTGTAAAATTGTTATGATAACAGTCGCACGTCCAGTTTTTTTCAGCTGTTCCAGTCTAAACTCGCTACCGATAGCAAAGGCAATGAAACCTAGTGCAACATCTGAAATCAAGGACAAAGCTTGAACTTCCTGCAATGAGTGAAAAGCAAAGTATGGAATGTTAAACCAACCAAGGCAGAATGGACCAATAAGTATTCCACCAAGTAAATATGCGGTAACGTCCGGCAAATGAAAAGGCTTCAAAATCCTTGTCATCATAAGCCCTGCAAGTATTGCTATTGACAATGAAAATAATGACTGCATGTTGTATAAACCTCTTATAAAAATAAAATAAGATGACTATAAGTAATAGCCACCTTATTTGACATTCTTTTGGTGTCGGGGAGGGGACTTGAACCCCTAAGAGCTATCGCTCATTAGAACCTGAATCTAACGCGTCTACCAATTCCGCCACTCCGACGAAATACCAACAGCGAGCATTCTAGCACATTTACTTTTTTTTGGCAAGATGTAAAAATTTGCTGAGCGGAATACCTAAACAAACTGTAGCTATTGCTTCGCTTGCAAAAATAGAAATAAAACCGAGCCACAGGGGCAAACCTGCAATGTATGCTAAGGAACACCCGACTAAAATCGCATTTATAATCGTAATATAAAACGATGCTAAAAATATGTTATTTGTTTTATATGACAAGTAGCTAGATAACAACGTAGCCATGCTTCCAAGTATTATGTCTAACAGTCCTAAACCAGCAAAAAAATTTGAAACAAGGCAACCTACAAAAAGCCCTATAATTGCTTCTGGAAAGAAAAAAGCTAGAATACAAAGCGCCTCTGAAATTCTAAGTTGCATAACTCCGAATGAAATAGGCGAAAATAATAACGTTAGACAAACATAAAATGTAGCAATTAGCGCTGATTTTGTGAGAAAGTTAATGTTTTTCATTCAAAGCTTGTTTGATATTATCTATTGTGCAGTCTTCCTTTTGCAATTTGCACAACATATTTCCTTTGGAAAACAGAATTACAGAAGGTAAACCAAAGACTTTTAAGGTTATTGCAAGTTTTCTTTCCTTTTGGCAATCAAGAGAGTAGAAAGTGACATCTGCAAAATCTTTTTCCAATGCTTCCAATTGTGGCTTAAGTGCCATACATTCTGGGCAAGTCGTTTGCCAAAAATCCACTAAAGCATAATCTTTTTCTTTAAATTCTTCAAAATTTTCAGTTAATAATTCAAACATAGTAATCTCCTCGAGTAACTTTTGTGATATAATATTCTATCACAAATTGCTGATAAAAGTAGAGGCAAATAATATGACTGTTGAATCTCAAACAAACACTAACAAGAAAATCAAGATTTATTCTTTCGGCTTCAAGTATGAAACTGGCTTTGTTGCAGAAGGTGTATTTGATGCAAGATTTTTGCCAAATCCATTTTGGGAACCTTCTTTGAAAGAAAAAAGTGGATTAGACAAAGGTGTTCAAGATTTTGTAAAGCAATCTGCAGACTTTGAGCCATTCATTAACTTAATAGTAGAAACAACCCTTTTCTATTTGAAGGCTAGAAAAGAAAAAGACGAAATAAAAATAGCAATAGGTTGCACTGGTGGCAGACACAGATCCGTTACTGTGGCAATACATGTTGCAGAAGCTTTAAAATCTAAAGGTTATCTTGTGGAAGTTATTCATCAAGATATTGAAAATGATTTAGGAGCAAAGACATGTTAAATGTGATTACAGTTACAGTCATAGCTATAATCGCATTTTTTCTTGGAGTGTATATAAAGCCTGATTTTATATATTCACTAAAAAATGCTTTTAGCAAAAAACAGCCTACGGATTCCAACAAAACGCAACAAACACAATCACCCAAAATTGTTGCCATTGGTGGGGGAACTGGTCTTTCCACACTTTTACGTGGTATAAAATTGTTTACGCCAAACATAACTGCGATTGTTGCTGTTACAGACGAGGGCGGAAGCAGTGGACGAATCATAAAAGAGTGGGGAATATTGCCTCCTGGAGATTTGCGAAACTGTATGGTTGCACTTGCTGAAGATACAAACTACATGGCAGATATTTGGAATTATCGCTTTGACAAAGGAGAATCTTTGGCAGGTCATTCACTTGGTAATTTGATTGTGCTTGCTTCAACTGAAATATTTGGTGATTTTGGCTTAGCCGTTGAGTCACTTAATAAGTTGTTGGCAATAAAAGGAAATGTTTTGCCAATGACAGAAGAGCGTGTCCGCCTTGTTGGAGTAACAGATGCTGGAAAGCATGTTGTAGGAGAATTAGCCATCTCCGAGAATGGGAAAAATTTAAAAAAATTATGGCTTGATCCACAGGTAGAGCATGTTAAACCATCTGTGAAAAAAGCATTAAAAGAAGCAGATGCCATTGTGCTTGGACCAGGGTCGTTACTTACAAGCGTTATGCCAAGTTTGCTTGTAAAAGAAATTTCACAATTGTGTCAAGATACAATGTCTCCAATAATATACATTGCTAACCTTATGACTCAACCACAAGAAACAGAAGGAATGAACATAGTGTCACATGTGGACTGGATAGCTGGCTGCCTTGGTCGTGTTCCTGATTATATTATTGTAAATTCAAAGGTCATTCCGGAAAATATAGCAGAGAATTATCGTGCTATTGGTGCAGAACCTTTATATTTAACACGAGAAGAAGACGAATATCTGACGGGACTTGGAGCATCCATTATATACGGTGATTATTGTGACATTGTTGACAATAAGGTGATACGTCACAATACCAAGGCATTAGCAGGTGCTATAATAAAAATAATTTCAGATTAAAATATGTATATTTCAGCATTTATGAGATTAATTAAATGCACAGCTCAATTTATCAAGGTGTCAATTATAGACAAAATCAAAAAAATGAGGTAAAATACCCACGTTTTTAAGGTAACAAAGGTCTTTGACCTACAAAACTATATTTATATACAAGGAGAGTTAAAAATGGCAAAGTACAAAGTTGCAATTAATGGTTTTGGTAGAATTGGTCGTCTTTCTCTTAGAGCATTCTTTATGAATGGCAAAGACAATCAATTTGAAGTAGTGGCAATCAACGATTTAGCACCAGTTGAGAGCCTTGCATATCTTTTTAAATATGATTCAGTGTTCCGTCGTTTCCCAGGCGAAGTTTCCTATGATGATGACAACAACATCATTATAAACGGCACAAAGATTAAGGCATTTGCAGAGAAAGATCCTGCAAACCTTCCATGGAAAGATCTTGGCGTTGATGTCGTTATCGAATCAACAGGTCTTTTCACAGATGGTGAGAAAGCAAAGAAGCACCTTGAAGCCGGTGCAAAGAAAGTTATCATTTCTGCACCAGCAAAGGGTCATGACCTCACAGTCGTTATGGGTGTAAACCAGAATATGTATGACCCAGCAAAGCACCATATCCTTTCAAATGCTTCATGCACAACAAACTGCCTCGCACCTGTCTGCAAAGTGTTAGAGGAGAACTGGGGTATTGAAAGAGGTCTTATGAACACTGTTCACTCATACACAAATGATCAGAAAACACTTGATATTCCACACAAGAAGAAATCACGTGGTAGAGCAGCTGCTCTTTCCATTATTCCAACATCTACTGGTGCAGCAAAGGCAATTTCTGAAGTTATGCCAGTGCTCAAAGGTAAATTAAATGGTTTTGCTCTACGTGTTCCAACACCAGACGTTTCTGTTGTTGACCTCACAGTTGAGCTCCAGAAGCCTGCAACAGTTGAGGAAATCAATGCAGCAATGAAGAAAGCTTCCGAAGGCGAATTGAAAGGCGTGCTTGCCTATGAGCCAGAGGATCTTGTTTCCATGGACTTTGTTGGCAACACAAATACATCTATATTTGCACCAATGCACACATTGTCAATGGGTGACAGATTCTTCAAGGTTCTTTCATGGTATGACAATGAGTGTGGTTACAGCAACAAGGTAATTGATCTTGCAAACTATGTTTGCTCAAAAGGTCTATAATAAAATGCAATTAAAGAACTTATCAAAAGTTAATTTTGGTGGCAAAAAAGTATTGGTAAGGGTGGACTTCAATGTCCCCCTTACTTCTGATGATAAGGTTTCTGATGATACAAGAATCCGTGCCCATATTTCAACAATTCAAGATTTATTAAACCAAGGTGCTATAGTTTCTCTTTGCTCTCACCTAGGAAGACCAAAAGGCGAGAAGAACTTGAAATATACCCTTGCCCCAGTTGCAGAAGCACTTGCTAATCTGACTGGTTGGAAGGTTAAATTTGTTCCCGATATTATTGGCGAAGTTGTTGACAACGCAGTTGCCAATCAAGCAAAAGACGAAATATTATTGTTAGAAAATTCACGCTTCTACAAAGAAGAAGAAAAGAATGATATTGAGTTTGCAAAAAAGATTGCAAAGAACTTTGATGCTTTTGTTATGGATGCATTTAGCGCAAGTCACAGAGCACACGCAACAACAAGAGCTTTGTCAGACTTGCTTCCTTCATGCTCTGGTAATTTGATTGATCGTGAAATTACTATGATGTCTGAAGCGAGAGACAATCCTAAAAAGCCTTTTGTCCTTATTCTCGGTGGTGCAAAGGTTTCTGACAAAATTGCTGTTGTTGAAAATATGCTTGACAAGGTTGACACCATGCTAATTGGTGGTGGAATGGCATTCACATTCTTAAAAGCTCAAGGCAAGGAAATTGGCAAAAGCCTCTGTGAAACAGAAAAACTTGATTTTGCAAAGGAAATGTTAGAGCGTGCCAAAGCAAAAGGAGTAAAGATTTTACTTCCAACAGATGCAGTAGTTGCAAAGGAATTTTCAAATGATTCTCCATCTAGCGTTGTCTCTGTTGATGCAATGCCACAGGATATGATGGGGCTTGACGTTGGACCACAAACACAGGAAATTTTTGCTAAGGAAATTTTAGCAGCAAAAACTGTTATGTGGAATGGACCTATGGGAGTCTTTGAAATGCCATCATTTGCCGAGGGAACAAAAGCAGTGGCTGTTGCACTCACACAGGCAACTAAAAATGGTGCTTTGACAGTTATCGGTGGGGGAGACTCTGCCGCCGCAATAGCAAAGTTTGGTTTCAGTAAAGAAGTTTCTCATGTTTCAACTGGTGGGGGAGCAAGCCTAGAATTTTTTGAAGGCAAGATGCTTCCAGGCATTGAACCATTTATCTTATAATTACACCATTTAAAAATTTGAGGTGTTAGTTATGCGTAGAAAATTTATTGCCGGAAACTGGAAAATGTTTAATGACTTGCAAGAAACAAAGGATTTCTTTGCGTCTTTTATTCCAGATCTTACAAAAGATGAACAGATAACAAATGCAATAAAAAATAACACACTAGAGGTTGCAATTTTTCCAACGGCACTTTCTCTTTCAACTGCTCTAGATAATGCCAAGGATGCACCAATAATTATAGGTGCACAGAATGCATGTAGCGATTTTGAAGGTGCCTACACTGGTGAGATTTCACCAATGCACCTCGCAAAAGCTGGCGTTACACATGTAATACTTGGGCATAGCGAAAGAAGAAAACTTTTCTATGAAACTAATAGTTTCTTAAACAGAAAAGTAAAGCGTGCACTTGAAGAAGGCTTAAAAATTGTCTTTTGTGTTGGAGAAACACTTGAAGAGCGTGATGCTGGTGTTGCTTTAGCAATGATAAGAGAAGAATTCCAAGTTGGTCTTGCTGGAATCCCTGCAAAAGAAATTGCAGAAAAAATAATTATTGCCTATGAGCCAATTTGGGCAATAGGCACAGGCAGAACTGCAAGCCCTGAGGATGCTCAAAATGTTTGCCGTTCAATCAGAAAGATGATATATGGTCTTTATGATGATGAACAGGCAGCAGCAGACACAATTATTCTTTATGGTGGCAGCGTAAAGCCAGAGAATACAAAATACTTAATCGCCCAACCTGACATTGATGGCTTGTTGGTCGGCGGTGCTTCTGTAAAATCAGATAGTTTTATCCAGATAGTTAAAAACTCATTGTAATAAAAATAACATAAGAGCAATTATAGGACATTTTATTAAATAAAAAAAATACTAGCAAAGTCATAATGACAATGCTAGTATTTTTTTATACTACTATTGCTTGCGCCATCTTGTACCGTCTTTTGTATCTTCAATAATTATCCCTTGTTTTAATAACATGTCACGGATTTCATCAGATCTTTTAAAATCTTTATTTTTTCTAGCTTCATTGCGTTCATTGATTAATGATACAATTTCAGATGTATCTTCAGTTTTTTCTTCTGTTGGGAGATAACCAAGTATTTTATTTGTTACATTGAAAAAGTCATTTGCAAGTTTTAAGGCGTTTTTATCAACAGTTAGATTATCTTTTAGATATTTATTTAATCTCTTTACAAGGTCAAATATAACTGCAAAAGCACTTGCTGTATTAAAATCATCATTCATAGCTTCTTCAAACTTTGTTTTTGCTTCATCAACTGCATTAGATAATTCAACAGATTTTTCACCATTTTCCTTATTGTCTAGCGCAAAAATCAACTCATTATAAGCTATATGGATTCTCTCAAGTGCAGATTTTGCTTGCATTAAAGCTTCTTCAGTAAAATTCAAAGGTGATCTGTAATGTGCTGATAATAAGAAAAATCTTAAGACTAACGGATTAATCTTTTTTCTAATCTCACGAACGGTCAAGAAATTACCTAAGGATTTTGACATTTTTTCTGAATTTATAAGTAAATATGCGTTATGCAACCAATATTTAACAAACTGTGCATTGTTTGCACATTCGCTTTGTGCAATTTCGTTCTCATGATGTGGAAAAATTAAATCGCTTCCACCGCCGTGTATATCAATGGTTTTTCCTAGGTATTTTGTTGACATAGCAGAACATTCGATATGCCAGCCAGGTCTCCCCTCTCCCCATGGGCACTGCCATTTTGGCTCTCCAGGTTTAGCTACTTTCCAAAGTGCGAAGTCTAATGGATTTTTTTTCTGTTCTCCAGGTTCAACTCTAGCACCTGATTGTAAATCATCTATACTTTGCTTTGAGAGTTTTCCATATTCTTTGAAACTATCTACAGCGAAATAGACATCTCCATTTGATACATAGGCATGCCCAGTATCTATTAACTTGCTTATAATTTCTATAATAGTATCTATCTCTTTTGTTGCTCTTGGATGAACTGTTGCAATATGAACGCCGAGAGCTTCTACATCTTCAAAATATGCTTTAATGAATTCTTCTGCCAACTCTGCAACTGTGATTCCTCTTTCATTGGCACGCTTGATCATTTTATCGTCAATATCGGTAAAATTTTGAACAAAGGTTACATCATAGCCAAGATATTCAAGGTAACGTCTAAAAGTATCAAAAACTACAAAAGGTCTGGCGTTACCAATATGAAAATAATCATATACCGTAGGACCACAGACGTAAAACTTAACACGCCCCTTCTCCACTGGTATAAATTCTTCTTTTTTTCTTGTTAAGTCATTATAAACATAAAGTGACATCAAATTTCTCCTGTATGTGTTAAAATAATAAACAATGTAATTATACATAATTTCGTAGCTTGTGCAAGTTATGTTTTTAGAGGAATATTCAATGACGAAAGAAGAACTTATAGCATATGTAAAGCGTTTTCCTAATAGACCTGGTGTATATCTTATGAGTGACGCAGATTATAATATTATCTACATAGGAAAAGCAAAGTCATTAAAGAAGCGTGTATTGTCATATTTTAGACATCAAAACTTTACAAGTCCTCGTTTGAGAAAATTGGTAGATACTATCTATGACATTTCAACTATTCGTGTTGAATCTGAAATTGAAGCCCTAATATTAGAAAATCGTCTAATAAAACTATATCAACCATTCTTCAATGTAGATTTAAAGATGAATGAAAGATATGGCTACATAAAGGTTACTGACGAAAAATTTCCTAGGCTTGAGTTTACTCGTGTGGTTTTGGACGATGGTGGAAATTATATTGGTCCATTTGTGCGTGTTGGAGAGGTTAAGCTACTTCTTCGTTTAATTGAAAGGTATATGCCACTAAGGACTTGTAATTATGATCTTGTAAAACATTTTCCAAAAAGACCATGTATGAAATATAGTCTTGGTCGCTGTTTAGGTCCTTGTGCTGCAAAGTGTACTGAAAAAGAATATAAAGAAAGAGTCGCTGATGTAATATTATTATTGCAAGGTAATTCTTTACAGCTTACTGAGCGTTTAAGACAAAGAATGGACAATGCTGCTAAATCAATGCAGTTTGAAGAAGCAGCAAAAATTCGTGACATAATACGAGCACTGTGGCGCGTGTCACGCCAAAAACATTCCACGCCAGATGCAAAAATGGAGGAAGAAAATTATTTAACTACTCTTTTAGGTGTGCAAAAAACTTTTAAATTACCTCTCATTCCGTGGAGAATTGATTGTTTTGATATATCACATACAGGAGGCAAGGAAACTGTTGGTGTAGTCGTCGTATTTGAACAGGGGTATCCAAATCCCAGTCTATATAGAAAATTTAATATTCAATTGGATAAGCCTGATGATTTTCGCTCTATAAAAGAAACTGTTTACAGAAGATATAAGAGAGTAATGGAAGGACAATCTCCCCTTCCACAGCTGATTTTAATTGATGGAGGAAGCGAACAACTCGCTTTTGCTAGAGACGCACTCAATATGCTTAACATCAAGGTGCCATTACTCGCCTTGGCAGAAAAAAACGAAGAAATATATACTGAATATGATTCTCATCCTGTAATATTAGAAAGAAATAACGATGTATTAAAATTATTGCAAAAAATACGTGATGAAGCACACAGATTTGCTATCACGAGCCATAGACATAAAAGGGATATACTTATGCAACATTCCAAGCTAGAGGATATTCCTGGAATAAGTCACTCAAAAGCATTGCTTTTAATTGCAAAGTTTGGAAGCACAAAAAATGTTAGCAATGCTAGTGTTAAAGCGCTTGAAGAAGTTAATGGTATTGGTAAAAAACTTGCTACAACAATATATAATTATTTCCATAAAGAAGAAAATTTTTAAATTACTGATTAATTTTAGTGAAAAAATAAATATTTTCTGTTATAATGCGTCTGTTGATTTTGCAGACTATATAGTTTATTCATAGATTTTTGGAGGCATATTATGTTAGATATAAAGTGGGTTAGAGAAAACTACAAAACAGTTAAAGCTATGTTACAATCCCGTAACAATGCTTTTGACCTAGACAAATTTATGGAATTGGAAAAATCACGTCGTGAAATGTTAGTAAAGGTTGAGACTCTAAAGGAAAAAAGAAACTCCGGCTCAAAACAAGTTGGCATCATGAAACGTAATGGTGAGGATGCCACAGAGTTGCAAAATGAAATTAGAAATTTAGGCGATGAAATAAAAAAATTAGATGATAACTCCAATAAAATTCAAGAAGACTTAAACTCTATGGCGTTGTCAATTCCTAATATGCCCCACTCCACTGTTCCCATTGGCAAAGATGAAAATGATAATGTAGAAATTCGTCGTTGGGGAGAGCCTAGAAAATTTGATTTTGAACCCAAACCACATTGGGAAATAGGCGAAGCTTTAGACATACTCGATTTTGAACGTGGCGTTAAACTGGCAGAAAGCCGTTTTACAATTTTAAAGGGTTATGGAGCAAAATTAGAAAGAGCTCTACTCAATTTTATGTTAGATTTACATACTCGAGAGCATGGTTTTACGGAAATTATGCCACCTGTTCTTGTGAACACAAAAACTATGACTGGCACAGGCCAACTGCCGAAATTTGCTGAAGATTTATATAGATGCAATAACGATGACCTTTGGTTGATTCCTACAGCCGAAGTGCCATTGACCAATATTCATAGCGGAGAAACTTTTAAGGAGTCAGATCTGCCGAAATATTACTGTGCATATACTCCTTGCTTTAGAAGAGAGGCTGGCAGCTACGGCAGAGATATGCGCGGAATGCTACGTCAGCACCAGTTTGACAAGGTAGAAATGGTAAAAATTTCTACTCCAGAAAAAAGCTATGATGAGCTTGAACATATGACTAATTGTGCAGAAAAAGTTTTGCAACTTTTAGAGATTCCATATAGAGTAATAGTTCTTTCTACTGGAGATATGGGATTTGGTGCATCTAAAACCTATGATATTGAGGTATGGTTGCCTTCACAGAATATGTATAGAGAAATTAGCTCATGTAGCAATTGTGAGGATTTCCAAGCTCGTAGATTAAATATGAGATATAAACCAACTGATGGCTCAAAGCCCAGATTGGTTCACACTTTGAATGGTTCTGGACTAGCTATAGGCAGGACGCTTATAGCTATATTGGAAAACTATCAGCAGGCAGACGGCAGCGTTATCATTCCTTCTGCTTTGCGTCCATATTTAGGAAATATAGAAAAAATAGGCTAATATATAAAGAGGCTAGTTAACTCTTAGCCTCTTTATTGTATTTATAAAAATAAGGATAGGATTTATGTCACAAACATTAATTCAAAATTCATTATTTATATTTGCATTGTGTGCTTCCTGTTTGCTATTACAATATTTTTTTAAAGAACACCTGGAAAGTGATCAATATTTTTATTTTAAAGATATTTCACTAGTAGCCACAATAGCCCTGATGGGAATTTGGATGGAAGATTCGCTTCTACGAATGACATGTGCTGCTGCTGTTGTTGCTGCCTGTTTTGGCTTTTGCCAACGATTTCAAATGGTGAAAAATCTTGAGATTTGTTATTTTATTATTGGCATTATTTTTTCAATAGGTGGCACTAGGGTAAGTTTTGTTGAGATAAGCCCGAATGAATTTTATTGTATTAGCTATGTTGCATCAATTGCAATTGGCGCTTTGGTTTTTGGTTTGTTCCCTATTGCTTTAAATGCACTTGATGATATACCTGGGCTTGCAGGTCCTATGATTTTGTCATTATGGTTAGTATTTACTGCCCATGTTTTAGTTTTTACTGGAATACAAGGTGATATATTATTCATTTGCCTTGCAAGTTTATGTATATTTTTCACTTTCTTTAGGCGTCA
This sequence comes from uncultured Synergistaceae bacterium, assembly GCA_937902895.1. GTDB lineage: Bacteria > Synergistota > Synergistia > Synergistales > Synergistaceae > CALELF01. The sequence goes on along the minus strand of CALELF010000002.1, from coordinate 29,799 downwards.
AACATATACTTATAGGCGTCTTACAGAACCTTTAACCGCCTTGTGGGGTGTGTTATTTGCAGGAACATTTATCAGAACAGTGAGCTGCGGTATTCCTCTTTATTCGATGTTGTTAATGAGCTTTGGGTTCTTTTTGCTTTTGGTAACAACTTGGGTGGAAAACGTCTTTAGATTTTTTATCTCAAAGAACAATTTTGCACCACATATGGCAATATACTCCACTATGCTTTCTTCTGGCTATACACACTCAACAGCAATTAATGTATATGTGTTTTGTTCCATAATATCAAGCATTTTGCTTTCTTTGTGTGGGACTGGACGCATTAGGCACAACATCTTTTTCATAATGTTTGTATTATCATTAGTCTTTATATTTTTTGATAGAAAGGAAGATACTACTATGGCAGTGGATAAACGCCACCCTACACTTTGGGGTATAAGGGCAGACAATGTATCAAAAAAGTTTGCATTAAGCAAGGTCAGTAGTTGGTTTTCTACAGAAAAGAATACACCTCATATAATAGTTACACCTGATGCACTTGCTGCACTTTTGAGCAGAACTGATAAAAGATATGCTAATGTTGTTCAAAATGCTTCTCTAGTGTTACCCGATGGTATGGGGCTAATCACTGCATTAAAATTTTTACGCACACCTGTTCAAGAAAGAATACCAGGTTGTGAATTTACTGTAGATTTGGCAGAGTTTGCTTCAAAAAATGATTTAAAATTAGCCTTTCTAGGTGGACAAAAGGGCGTTGCAGAAGAAGCCACGGCTAAATTAAAAGAACAGTTTCCATCCTTGCAGGTTTCCTATACCAGAAATGGTTTCTTTACAGCAGCGCAGGTTGATGAAATATGTGCAGACATAAAATCAAGCGGTGCTGATATACTATTTGTCGGTTTAGGTGTGCCAAAACAAGAATATTGGCTCTATGATAATCTACAAAAAACTGGGGCAACAATTGGTATGGGGATTGGTGGAACTATGGATGTTCTTAGCGGTAGGTTAACTCGTGCTCCCAAGTCTTGGCAAAAGTTAGGTTTGGAATGGCTTTATAGGGTAATTCAAGAGCCTTTCCGTTGGAAAAGAATTATAAAATTGCCTAAATTTGCATTACTTGTTATTGCTACATTCTTACACCTTGATACATACAAAAATAACACAGATAAATAACAACTAACATATAACAGATTATTGGAGAATATTGATTATGAAAATGGATAAAATTTTAAAACAAGCACAAAAAATGCAGGCTCAAATGACACTTGCTCAACAAGAGCTAGACAATGCAAGAATAACTGGGACTGCAGGTGGTGGTGCTGTAAACGCTATAGTTACTGGCTCTGGAGATATTGTATCAATAAAACTGACAAAAGATGCAGTTGATGCTGAAGATCTAGAGATGCTTGAGGATTTATTGGTCGTTGCTATAAAAGATGCCCAAGAAAAAGCTAAAAATGAATCAGAAAAGAAAATGAATGCAGTTTCTGGTGGATTAAATGCATTCGGTGGTGGTTTTGGCGGTCTTTTTTAGATGAAATTACCAGATAGCATAGGCAGTTTAATTACAATATGGAGTAAATTGCCAGGTGTTGGTGAAAAAACAGCGAGGAGGATGGTTTTTTATCTTCTTCGCCAAAATAAAGATATGATAAAGAATTTTGCTAATGCTCTATTAGCCTTAGCAGAAAATGTTAAGCATTGTGAAATCTGTGGCGCTATAAGTGATACAGATATTTGTCCAATCTGCAGTGATGACATGAGAGATAAAAAAACTCTTTGTATTGTTGAAACAGAGGAAGATTGTGTAGCAATAGAACAGGCTGGAGTTTACAATGGACTCTATCATGTCTTAGGTGGTCGTTATTCACCCTTAAATAACGAAACAATACCCCTTAAAAGCCTAGAAACTCTTGCTAAACGCATAGCAAATAGTAATAATATTCAAGAAGTTATTATAGCCACTTCTCCACGTTTGGAAGGTGATTTAACTGCCTTTGCATTGCGTGACACATTAAAAGATTTTCCAATAAAAATATCAAGATTATCCTATGGTCTTCCTGTAGGTGGTTCTATCGGATATGCTGATCGTGTAACTTTACATATTGCACTTGATTCAAGACAAGAGATGGAATAATTGTAATGAAAAAAACATATTCATTTATAATTGTTGCTGGTGGAAGTGGCACAAGACTTGGTGGAATTCCCAAACAATTTAGAAAGTTAGGAAATATTCCTGTTTGGCTTTGGTCTTGCAGGACAGCTCTTAAATTGTTAGAAGATACACTGTTAGACGTTGTGCTTGTGTTGCCGCAGACATACTTAGATCCGTGTATAGAAGAGTGTAAGAAACTTAACTTAAATATCAAGTGCGTTGCTGGAGGAGCTGAAAGAGCTTTGTCTGTTAAAGCTGGTCTTTTAGCAGCCAAGGGAGAATATGCATTAATACACGATGCTGCAAGACCATTTGTTACAACGGATTTAATTTTAAGATTGATAAATGCTAATAGTAATCACGAAACAGTAATTCCCCTACTGCCATCATCTGATGCACTAAAACATATTGAAAACGAAAAACTCACAAAAATTGATCGTTCAAAAATATATAGAACACAAACACCTCAACTTGTTAATAAAAATATGTTATTGGAATTATTAGACAAAGATCCTACTATTAGAGATGAAGCTGAGGCAATGCTAGCCAATGGATATTCTGTTGGCTATGTCATTGGAGATGAAATGAACTTTAAAATTACAGATGAATTTGACTGGCAGGTGGCAGAAAAATTGACAGAAAATCACATGACTAAGATCTCTCGCGTTGGCTATGGCTACGATATACATAGATTAGTAGAAGGAAGAAAACTTGTTTTAGCGGGGCTTGAAATTCCTTTTGATATGGGGTTGCTTGGTCACTCAGATGCTGATCTTGTCACACATGCTGTATGCGATGCATTGCTTGGTGCAGCTGGCTTGCCAGATATTGGAACACTTTTTCCCGCAAGTGATCCTCTTTATAAGGATATTAATAGTATTGAATTATTAAGGAATTGTATACAACGAGTGCTAAATGATGGTTGGTCAATAGAATGGATAGATTCAGTCTTGACCACTCAAGTGCCTCGTCTAGGTAACCTTATTCAAAAGATGATAGATAACATAAATAATGTAATAATAGATGAATTATCAATAAAATCTGATGTAAGTCACTCTGCAAAATTCTTTAATCTAAAGGTTAAATCGGGAGAAGAAGCAGGTTCTGTTGGTAGAGGCGAATGTATGATTTGTCATACAGTTGCCACCTTGACCAAGTTATGTAAATAAAAAAAAGTATAATAAATTTTCATGGAGGTTATGACATGATGAAAAGCAAGTTCGCAGACTTTAACGGGTTTACGTTTGACGACGTTTTGTTGGTGCCAGCTTACAGCACAGTCTTACCAAATGCTGTTGATGTTACAACAAAGCTGGTTCCGCAAATCAAGTTAAATATCCCTATCTGCTCCGCTGCTATGGACACTGTTACAGAGGCATCTATGGCTATTGCCTTAGCAAGGGAAGGTGGCATAGGTATTATGCACAGAAATATGCCAATTGAAGCACAAGCATTGCACGTAGATAGGGTAAAAAGATCAGAGTCTGGCGTCATTGTTGATCCATTTTATTGTCACCCGGAACAAAAAATACAGGAAGCAGTCGCCTTAATGGAACACTTCCACATATCTGGAGTTCCAATTGTTGACAATGATTTGAAGCTTGTTGGCATAATTACAAATAGGGACTTGCGTTTTGTCACTGATTTAGAGCAACTAATCAGCAATGTTATGACAAAAGATGGGCTTGTTACTGCACCAGTAGGAACCACGCTACAGCAAGCAAGAGAAATCTTGAAAGGTCATAAGGTAGAAAAATTACCTTTAGTAGATGATAATTTCCACTTAAAAGGTCTCGTTACAATTAAGGATATTTTAAAGGCTCAAAACTATCCTAATGCTACCAAAGACTGTAGAGGACGGCTCGCTGTTGGCGCTGCCATAGGTGTCGGCAAGGATTCACGTGAAAGAGCTGATGCACTGGTGAAAGCTGGTGTTGATGTGATTATTGTAGACACAGCTCATGGTCACTCACAAATGGTGTTAGATCAAGTGGCATACCTACGAAAAAAATATCCTGATTTGCCACTCATAGGTGGAAATATTGCCACTGCAGAAGCTGCCGAAGCTCTATTTGATGCTGGCGCAGATGGTGTTAAGGTCGGAATAGGACCAGGCTCTATATGCACTACAAGAATCGTCGCTGGTATAGGTGTTCCACAAGTTGCTGCAGTATTAAATGTGGCAAACGTTGCTCATAAAAGAGGCAAAACCGTTATAGCTGACGGAGGTATACGTTATTCAGGAGATATAGTTAAGGCACTTGCAGCTGGTGCAGATTCAGTTATGATTGGTTCACTCTTTGCAGGAACTGAAGAAAGCCCAGGAGAACAGGTTATTTATAAAGGACGCTCTTTTAAGACCTATCGTGGAATGGGTTCCCTTGGAGCAATGAAGGGTGGATGCAGTAAAGATAGATATTTCCAAGAAGGAGCAAAGGAAGACAAGCTTGTTCCAGAAGGAATTGAAGGAATGGTAGCATATAAAGGCTCGTTATCTTCGGTTGTTTACCAAATGGTTGGTGGCATAAGAGCTGGCATGGGCTATTGTGGGGCTAAAGATATACAAGCTTTGCATGAAGAAGCTCAATTTGTTCAAGTAACATCTGCATCAATGAAGGAAAGCCACCCACACGATATCGTTATTACAAAAGAAGCGCCAAACTATTGGGCTGAGGAATAATATAAAAGCAATAGGCAGAGCTCTGATGCTCTGCCTATTTTTGAGGTAAAATCTATGGCTAATTTGGAAAATTTTTCCGTTGCAACGTTCAATGTTAATTCAGTTCGTTCAAGGCTACACATTCTTGAACCCTGGCTAAAAAGTAGCGACTCCCCCACAATTCTTTGCCTGCAAGAAACTAAGTGCCAAGATTCTGAGTTTCCACAGAATTTCTTTGAAAATTTAGGCTACAATGCATACTTCAAAGGGATGAAAAGCTACAATGGAGTTGCAGTTTTGAGTAAAATAAAGGCTGATAATATGCTTCTCGGCTTACCAGAGGTAGAGGATGAAGCCAAAGTTGAGAGTGAAGCTTGCCGTGTAATAAGAGTTACCTTTGGTGATATTACAATTATGAATACATATATTCCACAAGGCAAAGATATTACCCACGCCGATTATCCATATAAAATTCGCTTTTTTGAACGAATTTACAAGATGCTGCAAGGTTACTATTCACCTGAACAAAATATTATTTGGGTAGGAGATATTAATGTAGCAAGAACTGAATTTGATATTGCTCAACCTAAAGGGAAAAAGGATAATGTCTGTTTTCACATAGATGTGCGTAATGCCTTTGAAAATGTTATTGATTGGGGCTTTACTGATTTATTCAGAAAGTTTTTACCTGAACCCGGAAATTTTACTTTTTGGGATTACAGAGTAAAAAATTCATTGGAAAGAAATATTGGATGGCGAATTGATCATATTTTAGCAACTTCCAAAATTTCAAACAGAGCCAAAAATCTATTAGTTGAAAAGAGATTTCGTGCATTGGAGCGTCCTTCAGATCATACAGCTGTGGTTGCATATTTTAAATAACGTATAATATTGATAACAATACAAGAGATTAATTATGAACAAAAATTTAACAAAAACATCCTCATATGATTACTATCTTCCCCCTGAACAAATTGCACAAAATCCAATTGAGCCGAGAGATCATTCTCGTTTGCTAGTTATGCATAGAAATACAATGACACTTGCACACAAACATTTCTATGACATAATAGATTACTTAAATCCAGGCGACCTACTTGTTTTGAATGACACGCGCGTATTACCAGCAAGAGTTTTTGCAACAAAAATTAATTCAAGTGGTGATGGTGCTAATGTAGAGGTATTTTTCTTAGCACCGACAGAAAATAATAATGTCTGGAAAGTCCTTTTAAAGCCTGGGAAAAAGTGTAAACCCTTAACAAGGCTGATGCTAGACAAACAAAATATTATTACTGTTGGTGGATATTTAGATGATGGACTGAGGGAAATAATTTTTGACGATACACAGGACCCTATAAGCTTAATTCATAAATTTGGTCATACACCACTTCCCCACTATATAAAATCAACTACTGCACCAGACGAGCGCTATCAGACTGTGTATAACAATAGATTAAAGGAAAATTCAGTAGCTGCTCCAACCGCAGGTCTACATTTTACACAGGATTTATTAAATCGCATACAAGAAAAAGGTATAAAAATTGCATATGTCACATTACAAGTGGGATTAGGCACTTTTCGTCCTGTAAAGACAGAAAACATTAGTGAACATATTATGCATAGTGAAATTTGCCAAATATCAAAAGCAACAGCTGAACTGCTAAACGAACAAAAGACTGCAGGAAAGCCAGTTATTGCAGTGGGCACTACAGTTGTTAGAACACTTGAAAGTTTTGCTAGTGTATATGGCGGAATAAAAGAAGGAATACTTGATACACGCCTTTTTATTTCACCTGGCTTTCGTTTTCAAATCGTTGATAAATTAATAACAAATTTTCACTTACCAGAAAGCACATTACTTATGCTTGTTTCAGCGTTTGCAGGTTATGAATTTACGATGCAATCATACGAAACAGCGGTAAAGGAAAAATACAGATTTTTCTCCTTTGGTGATTCCTGCTTTATATCTTAAAAAAGAGTGAGTAGTTAACGTTAATATTAACTACTCACTCTTTTTTAATCTCAAATAAATGGCGGAGAGATAGGGATTTGAACCCTAGGAGAAGATTTGCGTCCCCTCACTCACTTTCCAGGCGAGCTCCTTCGACCACTCGGACATCTCTCCGCAAGTAAAAGCGATTAACTTGCATCTGCTGTATCACTCTACTGGACGACGAGGCAGATTATACACTATGGAATTTATTTTGTCAAAACGTTTTTCAGTAGACTGATAGAAATTATTACAAATAAAAAAAGCACTACCAAAACACGGGTAGTACTTAAATCCAATTTCAAAAAATGGCGCGCCGAACAAGATTTGAACTCGTAACCTCTTGATCCGTAGTCAAGTGCTCTATCCAGTTGAGCTACCGGCGCGCAAATGGCGGTGAGGCAGGGATTCGAACCCTGGAGAAGGGTTATAGCCCCTCTACACACTTAGCAGGCGTGCGCCTTCAGCCTAGCTCGGCCACCTCACCACAACGAGGCGTATTTTACACTCATTATGTATATTTGTCAATAAGTTAAATTAAGCCATAGCAAATATTGCAGCGGATATTTTTTTTATTTTGTCGTTTTGTATCTGAGAAAGATGCTCAAAATGCCTTTTGGTTTCTTGCACGTCCATTTCCATTTGCTGCAGGAGCATTTCTTTATTTTTAAATTTAACCTCACTACGAACCTTTTTAAAAATAAAGAAAGTAAACTTTCTCCCATATAAATCGCCAAAATTCCCTAATATATGTGCTTCTATGCGTGGTGTTCTAAATCCGTCAAATGTGGGATTATTACCAACATTTAATGCAACAGCATATATTTTGCCTTGTATAACAGTTGCTGCAGCATAAACACCATCTGGAGGGTAAACCTTCCCACCTTCTATAGGTAGATTGGCTGTGGGGTGATTTAAAAGTGCTCCTCTATTGTCACCATGTATAGAGTGTCCTGTTATAAAAAACGGAAAGCCCAATAGTCTATTAGCCATATTTATGGCACCTTGAGAAACCAAGTCACGAATTATAGAAGTTGAAATTTTTTGAGCGTTTTGTGTAATACTAGGGGCAACATTACAAATAATCTTTTGTTTATTAGAATAGTAGGTTAACAGCTCTGTATCTCCAGATTTATCACAACCAAAACGAAAATCCTCACCAACAACCAATCCTGTTACATTAAACTTCTCCACAATATAGTCAAAAAAAACTTTTGGTGACATTGCTGCAATCTCAGGTGTAAAGTTAATTTCTATAATATTTTTACAACCAAATGCAGTAGCAATACAATTTCGCTCTTCTCTAAAAAATAGTTGCTTAAAATCGTTATATAGAAGCGTTGTAATTGGATTACGAGTAAAAGTAATTATTCCCCAATTATCGTGTGAATATTTTGCAATTTTACTTGCAATTTTTAGTAACTCTTGATGTCCCTTGTGAAAACCATCAAAAGCCCCCAAACAGTAAATCATTTATAACTCTCCAATCTTATTGAAGTTAATCTGAAGTAAGGCGGATATTGCATTTAGGTGAAATGAAATTTTTTGCATTTTTTAGTGTTACATTGCATAAAGATAATAGATTCTTACCCACAATAAGTGATCTATTTTTAAGATCAGATTGTCCTAGTGCAAGTAATTTAGTATTTGCAAATGGAAGATCTAATCCATTTTTTAGTGTTTCTTCTCCACTATCATTTACTTCATAGGTTGGCAAATAGCCATTTAAAATCCTTGGATGTAAAATACAATCTTGCAATGATTTAATATCTAGATTGTTTAATGTATCACTTGAAATAGCCATAGAGCTATCAAATTTCCATACGCTGACACGCTTTAATGAAGCAATATGGGCAACTGTTCCAAGAGATATCCCTAGATCGCGAGCAAAACTTCTTATGTAAGTGCCTTTTTTACACTCAATGAGAAATTCTGCACAATTATCAAATAATTCCTTTGTTTGTTTAATGTGTATGATTTGAATATTTTTAGGTAAAATTTGAAAATTTTCACCTGAACGTGCTAAATCATGTGCTCTCTTGCCGTCAATATGCACAGCAGAAATATTTGGCGGAACCTGAGGTCTAATACCTAAAAATTTAGGCAATGTTTCAAGAATTAAATCATTAGTTAAATGATCTGTATTTTGTGTAGCAACTACATTGCCACTTGCATCATCAGTAGAAGTTTGAACCCCAAATTTTACAGTTGCTTTATAAATTTTTGGCATTTCCATAATAAAATCTGCTAGTCGAGTAGTTTTACCAATCAGCAAAATCAATATACCCTCTGCAGTTGAATCAAGTGTTCCTGCGTGACCTATTTTTACACCTCTAGGTAATATTTTTTTTACCATAGAAACGCAATCTGTGCTTCTTAAATTCAGTTCTTTATAAACTGGTAATATTCCGTCTAGTAACATAATTTTTTACAGATTCCTTAACCTTTGACAGTGCACTTTCAAAATCACACTTTAATGTAGCTCCGGCTGCACAAGTGTGACCTCCCCCTCCAAAACAACTAGCGATTTCACGAGAATTATAAGGTTCTCTTGAACGCACACTAAGCTTTATACCTTCAGCTCTTTCTGTTAAAAAAAGCCCCATTTCAACACTTTTTAATCTCATTACAAAGGAAGCAAGTCCTTCCAAGTCACTTGGAATAACTTGTGAGCGTTCAAAATCATTAGCAGTAAGGTAAAACAAGGCAACAAGACCATCACAAATTATCTCAGTATGTAGTAACGCAAGCCCCCAAGCAATAAACATATTGTGTGTCATATTTTTGTTAAGTGCTTCATTTATTAGTGAAGGATTTACGCCTACTGCTAAAAGTTTGGCAGCAATTTCATGTGTTCTTGAGGTTGTGCAAGAATACGCAAAATTTCCGCAGTCAGTAACAATAGCGGTATAAAGACATATTGCTTCTTCTTGACTAATACCATTGCCGAATGCTTCAAAAACATCATATGCAATTTCTGCAGTTGCAGAAGCTGACGCATCAACTAAATTTATATCCGCAAACTGCTCATTATCAACATGATGATCAAGAGCAATACTCTTGGTAGTTTTCAATATATCAGCTATATTTTCTACACTTCTTGCCATAGTGGCAGTATCACAAATCAACAGAATTGAATTTTTATCTACCAATGGACATGCCACACTGACTACTATATCAGAAAAATGTGGTAAAAAGGAGTATGTGTCGGAAGGAGCATTCTTTGAAACAAGGACGGCTTTTTTACCAATTCTTCTTGCTAGAGAGTAAAAAGCTAAAGTTGTTCCAATAGAATCTCCATCAGGATTTTCATGTCCGAATATATACCAAGTATCTGCAACACGCAGATTAGAAGTGATGTTATCATAATTATGATTCATATTCTTCGCTATTTTCCTCTTTTATGTCCTCTTGTGGTGTTATCTCTCTGACCTTGTCCAGTAGAGAATCCATCTCTCTTGCTTTAACTTCAGATTCGTCAAAGCAAAAATGAATTTCGGGAACTGTGCGTAAATGCATCTGCTTTCCTAGAAATGATCTTACTTTTGGAGCTACAAGGTCTAGTGCTGTCTGCACAACTTCTCTCTGATCCGAATCAAGTAAAGTATAAAAGACACGTGCATAGGATAAATCACGTGAGGTGCGAACTCCTGTCAAAATTGCATTTTTTACCTGTTCGTCTTTTATGTTATTAAATAAAATTTCGTTTATTTCACGCAAAAATTCTTTATTTATTCGTTGAATTCTATAGCTAATCATAACACTAGTCTAATACTTTTTTCTCTTCAATAACTTCAAAGCACTCCACAACATCGCCTACACGGAAGTCCTGGAAACGCTCAAAGGACATTCCACATTCGTTTCCAGCATTAATTTCTCTTGCATCGTCCTTGAAGTGCTTTAATGCATCTAGTGTGCCATTCCAATAAACAATTCCATCTCTTATAAGGCGAACATTAGCACTTCTTCTAATAAGACCTTCCGTAATGCGGCACCCAGCAATATTGCCTACCTTTGGAATTCTGAAAATCTCTCTTATCTCAGCAGTTCCAAGTATTTCTTCTCTAAGATCTGGTGCAAGCATTCCTTCCATTGCAGCCTTTACATCATCAAGCATATCATATATTACCTGATACAATCTAATCTGAACGCCTTCTCTTTCGGCAAGATTCTTGGCACCGTTGTCTGGACGAACATTAAAGCCTACAACAATAGCATTTGAAGCTGTAGCTAGTGTAATATCAGATTCAGAAATTCTGCCAACTCCTTCGTGAATAATCTTAACAGCAACACTATCGTTACTCATTTTATTCAAGGAGGAACGTAGCGCTTCAAGTGACCCCTGAACATCTGTTTTTAAGACAAGGCAAAGCAAAGGCATTTCTTCAGTTTGCATTTTGTTAAACAGCTCTTCTAAGGTCAATTTTTTTGCTGCATTAGTTTCTGATTCTTTTTTAGCAATCATATTTTGCTCAATCAGTTCACGAGCTTCTTTTTCGGTCTTCATAGTAGTAAATTCTTCACCTGGAGTTGGAACACTTTCCAGACCAAGAATTTCAACAGGAGTAGATGGTCCAGCTTGCATAACAAGAGCACCATGATCATCATACATTGCCCTTATCTTGCCCCAAGTGCTTCCAGTTTGTACAATATCTCCACGTTTAAGTGTACCCTCTTGAACAATAACAGTTGCAACTGCTCCCTTGCCCTTGTCAAGATTGGCCTCTATTACCGTTCCTTTTGCCTCTGTTAATGGGTCTGCTTTTAATTCCTGCATCTCAGCAACAAGCAAGAGCATTTCCAAAAGCTCATCAATATTCTGCCCTGATTTAGCAGCAACATTGACCATAATTGTATCTCCGCCCCAATCTTCAGAAATCAGACCATATTCAGTTAATTGTTGACGAACCTTATCAGGATTTGCATCTGGCTTGTCAATTTTATTTACAGCAACAACTATAGGCACTTCTGCGGCTTTCGCATGGTTAATTGCTTCCACTGTCTGTGGTTTTATTCCATCGTCAGCTGCAACGACCAATACTGCAATATCTGTTACACTCGCACCACGCGCTCTCATTTCTGTAAAAGCCTCGTGACCTGGTGTGTCTAAAAATACAATTTTTTGTCCATTATATTCAACACAGGAAGCACCAATATGCTGTGTAATACCTCCTGCTTCTCTTGCAGTAACGTGAGTCTTTCTAATTGAATCAAGTAAAGTTGTTTTACCGTGGTCAACATGCCCCATTACCGTAATTATTGGTGGACGTGGCTTTGCCTCACTCTTTACCTCTACCTGATTTTTCTTATTCACTTTTTCCATATGTTTTTGTTTTAATTTTTCAGACTTTTCTTTGTATATTATCGGCTGAACAGGTTTAGGAGCTTTGGGTGTTTTTACTTTCTTTTCTTTTTTGGGGGTGCTTACATTTTCCTGAGGTAATGTTTTTGCAGGTTGCTTAATGGATTCAGAAGATTTATTTTCCTTTACCTTTTTATTTGAAGTTTTTTTCTTGAAGCTCCGTGGTTTATCTTCATCGTCAATATAGTCATCTATAAGATCTTCATAACGTGTTTCTATATTTTCAATTTCTTCTATATTTTGAGCTTCGGTTCTCTCCGTTTTTTTCTGCACACCTTCGGTTGCATCCTTGCGTATTTCTTCTTTAACCAAGCACAGTTTAAATGTTTGTGATATGACCTCAAGTGTTTTATCATCTGCCTTTGAAGTTGGTGGCTTCATCATACCTGCAAGCATAAGGTTTTTAGCTAGAACACCAAAAGGAACTTTCATAGCCTGGGCTACTTCCTGTAAAGTTGGAGCAAGTCCTACTGCCACCTTTGGAAAGGAATTCACATCAGCCTTTTGTTCAGTTTGATGCTCATCCTTTGGTGAACTTTCCTTAGCAAGGTATTCAATAATAATATTTTGTTCTTCGTCACTTATATTACTACTATGTGTTTTTACAGCAATATTCAAACTTCTTGCAATTTCTAAAATTTTCGCACTAGTAGAGTTGTGATTTTTTGCAAATTCAGATATACGCATTTTTGCCATACTGTTCACTCCTAACTATTTTTTTTACAAAGTTCAATTTGTTTTAATTTCTCTGCAAAAGGATTATCTTTTTTGATTGCTAAAACGCTTGCAGAGCGTATGCCAAGTAAAGAACCAATTTCATTACGAGATAGGTCAAGTTTTACAATTGTCGAATTAGTAGTTGATGTTTTTGACTGTATCTTGCGAAATAATGTAGTGGAAACATCGCTACTTATCAATACAAACATTTCAATGCCATGTTGTAAAGCAAGTAAAACATTGTCCTGTCCTATTAAAATTGCGTTTGCTTTCCTAGCTAGTCCTAAAAAATTAAAGGGATTATTCATTTTTATCTTTTAATGTATCACCAATAAGGGCGATAATTTTATCCTTCAACTGTGGTGATAATGTATTTATCTTTAGGGAACGAGTTAAGCCATTCTTTTTTACTGCCTTCTCAAAACAAACAATATTCGGGCAGACATATACGCCACGACCATCAGCATTGCCTGTTCCATCAAGCTTTACTTCCCCATTCAAATCTCTAACTATACGTAACATTTCACTTTTTGGATGCGAAATACCGCAACCAACGCATAAACGCATATGAGCTTTTTTTTCTTCTTTTGTTTTTACAGACATACTATTTTTTATTTTCTTTTATTATATCTGCAAATGTTGGCATAACTTCGTCTTCATCAGGCTTTATATCTATTTTACACCCAGTCAACCTAGCAGCAAGACGGACATTTTGTCCTGCTTTGCCTATTGCTTGAGATAAATTACTTGGATGGACAATGGCTGTATACTGAGTCCTGCCATTAACCTCAGCTTTTTCAAGACGAACTATTTTTGCTTGAGAAAGTGCATTGATGATAAATTGCTCAATGTTGTCATCATACCTGACGATGTCAATTCTTTCCCCGGAAAGCTCTTTTGTAATATTCTCAAGGCGTCGAGATTCTGCACTTCCTATGCAAGCACCAACTGGATCAACATTAGGATCCAGAGACTTAACAGCAACTTTTGATCTAGCACCTGCTTCTCTAACGACAGATTTTATTTCAACAACTCCCTCTTGTATTTCAGGAATTTCTATTGCCATAAGTCGGCGTAAAAGATTGGGATGTTTTCTTGAAACAACGTAACGAGATCTTCCACCTGGAATTTTATCAAGAAATAGATAGAACTTGTAATGACTATCAATTTCGTAATTTTCGCCAAATATCTTTTCATTATCTGGCAACAATGCCACTATTTCAGCTTTTGAATCAATTGTTACAAAAGTTTTATCGCCCTTAATTTTACTAACAATACCAGTTATAACACTATCTTCTTTTTCTTTTAACCGAGATCTTAACTGATCTTTTTCAGCGTCTCTCAATCTTTGTAATATAACTTGTCTTGCTGTTTGTGCAGCAATTCTTCCAAAATTTTCCGGTGATTTCTCTACCCTTGCATATTCACCAACAGATAATCCAGACAAGCCAGCATACTCAGCATCTTCCAATGTCCATTGGGTATATGGATTTTTGATATCGTCAGCTGTTTCAACTATTTCATAAACCTCAAATACATGAAGTTGGTTTGTATCTGGATCAAAATTAACTTCTATGCTTGTTTTTTGAGCAGAAGATTTATAGTTTGGGTCACATTGTGAAGCCCTAAACTTCTTATATGCGGCAAGTATAGCCTGCTCAATGCTGTGGATTATAATTGATTGATCCAATCCCTTCTGAAGTGCAATTGTAGAGATAATTTCTTTTAAATTTTTGTCCTTTGAACGTCCGAATTGCATTGTCCATTCTTCCTTTCATTTATTTTTTCTTTTTAGTATTTTTCTTAAATGTTTTTTTCTGCCCTTTTGTTAAGGTAAACACAAGGTGAGCAGCTTGGATTTCATCGTATTTAAATTCTAAAATTTCAGAATCTAAATTAAGTTTTACTAATGACTGATTTGCGTCAGAAATTTCACCAACTATAGATTTCTTGTTTGTTAAAGTAAGTTCTGCGATTTGTCCTATATTATCAATAAAATCTTGCTTAGTAAAAAGAGGACGTTCTAACCCAGGACTTGTAACTTCTAAAAGGTAATGCAGTGGAAGTATATCCTCGACTGTGTCTAAATACTGGGAAATATCACGACTGACAGCCTCGCATCCAACAAGGTCTACTCCAGTATCATTTTCTATATATAACCGAAGAATGTTTTGCTCATCCTCATGCACCAATTCAAGCCCAATACAATTATATCCATGAGATTTTGCACGAGAGGAAAGCTCTGGAAAAATTTTATCGTATATTCTTTTATCCATAAAACAGACCTCCAAAGTAACAAGAAAAAGAGTGGGCAAGCCCACTCTTTTGATAAGAACGAAGTGTCGTTATTGTATCACAAAAATAAAAAAAATCAATAGTAAATTTATTGTTCTAAGGCAACGCCATAAAGGGCAGCATCTTCACCTAAGCCAGAAACTATAATTTTACAATTTGGCTTCTCTGCAGTTGACAAAAGTGGTGTTAATCGCTTTGTGATTTCTGGAATAATTCCATCACTTTTGGAAATGCCACCATACAAAAATATCACTTCAGGATCCAATATTGCAATGTATGTAGCAAAGGCTGAAGCTATTCTATCTAAAAACTGAGAAATAATTTTCTGTGCTTCTTCTACTGTGTTTCTTTTTTCCCAAAGTTCTTTAAAATTATACGCTACACCTAAATTTGTGGCTTCTTTTTCAACGACATACGCACCAACAAAAGCCTCTAAATGTCCCTTGCCACCACAAGGGCAAACTCTCGCTTTATCCTCTAGGAATATATGCCCAAGCTCACCAGCTAGACCATGTGCACCTGTTAAAAGTTTATTATTTGAAAAAATGCCCCCACCAACTCCAGTTCCAAGTGTAACACAGACAAAGTCTTCAAGGTTATTAGCCTCTCCAGCTACTTTTTCACCTACTGCAACAGCGTTTGCATCATTCTCTGCCTTAACCTTTGCTGTAATATTATATTTTAAGAGTTCAGTTGTGAGCAATTCTGATAGATTGCATTTTACATTACCGAAATTTGTAAGGTTGCAAAATCTTTTTGTTTTATCTAATGCACCAGGAACAGCTATCCCGACGCAACATTTTTTTCCATCAGCCACATATTCTCGCACTAAGGAAACTAGTGCGTCAATAAGAGTTTTTGGCGTTCTTGGAGATGGTGTGCTGATTGTTTTTTTATTTATAATTTGTGGTCTAGGTGATGCTATCACTTCTGCTATTGTCAGTGTATGGCCACCTATGTCAATTCCTAATCTTTTTTCGTCGTTTTTACACGTCATAATTATATCCACTAGATGTTAAAGCGAATTTCTATCATGTCTCCGTCATGAACCTTATATTCTTTCCCCTCAAGACGTAACACACCTGCTTTTCTGCATTCGTCGAAAGAATTATGATGTGCCTCAAAATCTTTATAAGCAACAACTTGTGCCCTTATAAAGCCTCTTGCAAGGTCTGAATGTATTGTGCCAGCCGCATCTACCGCTGTGCCACCATCAGCTAAAGCCCAAGCACGAACTTCATCTTGTCCAGATGTAAAGAAGGAAATGAGCCCGAGTGTTTTATAGGCTTCATTGATTAAGCGTTCTCTACCTGGCTCTGTAATTTTTAATCCTTCTGTAAATAAAGCTGCATCTTCTGGGCTTAACTCAATAATATCCATTTCAATACTGCCGTATAGCTTGACGAGAATTACGCCTGACTCTTGAGCTTTCTTTTGCAATTCACTATATTTGGGTATTTTTTCATCTTCAACTTGTGTTTCATCTAAATTCAAGACAACAATCTGTGGTTTAGATGTAACAAAGGCAAAACCACGAAGAGACCTTTTTTCTTCAACAGACATTTCAATGCTTGAAAGTGGCTTTTCTTCCATCAAACATTCATTACATTTTTCAAGCAATGCTTTTTCCTTTGCTTCCTCTGGTATAAGTTTCTTTTTTGCAGATAATTTTGTAAGACGATTTTCAATAACAGCAAGGTCTCTAAATATCAGCTCGTTATTGACAATATCCCAGTCACGGACAGGATCAATGCTACCCTCTGGATGCTCTACCCCGCTATTTTCAAAGCAACGAATAACATGAACAAGTGCATCTGCATCACTTACAAAAGACAAAAAGGCATTTCCCAATCCCAAACCTTGACCAGCTCCACGAGATAATCCAGCAAGATCAACAAATTCTATTTGAGATGGAGTTTCTTTTTTAGGCTTGTAAAATTCCACAAGCTTATCAAAACGAGCATCAGGAACAGGAACAACTGCTCTGTTTGGATCAGTTTTTCCACCAGCATAAGGTTTTACCTCTGCTCCAGCCTTAGTAATTACATTAAATATTGTGCTTTTGCCACTTAGTGGCAAACCGATAATTCCGCAATGTAACAATGTATTTTCTCCTTTATTCCTTTGAAAAATTTTTCTTTGCTTTTTTATTTTTTGCTAGTAATTCGTTTGCATTAGATAAGCCAAGGCTTTTTATCATGACAACAGCCCCTAGTGCTATTCCTGTGTATTCAGATATCATACGCCACAGTATCGCTGTAATGCCTGCTGCCCCCAATGGCATAAACATTGCACAAATTGTTGCTGCTCCACATTCAGCAATGCCAGAAGCACCAGGAGTAGGCACAAAATATAAAACAAAAAGAAATAGTGCTTCTGCTATTAAGCATTGTAAAAAGTTCACGCTAAAACCTGTTGCTATAATAATAACAGGCATAACAGACATATAAACAAACATATGGCATATTGCCACGAGAAAAGAAATAAAAAGCCATTTCTTACCTCGTCCGACAAACTCTTTCATATTGGCATTATAAATATCTATTTCGTTGTGAACCTTTTGTAAAATATTTTTCAAACGTGGAGCTTTAATAAAGCCAAATCTATTTATTAGTTTTAACAGCTTTTCTACAATATGTTTTAAGATGGAAGGTTTAACAATACTAATTATAATCAGCGCCACAGCCGCACCAACAAAAGCAAATATATAATATAAATATAAGCTTAAATATTTGTAATTATCTAAAACACTTTTGTCTAATGTCATTGCAAAGGGGACAACTAGAGCTAAAATAACAAGAGTAAAAATTGTGCGCACAAGCGTGATTGCGACAGATTTACCAACTGCAACACCATTCTGATATAACATATAGACTTGGAAAGGTCCACCACCACTTTGCATAGGTGTAATTGCGCAACCAAAATAATTTACTAGCACAACTGTCAATGTATCTTTAAATGACAATTTCTCTCCTGCTGCAAGAGAAAGCGTCATAAATTTAATTGAATCAAGCACCCATCCTAACACAACAAGTCCAAATCCGCAAAAAAGCAACGGAATATTAGCATTCTTCAACGCCTCGTATGTGCTAGCATCTGCAGTGTAACAGACAATTGCTATCATAGAAATTAAAACAAAAAATGTAAAAACAGAAATTCCCTTGCGAACAGTCAAGACGACACCTCCAATCCAACTAGTAATTATAACAAAATTAGGTTACTTAGCAAGAAATATTTTTGCAGAAATGCAAAAATTTACTTTAGATGATATAATCGCACTATGAAATAAAAATGAAGGTTGAACAATTATGGCTAATGTAGAGAATAACTCAACCAACGACTTTCCAAAACTCTCACAAAAAATTTCACGTCTCGTTGGAAAAGCCGTTTTTGATTTTAATATGATAAATAAAAATGATAAAATTTTGATAGGTTTCTCTGGTGGAAAAGACAGCTTTATACTTACTCTTGCATTACACATACTGCAAACGAGAAGCCCAATAAAATTTGAGCTTGGAGCCTGTTACATAAATCAATCTAACACCACACAAGAGTTAGCAGATATACAAAATTTTTTTAGGGAACTCGCTATTCCTTTCATTACAAAAGACCACCCCACATTTCAAATTATTTCCGAACGAAATGAAAAAAGTCCCTGTAGTCTTTGTGCAAATTTTAGGCGAGGTTTACTAGCAACGGCTGCAAATGAATTTGGCTATAATAAAATAGCTTTAGGACATCATAAAGATGATGTTGCTCAAACAGTTTTGCTAAACCTTCTTCACACTGGAAATTTCAAGTGTTTTGAGCCAAATATTTTTATGACAAAAAGTAAAATAAGCGTTATACGCCCACTGATTTATGTGGAAGAACGACAAATTTCACTGGAATCTTTGCGATTAAATTTACCAATATTAGCTTCTTCCTGCCCTTATGGCTCACATACGCAACGTAAAGATGCACAGGAAATTATTGAATACCTAGAAGCCAAACACAGTGATGTAAAAAGTAATATCCTTCATGCACTAATAAAAAGTCAATGGAAGCAATCAACATAGTTTGATGCTGGAAACGAGGTCGTATGAAAGAAAACAAAATAGAACAACTGATACATGAATATCTTGAGCATCTTTCTGTATTGGGCTACTCAAAGCATACCATCACTAATTATGAAATTGATTTGCGCCACTTGAACACTTTTCTCAAAAATCAAGACATACATGAACTTGAGCAGCTTGATACAAGGTCTCTTCGCATTTTTCTGTCAAACATCATTGGAATAAATGAGGAAAAGTCTACAGTTTCAAGACGTATGTCTGCATTGAGAGGCTTTTGCTCATGGCTACAAAGACATGGTGATTTAACAAACAATCCCTCAATACCAATCAAAAGCCCTAAAAAAAATATCGTTTTGCCACGAGCACTGTCTCAAAAAAGCGTAGAAAATATTCTAGCCAATGGGATTGATTCATCTTCACCAACAGCAATGAGAGACAGGGTTATTATTGAAACACTATATTCCTGTGGTCTTCGTGTTTCAGAGTTAGCTTCCCTTACTTGGGGGAATATAGATTTAAACGAACGGATTATGCGAATTTTCGGAAAAGGCTCAAAAGAAAGACTTGTCCCCTTCGGCTTTCGCTTAAAGGAATTGTTAGAAATATATATGCCTTTAGTTCCCCACGAGCCAGACGATCCACTTCTAAAGGGTGAAACTGTGCGTGCAAAATTTTTGACAGTCCGAACAATTACGAGAATTGTAACAAAGGTGGCACAAAAAGCAGGAGTTAGAGAGGTTTCTCCTCACACATTGCGACATTCAGCAGCCACACATATGTTAGAAAACGGTGCACCACTAAAATTTATACAAGATTTTCTTGGTCATGAAAGCATTGCAGCAACAGAAAGATACTTGAAAATAACTCAAGATTTGATGAAAGAAGGCTATGCAAAGGCAATGCCAGATTTGGTAAAAGATTAATGGACAAACTTACTGAATTAGACAAAAAAATAATCACTACAAATATGCAGGGAAGAAAATTTAATATAGAAAATAGCCTGTGTGTAGCACATCGTTGTAAATGGGGATATCCACAGGTAGTTATGACAAGCCCTATCTTTGAAAATGGTGTCCCCTGCCCCACTCTTTTTTGGCTTGTTTGCCCTTATCTTGAAAAAGAATGTGGCAAGCTAGAATCTGACGCAGGGGTAACGGAAATAGAAGAAACCTTCAAGCAAAAGGCAAAAGAAATTGCCACTCTGCACGAAGAATATAAAAATCTTCGCATAGAAGTGGCAAAAAAAAATATCTCAGCATGGAATGAAATCGACGACAAGTTGAAAGAAAGCTTAACACAAAAAGGGATTGGTGGCATTAACACAAAGGTCTGTCCAACAGCAGCAAAGTGCCTACATTTGCAACTTGCAACATTGCTAGGCATGGGGCAACATCCAGCAGAAGACTGGTTTAAAGAAAAAATTGAAGATTTTTCATGCGATAAAAAATGTTGCTCAAAACTGAAATAAAAAGGCATTAGCCAAATGAAGTCAATTTACCTGTTGCCTTTCATTCTGTTGTGTGTTTTACATAGCATTTGACAATTTTCTTTAGTGGTTGCTCCACCTTTTGACCAAGCAGTTACATGGTCAGCGTCCATTTCCTTAAGTGTCCATATCTTCGTTCTGTTATTTCCATTTTCAACTGCACACATTGGGCAATTTGAAATTCCTTTGTCTTTGGCAGTTTTTGTTTGTTCATTATAGACACTCTTTTTCACGAAGTCATCAAATATACGGAGTTCGAGTAATTTTTTATCAAGGCAACCGCCAAGAACATATTCAAAAATTCCCTTTTTATTCCTAACAAAATCATCATCGTATAATTTTTCTACCTGTTCAAAAATTTTAGAGCTGTCATAGGGCTGTTTGTGGTAGGTTTCATACAATCTTCCCCACTCCAACCCTTTCATTTCACTCTTTACGTCAGTAAATACACCATCTATCCAGTCAATAACAGAATTAAAATAGGTGCTTAATTCCGTTATATTGTTATCATGCCTATGTTTTGACATATAGTCCTCTATATTTCCTCTGCTTACCCAATCCAAGGCACGTTCCAGAAATTCCTGTCTATTAACTGAACCGCTTATGTAAGCACCCCATTTTGCAACATTTGAATTTTGAGTGTTGCTAAACATCTCTTTTGCTAGTGTAACAAATTCACCCGAATAAATAGAATTTCTGATTTCCTGTGCATTTAACGGAACACCAGCAATATTTATTGTCTTGAACCATTCCTTTATTTCGGATTCCTCACCATCGCATACGTAGATTAAAAGAGGAGTGTTGAGGATTTTCTCCTGCTTATCGCTTGAAAGTCCCCTAAAATATTGTTGCATGCCATTATCCATAATGGCAAATTTGCTCGTAACAAATCTCCCCAAAGAAGTAATACGTTGCTGTCCGTCCAATACTTCCAGTTGCTCCCCATTTTTATTGAAATATATAAGTCCTAGCGGATAGCCTTTTAATACAGATTCAATGACAGCAACATCTTTCTTACTTTCTGCATAAATATAGTTTCTTTGATATTCTGGCTGTATTGTGAGTTTTCCCCCCATGCCATATAATCCCTTGCCCTCTAGCTCATTATAGACAAAGTCTTTACAAATATCTTTTACAGTCCATTCTGTGTGTAATGTCGTTTTCATAATTTAGCCTCTTTTTTTGATTAAGATTCTACTATATGGCACAATTGGGTGATTTTCTTTATCAACCATATATAAATCACCATCAACTGCACCTCTCTTTTGCACTGTTGTTCTATAAATTTTGTGTTCTTTCGTATATGGTTTTACTCCACAGTCTAATCCTAGATTAGCAATTCCTAACCCTATTATTTCAAATTGTTCAGGATTGTATTTATCTAAAAAAGTAATAGGTACCCCCATTACACCATCATAATCACTAGGAATTGCATCTGAAAATGGAACATTTATAGCTTTATAGTTGAAAAATTCTTGATAACCGATACCCTTGACTTCCTTATGTTTGCTATATTTTATATTATCTGCCATGGTCATTAGCTGCAAGGGTTGATGTCGTCTGCCATGTTCTATATTTGTAAACCAATTAACACCAGAAACCCTTATCATTCCATCAATATGGTTTCCTGCTGTTGCATAATCTTCATATTTACTTATAAAATGACCTGCACCACCCTTAAAACCATTACCAAGCCATACTTTATTATCCCTTAACAAAGGGAATACATCTTTATAGCCAATAGCATTTTGATGCCCAATAATGGCAAATTTCTTGTCAGCTTCCATTATCCAAGCTAAAAATTCTCTAAACATACTGAATGGCGGATTTGTAATTATGACATCAGCTTCATCACGCAATTTTTTGATTTCCTCACTTCTGAAATCACCATTGCCTTCTAAATACTGCCATTCCAGGTCGTCAATATCAATTACACCATTTTGATTTGTATCGTGGTCAAGCGTAAATATCTTGCCATGTGTCTTAGATTTATCCTCATCGTAAAGAGGCGAATTTAACTCAAATAAAGATGTCTGATAAGGCATAGCCAATTTCTTGCTCTCAAAGGCATAACTTGTGCTTATCAATTTCTTAATGCCAAATGCTTCAAAATTCTGTGCAAAGAATTTTGTGAAATTAGACCATTCAGGGTCATCACAAGGCAGTAATATTGTCTTTCCTCTAAAAACATCTTTGTCATAATCAATATACGCCATAATTTCTTTCTCAATGTCTGCCCATTGAGTATAAAATTCATCATTTTTGGCTTTTTTTGCCTTCATTAGATTTTCATTCGCCATTTTTCATTCTCCAACAGAAAAACGTTATTCAACATTATCATTATTAAAAATGTCTATTTCTCTATTTTCAATAGAACGCAAAATAAGTTGTTGCCCACAAGCCCTCGCCCACCGACAAAACAGTTCATAATTTGGCTTGTGGTTACCGGTTTCTATCATAGTAATTGATACTCGCGAGCAACCTATCTTATCAGCTAAAGCTTCTTGTGACAATTTTTTCTTGACTCGTAACTGTTTTAGCACCTCTGCAATATTTGACTTTTCGTAAAGTCTCATTTTTAATTTTTCCTCTCAAAGTTGAATTGCAATTTTGTTAAGTTTTTTTAACATAATCAAATTAAACGATGCAGTATTATCATAGCAAAAATGCCCTAAAAACGCAAAATATTTTGAGAAAATATTAGATTTTGCTAACATAATTAAAACACAGAAAGATATTTGTCTCCCCTGTCGGGTTGTATTGTAATTACAACCTTGTCAGGGGAAATATTTTTTGCAATTTTCATTGCTGCTACAACATTTGCACCAGTAGAAATACCACTAAATATTCCCTCTTTTCTTGATAAATATTTAGTCATTTCTATTGCCTCGTCATCAGTTACAGTTACAAATTCATCAATCACATCTTTATCAAGGCACTTTGGAATGAAATTAGCTCCAATTCCTTGAATTTTATGTGCCCCAGCTTTTCCCTCTGTGATTAGCGGACTTGACGCTGGCTCAACTGCCACAATTTTGGAAGCCTTATTTTCTTTTTTTATTGCTCTTCCAATGCCAGACACAGTTCCCCCTGTGCCAAAGGAAGCAACAAATGCACCGATTTTGTCTGAATTTCCAATTTGTTTCATTATCTCAACTGCAGTTGTTGTTTCGTGAATTTGCGGATTGCCTTCGTTGGAAAATTGATCAAGCATAATTGCGTTTTTATTTTCTTTCAAAATTTCATTTGCAGCTTCCACGGCTCCTGCCATTCCTTTATCAGCAGGAGTTAAAATCAATTCCGCACCAAAAGCAGCAAGCACTTTTCTTCTTTCCAGTGACATAGACTCAGGCATAGTCAATATTACTTTTAATCCGAGTGCACTCCCCAAGAGTGCCAATCCTATTCCAGTGTTGCCACTAGTTGGCTCAACAATTACAGTATCTTCATTAAGCAAGCCTAAATCTTCTGCACGTTTTAACATTCCAAAAGCAGCTCTGTCTTTTATTGAACCACCAGGATTATTCCCCTCAAGCTTTATGTAAATTGATGCACCACCAGTTACTAAATTTAATTTGTATAAAGGCGTGTTTCCTATAAGTTTAATAATAGGTAATTCGCTAATTTTTTTCATTTATTTTTTTCTCCTCTGACTTGCTAAATTTAGACTTTACAAAATTTCGCCAATATTTTCTTGAGTTTATATCAATAACCATTCCATCACTGGCAGTAATTAACTTTGTCTTTCCAACCATTGTGGTATTAAGCAAATTTTTATATTCATCCCATAAAAAATGTGCACATAAATGGGTTAATATAGCAAGCTTCGGCTGTGCAACTTCAATAATTTTTACAGATTCTGGATAGGAAAGATGTTCACTCGTCTCACGTGGCATTGCAAAGGTAGAATTTATAGACAAAATATCAAGCTCTTTATAGATTTCACCATATTTAGGAAGGTATTTTGTATCAGATATAAAACCAACAGAAGGATAGCCATCACATCTAAATATATAGCCTAAAGGCTCAACGCCGTTATGAATATGCTTTACAGGAAAGACTGAAATTCCGTTAGGCAAATATAGCATTTCTCCGTCTGTTGCTGTAATGATTTTTTCCAAGTGCCCTTGTTCATAATGCAGCACCACACAATCATCACCAGAAATACAATCTGGTGGAGTTAGAAGAAAACCACGCTTATTGCGTCCACCATGTGTAAGCCCTTCAATAATGACATTCACATCACCAGTGTGGTCAATATGTCTATGTGTTAAGATAATACCGTCAATATCTTCCACAACAGCATGCTCGTCATTTTTACAAGGCAAGGAAGATTCACAAATTTTGACAAGGCAACCAGGACCTGGGTCTATAAGCAAATTTAATCCAGCATAACGAAACCACATACCGCCAGTTGCACGGAGCTGTTTTATCATGGAAAAACGACCACCGGAAGTGCCTAGATATAGCAAAAAATTATCTGGAAAATTTAAACATCTGTTACCAAGTGTATTTTTTTTCATTTCGTCTTAACTCTTTTCTATATTCTTCTGCGTATGGTATAAATTTTTTAACTAGTTGCCAAAATGCAACTGAATGATTCATTTCTTTTATATGACACAATTCGTGAACTATCACATAATCAAAAAGATGTTGCGGAAGAAGTGCCATTTTCACATTAAAGGTAATATTTCTGTTGCGTGAACAACTCCCCCACCTCGTTTTAACATCTTTAATAGATACGGCATTCGGGCATAGATGCGTTTTTTTGCACCAGTAGTTTAGGCGTTGCTGTAACAAATCGTATAGCTGACCTGCATAAAATTTGAAAAAAAGTGCATTTGCTTCATCTCTGCCTTTTATCTTGGGTGATATTAAAAATTGCCCTTCGCGCCTAATTTCTTTAACAGTATCATCAATTTTTAATTTTAATATCTCTCCATAGCAAAGAAATTCGTCACCATCTTTGTAAGAATGGAGCCTTGAAATTATTTCTGCTCTATTTTTTTTCAAATCATCAATAAAGTTTGGAATAAACCTTTCCGCATTCTGTTTTATTTCTTTATCTGTCATAAAAGATGGCACGTGTAACAAAAATTCCCCATCATCGCCAATGAGAGCTGCACATCGAGTCCTGCTAGCAATTCTTTTAATATAGAAAATTTCATTACATACCTTTATTTGCTCAATCATAATGGTATAATATACCACAAATTTAGAAGAAAAGAACTGAATATATATGCAAAAAGAAAATAAAAATAGACAACAATTTTTACCTACTACGCAAGAGGACTTAAAGCAAAGAGAGATAAAACAGCTTGATGTCCTCATTATTACAGGAGACGCTTATGTTGACCACCCCAGTTTTGGTCACGCAATTATTGCACGGCTTGTTGAGTCGCTTGGCTTTTCTGTTGGCGTAATAGCCCAACCTGATTGGCATAACAATGATGATTTTGTAAAATTGGGACGCCCAAGGCTCTGCGTTATGCTTTCTGCTGGCAATATGGACAGTATGGTAAATCACTACACCGCAAACAAGAAAAAAAGACGCAATGACAACTACACTCCTGGCGGCATTGCGGGCAAAAGACCAGACAGAGCAACAATGGTTTATTGCAACAAAGTGAGAGAAAATTTTGGTGACATTCCGCTTATAATCGGAGGAATTGAAGCGAGCTTGCGTCGTCTTGCACATTATGACTATTGGAGCGACAAGGTACGTCGCAGTATCTTGGTGGATTCTCGGGCAGATTTACTAGTTTATGGTATGGGAGAATTAGCAACAAAAGAAATACTTGTCCAACTTGACGCTGGCGAAAATATTAAGGATATGACAAATATTGACGGCACTTGTTACAAGACACATAATGTTGATATTTTGGATTGTATTCTTCTGCCTAGTTTTTCAGAAGTCTCTAGCGACAAAAAAAAATATGCTGAAGCTTTCACTTTAGCATATAAAGAGAACGATTCTAATAATGGTAAAATAGTTGCACAAGATCAAGGAGCTTGGTTTGTTGTGCAAAATAAACCTGCAAGACCTCTTACACAAACGGAAATGGACGAAGTTTACGCATTGCCATATACAAGACAATGGCATCCCGATTATGATAAATTTGGAGGAGTTCCTGCTCTTTCTGAAGTAAAGTTTAGCGTAACGCAACACAGAGGTTGCTTTGGAGAATGTGCTTTCTGTGCCATAGCAAATCATCAGGGGCGAATTATACAAACAAGAAGCGATGAAAGCGTCCTAAAAGAAATTGAAGCTTTATCACACGATGAAGATTTTAAGGGGTATATTTCTGATTTAGGTGGACCAACCGCAGATTTTACCCATATACAATGTGACAAGTGTGCAAAATTTGGCACTTGCCGTGACAAATCCTGCCTATTCCCCACTCCTTGCGAAAATCTGGACACCAGTCACAAACATTATATTTCTCTGCTTGAAAAAGCAAAAAAAACAAAGGGAATAAAGAAAATATTTATACGCTCCGGTCTTCGTTACGATTACATTTTAGCTGAAAATAACTCAAAATTTTTGGAATATATTTGCGAAAACAATATATCTGGACAGTTGAAAATTGCCCCAGAACACATATCCTCAAAAGTTCTAAACTTGATGAGAAAACCGCAAAAAGAAATTTTTGAAAAGTTTATAATGGCGTATAAAAATATTAACAATAAGCTTGGCAAGAAACAATTTTTAGTTCCATACTTTATTTCATCGCATCCTGGTGCTACCATTGAGGATGCTATTAAGTTAGCAGAATTTATCCGAGATACTGGACTACGCCCAGAGCAGGTTCAAGATTTTACCCCAACCCCCGGCAGTACTGCAACCTGTATGTATTACACAGAAATTAATCCTTTTACAAACGAAAAAATCCATGTAGCTAAATCCATGGAAGAAAGAAAAATGCAACGTGCTCTTCTGCAATATTTTATTCCAGAAAATAAAGAACTTGTAAAAAAAGCGCTCATAAAAGCCAAAAGATATGACCTTATTGGAGTTGGCAAAAAATGTCTAGTGAAATAAAACAATCTATTGAATTAAAGGTTATAGATGCCCTCACATCCTTAAACTCAAGCAAAAATTTAGTTGCTAATATTACAAACACTGTTAGCCAAAATCTTGTAGCAAATGTTGAGCTCGCTCTTGGTGCCTCGCCAATTATGTTTTATATGCCAAATGAAGCAAGAGAGTTTGTTTCCATTGCAAATTCTGCTTATATAAACCTAGGCACAGTAATTCCAATATATGAGCAAACTATTCCAGCAATGCTTGTTGCATTAAAAGATAAAAAACTTCCTTGGGTGCTTGATCCCGTTGCTGTAGGTTTTGGAGAGTTACGAAATAAATTATTTAACCAAATGCCAGAAACAAAAATTTTTCCATCAGTTATAAGGGGTAATGCTAGTGAAATTATAACCCTTGCAAATTTATGGGGGGTAACTAATAATAAACTTCAAAGAGCACTAGGAACAGATACAATAAATTCTACTCAAGAGGCAGAAAATTCTGCGGTATTATTGGCACGATGCATAAATGGTATTGTTGCTGTATCTGGTGAAGTAGATTTCGTAACAGACGGACAAAATGCTTTTTATTTGCAGGGTGGTTCTTACGTGATGGAAAAAATTACTGGTATGGGTTGCTCATTGGGAGGGGCTATTGCCTCGTTTTTGACTGTCACTTCCCCACTCTATGCAGCTCTTTCAGCTTCTATCCTGTATAAAATAGCAGGCGAAATTTCTTTAAAAGCATCACAAGGAATAGGCGATTTTGTCGCAAACTTTATCAATTCACTCAATAAAATTACAGAAACCCAAATTTTAGAAAACAAGGTATTGACAAACAAAAATTTAAGTGTATAATGCATAGCGTGCTTGGCACGGCTGGAGCGCCTGTAGCTCAGCTGGATAGAGCAACTGCCTTCTAAGCAGTGGGGCGGGGGTTCGACTCCCTTCAGGCGCGCCATACATATATGAAGAAGATGGAGGATGTAGCTCAGTTGGCAGAGCCCCGGATTGTGGTTCCGGTTGTCGAGGGTTCAAATCCCTTCATCCTCCCCATAAATTACTTTGTGGATCGTTAGCTCAATTGGCAGAGCATCTGACTCTTAATCAGGGGGTTACAGGTTCGATTCCTGTACGATCCACCATTTTTTTTGTATTCTATTGGGCGTGGGCGGTTAACTCAGCGGTAGAGTGTCACCTTCACACGGTGGAAGTCGTTGGTTCAAACCCAATACCGCCCACCATATAATACTGTTAATAATTTCCGATGGTGGAAAATGTCGTTTTTTATAAACGTATAAAATACTGACTACCCACTTTTGGGATATTATTTAGGCACGCAAAGTGCCGTATATTCAAGATTTTAGGTGTTACCAGCACCTTAAAAAACTTGAAAGCTTTTAGTTATTAAATGAGTTGTTGTCTTTGGTCGGAGAGCAACTCATTTTTTTTATTTATAATTAGTGACCAAATTTAATATCATCAAACCTTACATCAAGTCCGTCTGTGCTTTTTAGATTTTTTTTCCTTTTTAGTTCAGCTTGTTCCATTTTAGGTTCCAACTTGGATTTAATCTTATCAATAGTTGCTTCTAGTTTTGTATATCTGTCTTTATCAAAAATAATAACCTTATCTTTCTCATTATATTCCATAAGTATTTCATCGCCAAAAACATTTACGCATAAAGTATTATTATCTTTTTTACTAGCTATTAGTTTAGTTGTTTCACCTTGTTTCCATTTTTTACTTAACTTATAAAAATGATTAGTAAATGAAATTAAGTAATTTTTTTCAGCTTTCTCAATTACCATTTCTACTATGCTTGGAGACGTAAACGGGCTGTCTTTTATTTTTACACTATACCACGTTCCAACAAACTTATCACTACCGCCAGTAAACACAGAAGTAATGACTATGATAATAGCGATAACACCTACAACTACACCACCAATTAAATACTTTTTCATTTCGTTTCTCCTTTTTTCTTTAGAGCTTCTCTAGCTTTGTCCTCTTCAATTTGTTTTTTAGTTCTTCTGTTGCAATATTTTGCGTT
>CALELF010000001.1 GCA_937902895.1 uncultured Synergistaceae bacterium | reverse complement strand
ATTTAGAGTTACTGCAGTTTTGGAGAGAGGGTCTTTATAAACAACAAGAAGACCTTGAAAAAGAAAAGTCACAATTCAAAAGCAATTTATATTATGCCTTTCAACAAGAATTTGACCAAAAAATTGCAGATATGGAGGTTAATATAAAGGAAAGAGAAAACAATGTGGCTCAAGAGCGAGAAAGGTTAAATAATTGGCATGCTTTTGAATTGCATAAGCAAAGAAAATTTTATATACAAAAATAATTTTTATTCAATTTGTAATAATGACAATCGGAATAATTTGGAAATCATGGAATCCGTTAGTGCAAAGTTGGCAAAAAGTGGTGATAAAAAACTTTTCACATTTTGACTGGAACGTTCTTATAAGTAGCATAATATTGGTGGCTATTCTTGGTTTTTTTGGTTTTCCTCAAACCATTTTTACAAACGGAAAGGAGAGTTTTTATTGGAGCGTTGTATTTAGCGTAGCTCCTTTATTGTTTTTCCCGAATATTGAGTGTATGTTAATTGCTTTTTTTGTGTGGGAGAAATTCTTTAGCTTGATAGATTTGAAAAATATCTAATTCAACTACTATTACACGAGAAAAACCAAACGTATTGTTAAACAGTTGTTTAACAATTGTTTAATAAAACAAAGTTTTTGAAAACAAATTGAGGAAGATAGAGCTAAAGAAGCTCTTAAAAAGAAAGGAGAAACAAAATGAAAAAGTTTTTAATCGGTGGTGTAGTCGCAGGTGTTATCGCTATTATCATTGTCGTTACCTCTGTGTTTACTGGCGGTAGTGATAAGTTTGTAGGGACGTGGTATAGAGTTGATAGAACTTGGAATACTTGTATAGAAGAAGTTACAATAAAACAAAACGGTAATGATTATACTATAACAGCAACTAGATATAATTTTGGCACCCAGCCTTATAAATGGGAACAAGGAAAGATTGAGACTTATGTTGCTAGTAAGAGTGATGGATACTTAATTATTGATTATGATGGAAGTTCGTTGCCTATTATGTATAATAAAGCAAACGAAACAATAATTATAAATAATGAAGAATATAAAAAGGTAAATATACAAGAATTAAAAGCAGAGGTAGAGCAGAGTTATAAAAAGAAATAAGAAATAAAAAAAATGAGTTGCTCTCCCGTCAAAGACAACAACTCATTTAATAACTAAAAGCTTTCAAGTTTTTTAAGGTGTTACCAGCACCCCAAAAACCTTGAATATATACACAAAGAATGTGTAATATATGCATATTCTTTGTGTATTTTTTACCTCAAAATAAAATTCTCTAAAAGGCAATTTTTGTGATAAAATTCCTCTCGTTGCTACAACCTACTCTGGCAACAGAGAGGGGGTGTTCGTCGAATGCAAAAACTCAAAGTATTCCTTGCATCTGTTCTTGCAGGTATAATTGCATATTATATCTGTATGTGGCTAGACAGATGTTTCTTGTAGCAACACAAAGCCACAAAAAAAGGCGAGGAAACCGCAATTTCCTCGCCTTATCTTTTTTGTGTTCGTCGCACAAAAAACTCAAAGTTCGTATGTGTATTTTAACTTTTTTTGAAAAGTTGTCAACAATTTTTGTAAATCTGCCACCATACCCCTTTTTTCCTCAGTTATATAATTTGACAAAAAAGAAATTTTGGGTAAACAATCTTAAAAAATTTGACAAACATCTTTTATCATTTATAATTAGACAAAAGTTGATGGATATAGAATTTTATACATCAAGTTTTAATTTTGCATAAACCAAGTTGAAAGGAGTGTCTTGTTATGACAAATGTTTTTGACGCTGTAAAATACCTTTTGTCTTTAGATGTAGATGGAAAATATTTTAACAAAAATCTTATGTCTTTGAATGGAAGAATGTTTTACGAAGGAAATGCAAGACTTAACAAGATATTGCATCTTGCCAACAATGTTTTTCTTGTGAAAAGCAACGGAGATAATCTTTTTGACGTCGATTTTTATGCTTATGATAATGGTGCTGTCATTCCTGAAGTTCAGGGAAATTTTGCAAGACTTGTAGCTAAAAAATCGAATAGCGTATCTTGCACATTGTCTGATGATATAAAGCTTTTCTTAAAAAAAATGTTTTTAGCATTAAAAGATGCACCAATAGAAGAGCTTATTGAAATAGACCACGAAGACCCTGAATGGCAAGAAAAGAATGTGTATGTAAAAAAGTCAGAGCAGTTGATGGATAAAAAACACTATCTTGATGATTACAAAACACGTTACAATGATTTCTTAACTATACTTGAACGTATGGATGTTGCCTTATAATGAATGTAGAGATAGGTCAAGTTTTAGCTTTAAGATTACCCTTTGATAGCTCAAAGAGCAATATATCTTCCACTAAACATCCTTATTTAATTGTGAAAGTAATAGATGATGATACACTGGAAATTGCTCAGTTAGATTCTTTGCAAGGCAAGGAATGGAAAGCTATGAAAAAGTCTAATCACGTTATTTATGCCGATAATCCGTATGAAACGGTTATAGACAAAGACAGTTATATGCAACTTGATACAACGATACAAATTGAATACTTTGACGATATAGTAAAATTTAGACGACAAGTCAACAAATTGAGTAAGGATAAACTTGTTATAGCAATAGAAAAATATAACAACTATCATAAACAATCTCACATAAGTGAAAATAAACAGTTTTACGTTTCAGCCGATGAAATACTTGATTTTAATTCGTAAAAATTACAATAAGTGTTGCAGAACACACCTACAATGCTTTGTCTTGCTGAGCTAGAGCAAGGCGGTTCCGTTTATCATTACATTAGTATCAATAACGCCTCTCGGTTTTATACCGTGAGGCGTTATTCTTTCATACTCTACCTAGATTTACCTTTCTTCTGTTCTTGCTCTTGCTTCTGTTCTTTGACAGCAGTCTTTACAAGTTCTTTAGGTGGATAAACTCGCACCATTATAGGCTTAAT